>DATEPX010000236.1:0-20058 GCA_035272945.1 Terriglobales bacterium
CTCATTCCTCCGGCCGGTTTTATGACGCTGGGTATCGGGATGGCGATGCGCTACGGAAAGCGGCGGGACCAAGAAGCCGACCGGTCCTGACCCGGCTTGTCATTCCGAGCGCCCGTTTTTGGGGCGAGGAATCTGCTTTTCCCGATCTGCGAAGTGCCACCATAATGTGGCGCGTCATTAAACCAGGTGAGGTGAGGCTTGGGTAAGGCGGCCCTAGGCTTTCGGACGCACTCCGGATGGGCCGCGCTGGTCGCGATCGCCGGGCCGCCTCAGTCACCGTCCGTGGTTGAGCGCTGCATTATCCAGCTGGCTGATCCCACCATCCCAGGTTCCAAGCAGCCCTACCACGCCGCCGAGCCCCTGCCATTCGAAGACGCCGAGAAGCTGGTGACGCGATGTCTGGAGCGGACCTACTCTTTGGCGGAAGAAGCCCTGCGCGCAACGATCGACGCATTACAAACAAGAGGACACACGGCAAAAGCCTGCGGTCTGCTGCTCGCGGCAGGGCGGGCTCTTCCCTCTTTAGCGGGCATCCTGGTTTCCCATGCCATGATCCATGCCGCCGAAGGGGAACTCTTTCGCAACGCGCTGGCCAGGGCCAGCGAGCAGTGCGGGCTGCCGGTGTTGGGAGTTAAAGAACGCGAACTCTACAGTTGTGTTGAAAAGGATCTGCATCTCTCCCGAGCCAAAATCGACGGGCAACTCGCGGATTTCGGACGGTCGGTCGGATCTCCGTGGCGCCAGGACGAAAAATACGCTGCGTTAGTGGCGTGGCTGGCGCTTACGGTGGGTGTGAAGAAGAGCAAGGTTATGGCTCGGAAGGCTTGATGAGATTTGTAGAGTATCTTGTCATTCAAGCGCAGCGAGGAATCTGTTCTTTTCCCCTGAACTTCCGGCAGAGAATTCTATAATCGGAACGTCTGGTAGCGATCCCTCGACTGCGCAATAGGACTCTTGTACGAACCTATGGCTCCGCTTGACGGGATGACAAGGGGAAGGGTAATTGGCCCACGCTGGGGCTGAAGCCCGGCTCTCGATCGCTGGTACCACTGGCACAATCCCTGTAGGCGATTCGTCAGGCGAATCTTCGGGCGCCGCTTGATTGGAATGACAACCAACCGCGCATTTCGTCCGTTGAGCACCCCTCTTCCCCTTTATAATAAAAAGATTCCGCAGTGCTCCCGACGATATCAGTAGGAACGAGCCCGAGTCTGCTGTTCCCTGGCTTTCTGCGGCGGCTGCGGTGGCCCCTAAAATGTCCACGGAATCCATTGTTGTTCGCGGCGCCCGCGTCCACAACCTGAAGAACATCGATTTCGAGATTCCCCATAACACCTTGACGGTCGTGACGGGAGTGTCGGGATCGGGCAAGTCGTCGCTCGCCTTTGACACCATCTATGCCGAAGGACAGCGCCGCTATGTGGAGTCGTTGTCGGCATACGCGCGGCAGTTTCTGGAGCGGATTGAGAAGCCCGATGCGGACGTGATCGACGGCATCGCTCCGGCGGTGGCGATCCGGCAGAAGAATACGACCCGAAATCCGCGCTCAACCGTGGCCACGGCTACAGAGATCTACGACTACTTGCGTCTGCTGTTTGCTCGCGTGGGCCGGACGTACTGCGTCAACTGCGGCAAAGAAGTTAAGAAAGATACGGTGGACGAAGTGGCGAATGCCGTGCTCGCCCTGGGGGAAAGCACCCGACTGAATGTGCTGTTCCCGCTGCACGCCGGGCCGCGGGATGTTTCTGAGAGCTCTAGCGACGGGCGCGCCAAGAAGAATGCTTTGGGGCGGAAGGGACCACGTCTGCGGGCGGGACGCCTGCAGGACAGCCGGCAGGATGCCGGCGGTACGGTTTCTGACTTCCTCAAGAATCGCCTCTTTGATCTGCGCAAGCGGGGCTTTAACCGGCTCTACCAGAAAGGCCAGATTTTCGAGTTCTCGACGCCCGAGTCCTTGCTCGACATCAACTTCTCCGAGCCGGTGTTCCTGCTGGCAGACCGAATCGCAGTCTCAGCTGATGCCCGCTCCCGCATCGTGGATGCGATTGAGAGCTGCTATCGCGAATCCGGAGAGGTGATCTTTGAGACGGCGCCGAAGGAGGGAGAAGCCGCCAGACAAATCCGGTTCGCGAATCGCTTCGAGTGCAAGAGCTGTAACATCCGTTACGAGGAGCCCGAGCCGCGGCTGTTCTCTTTCAACAATCCCTATGGCGCGTGCCCGCGCTGCCAGGGATTCGGCAACACCATCGACTTCGATCTCGACCTGGTCATTCCCGACAAAAGGAAAACTTTGGCTCAAGGTGCGATTGAGCCCTGGACTAAGCCTAAGTACAGGCCTCTGTACACCGAACTGAAGCGCTTTGCCAAGCAAGTAGAAATTCCGCTTGACGTGCCGTGGATGGAACTCGACGAGGAACATCAGCGCATGATCATCAGTGGCGAAGGCCGTTTTCCGGGGGTGCGCGGATTCTTTAATCACCTGGAGCGTAAGAAATACAAGCTGCACGTGCGCGTCTTCCTGAGCCGGTACCGGGGATACTCCATCTGCTCTACCTGCGGAGGAGCGCGACTGCGCGTGGAAGCTCGCCAGGTAAAGATTAATGGCAAGAATATCTGTGACGTTTGCAAGATGACGGTGGAACAGGCGGCACAGTTCTTTTGCGAAGTGAAGCTGACGGCACAGGAAGCCGGCATTGCCGAGAAATTGCTGGAGGAGATCCAGGAACGGCTGCGGTTCTTGAACGAAGTCGGACTCGAGTATCTGACGCTCGATCGCTTGTCATCAACTCTGTCGGGGGGCGAGGCGCAACGAATCCAGCTCGCAACTTCTCTGGGGTCGCGCCTGGTGGGAACGTTGTATGTGCTCGATGAGCCATCTATTGGCCTGCACAGCCGCGACACACACCGGTTGATCAAAATCCTTCATGATTTGCGCGACTTGGGAAATACGATCCTCGTCGTGGAACACGATCCCGACATCATGAGGGCTTCGGACCGCATTCTGGATCTTGGTCCGGGTGCAGGCGAGAGCGGTGGCAAAGTGATTGCCACGGGAAACTATGAGCAGATAACCAAGAATCCTGCGTCGCTCACGGGGCGTTACCTTTCCGAGGATCTGCGGATCCAGCTGCCTAATGCACGTCGAAAACCCAGCCCGCAGCAAATCAAAATCAAAGGCGCACGGGAACACAATCTCAAGAGCATCGATTTGACCATCCCGCTGAATATGATCGTAGCCATCACTGGGGTGTCGGGATCCGGCAAGTCGACTCTGCTGCACGATGTTCTCTATCAGGCGTTGGCGACGGCCAAGAAACAGCCCAATGGCTTGCTCACCACACCGGCCAATTGGGAGAAGCTGGAAGGCGCTGAGTTCATCGACGAGGTGATCATGGTGGACCAGTCGCCGATTGGGCGAACGCCGCGCTCGAATCCCGTTACGTACATTAAGGCATTCGACGGTATACGCGACTTATTCGCTTCCCTGCCCGAAGCGCAAAAACGTGGTTTCACGGCCGGGCATTTCTCCTTCAATATTCCGGGCGGACGCTGTGAGACTTGCCAGGGCGATGGCACGGTCACGGTCGAGATGCAGTTCCTGGCGGACGTGGAACTCATTTGCGAAGAATGCAAAGGCACGCGTTACAAGCCGCAGGTGCTCGAGGTTCGCTATCGTGGCAAGAACATTCACGAAGTACTTAACCTTACCGTCAAAGAGGCACTACAGTTTTTCGCCAACGCTCCCAAAGTTTCCGAGAAGCTGCGGGTTCTGGAGGAGGTCGGGCTAGGTTACCTGCGGTTGGGGCAGTCGGCTACCACGCTGTCGGGAGGCGAGGCGCAGCGCATGAAGCTGGCGGCGCACTTGCCGGGTTCTCGCGAGATGATGAGGCCCGCGGCCGGCCACGATGCCAAGCATCGCCATCGCATCCTATACATCTTCGACGAGCCCACCACCGGGTTGCACTTTGATGATGTCAGCAAATTGCTAGCCGCCTTTCGTCGCCTGATTGATGCGGGCGGATCGATCCTGGTGATCGAGCATAACCTGGAAGTCATTAAGACGGCCGATTGGGTGATTGACCTCGGCCCGGAAGGTGGCGAACGCGGCGGCTACGTGGTAGGGACGGGCCCACCGGAAGTAATTGCCAAGATTGCGGCGTCGTACACCGGAAAGTATCTGGCGCGCATCTTAAATGGTAACGGCTCGCGCTCGAATGGCAGGAAATAGTCGAATCTTAGCGGGACTGACGGCGGGGCTGCTGCTCCTGAGCCCGGCAACGGCGCAGACCACGCACACCACCGTACGCCATAGTAAAGTGGCGGTCGAAGACACTTCGTTTCCAGCGGAACTCCAACAAGCCGAAGCGGCCATTCAAAAGAAAGACTACGCGAGCGCAGAACCCCTGCTGAAAAAAGTCGCCGAGCAGAATCCTAAAAACTACCAGGCTTGGTTTGACCTGGGCTTTGTCTATAACGCCAAGGGCCAGGTTGAGGAATCCATCGCGGCGTACCGCAAATCAGTGGCGGCCAAGCCTGACGTGTTCGAATCGAATCTCAATCTTGGGCTGATGCTGGCTAAGACCAACCAACCCGGCTCCGAGCAGTTCCTGCGCGCTGCGACCATACTCACGCCTACCGATCATGTGTCGGAGGGCCAGGAACGCGCCTGGCTTTCTCTGGGACATGTTCTGGAAGCAAGCAAATCGGCGGAGGCGCTAGCCGCATATCGTCATGCTGCACTCCTTCAGCCCAAAGATTCCGAGCCTCATCTTTCTGCTGGTTCCCTGCTGGAAAAACAAAACCAGTTTGCCGAGGCGGAACACGAATACCGGCAGGTCCTGGCGGTCGATCCGAAGTCAGCCGACGCCCTGATCGGAATCTCCAATATCTATATGCGGGGCGCTCGCCTACTGGAAGCCGCGGATACTTTGCGGCAATTAGTAGCGGTTCGCCCGGACCATGCACCGGGCCATTTTCAGTTGGCGCGCGTGCTGGCGGCGGATCAGCAGTACGATGAGGCGGCGGCCGAACTGCAGGCGGGACTGAAGCTTGCTCCCGATGACAAACCGGCGCAGAAAGATTTGGCCGATGTTTGCGCGGCGGCGGGAAAATACGATCGGGCTTTGCCCCTGTACCAGGCTTTAATAGCGGGCACACCCAATGATCCGCAGCTGCACCAGAGTCTGGGCCGCGTTTACATGAAAAAGCGCGATTTTCCGGCAGCGGAGAAAGAGTTTCTGGCCGCTCTCCAGGTGAAGCCTGACCTTGGAGACGTATATTGGGACTTGGCTAATGCCGCCAGTGAAAACAAGAATTACGAGCGCACTATCCAGGCATTGGATTTGCGTGCGAAATTTCTGCCGGAGAATGCCGGAAGCTACTTTCTGCGGGCCACTGCCTACGATCATCTGCGGGTCTACAAAGAGGCGGCGGTGAATTATCATCGCTTTCTGGAGACCGCGAACGGCCAGTTTCCGAACCAGGAATGGCAGGCACGGCATCGGCTGATTGCGATCGAACCAAAGAAATAAGACATGCGAACCTGGGTCATCATTTCGTTAGTAGTCCTGGCCTGCTCCCCAATCGTACTGGGCAGGAAGGAAGAGCCGGTCGAGGAATTGAAGGCGCGGGTCGAATCGGCGAAGCCCTCGGAACGCATTGATCTCTGCCTGAAGATCGCGGAACGGCAATTGGATACGGCGGACAAGCTCTACACCAGCGGCAAGGTGGATGAGGCGAAAGCCCTTATTCAGGAGGTTGTCACCTACTCGGAACAGGCTCGCGACGCGGCTACCGGCTCCGGCAAGAAGCTTAAGAATGCTGAGATTTCCGTCCGCAAGATGGCCAACAAGCTGCGCGACGTGAAACACAATTTGAATTTTGAAGATCAGCCGCCCGTGCAAGAGGCTATCGACCATCTGGAACGTGTACGCACGGATTTACTCGCGAGAATGTTTGGTAGCAGCAAATGAGAAACAGGAGCCTGCTGACTCTAGCACTGCTGGCGGGGTTGGTTCTGCCGGCTCATGCGCAACGACATGCTGATTTGACACCGGCTGAGATCGACCAGTTGCGCGACACGGCGATGGAGCCCGACCAGCGGCTCAAGCTCTTCCTTAAGTTTGCGCGCGAACGCTTAGACCAGCTGCAACTTGCCCGCACCGATCCCAAGATGGCGGCTGCAGATCGTCCGGCAGAAACGCATAAGCGGCTGCAGAATTTTCTCGATGTTTATGACGAGCTGGATGAGAACATCGATACCTACATGGACCGGAAGAGTGACATCCGGAAGGCGCTGAAGGCCATTATTGAAGCCGATGCGGAGTTCCAGGCCAAGTTGAAGACGTTCCGCGAGGGGCTCACAGGCCCCAAGGAAAATACGAAATCCTACGAGTTCGTCCTTAGCAACGCCATCGATGCGGTTAATAGCGGGGCCACCGACCACCGCAAACTGCTCGACGAGCAGGAAGAGATGGCCAAACACAAGAAAAAGAAAAGAACGGATTAACCGCCGAGCACCCAGAGGACACCGACATAACTCTTGCGCTCTCCGCGATCTCGGCGTTCTCGGAATTCTTTTTTTTACGTGCTAACCTAGACCCCCAGTGAAAGACGGGTTGCTTCCTATTTTCCAGGAAAGTTATCGGGAGTTAAGGCCGCGGGCGCCGGTGCCGGAGTTTGTGATCGAATTCTTCGCCTTTGCGAACGTCAACCACACCATCCGCATGCGCGATGGCAGGCTCCTGGTGCGGATTTCCGACCTGCTGGAAGGCGCTCCGGAGAGCGTCTTGCGCGCCATCGCCCACATCCTGCTGGCGAAGATGTATCGCAAGCCGATTGAACGAGCCTACGCCAGCCGCTACCGGAAGTACGTCTCCAGTCATGAAATCGCCAGCAGGACACACCTGGTGCGGCAAATCCGCGGCCGCAAACGGATCGAGTCGGCGCGAGGTCGCGCCTATGACCTGGACAAGGTTTTCGAAGAATTAAACAACCGTTTTTTTTATGGACTCTTGGCCCGGCCCCAAATGACATGGAGCCAGAATCACGCACGCAACAGCCTGGCGCACTATGATCCGGCCCACAATGCCATCGTGGTCAGCCGGGTGTTTGACCATCCGCGGGTTCCGCGCTATGCCGTGGAGTACATCGTGTATCACGAAATGCTGCACCTGAAGCATCCGGTGAAGCTGCGCGGCAGCCGGCGGTGTGTGCATTCGCCGGCCTTCCAGGAGGAGGAGAGACTGTTCCCTCACCTGGCGGATGCGAAGCGGTTCTTGAGAAGCCTTTGAGATTCCAAGGCTGGGCCATGGTGTGACCAGTATCACACGGTAACGTGACTTGATGCGTTGACCCTGGGTACGGCAGGAGGCTATCCTATGTAGTTGAAATTGAAATTCATTTTCAAAATCGTCATGCCTATTCAGGACCGGCCACATCATGCTTGAAGCCTTCATTATTACGCTGCGCGAAGGAGTGGAAGCCGCCCTCATTGTCGGAATTACTCTGGCTTACCTGGCCAAGATTGGGCGGCCGGAGCTGCGCAAGTCCGTCTATGCCGCGTTGGGCGCCGCTTTCCTGGGAAGCATTGGGGTCGCCATCCTGCTGTCGCGCACTCACTTCAATCAAGACATTTTCGAAGGTTGGATCATGCTAGCGGCGGCTTTTTTTGTCGTCACCATGGTCGTTTTCATGATGAGGACGGGCCGGAAGCTCAAGAGGGAAATCGAGGGCAAGATCGGATTGCTAGCCGGCGAAGGCTCCCGGTTCGGGCTCTTTGCTTTTGTTTTCCTGATGGTGCTGCGCGAAGGCGTCGAGACGGTGCTCATCCTAGGCGCGGTTTCGCTCAACACAAGCGAGTTGCTGAATTTTATCGGCACGCTGTTGGGCGTAGCCGCGGCCGTTCTGTTTGGCGTAATGTTCGTCAAGGGCAGCGTACGGATCAATCTGCAAAAATTCTTCCGCGTCACCACGGTTATCCTGTTTTTCGTTGCCGCCCAGCTGATCATCTCCGGGTTGCATGAGCTTTCCGAGAATGGCGTACTCCCCTCTTCCAAGCGCGAGATGGCAATTATTGGACCGATCGTGCGCAACGATCTGTTTTTCTTTGTGACCATTCTGGCCTTGGCGGCGTTGATGGTTCTGTTCGAGCTCAAGCGGCGCGAGCCTCTACCCGCGTCAGCCTCTCCCGCCGAGCGCCGCAAGGCCTCGTGGAGCTCCCGGCGCGACCGGTTGTGGATGGTATCCGTATATGCGAGCTCTTTTATCTTTATCACTCTGGTAACCGCGGAGTTCATTTATGCCAAGAGCGTGAGCGCGCTCTCGCCAGCTACCGAGATTACTTTTGTCGATGGGAAGGCGAGTATCCCGCTGAACCTGGTCTACGACGGCGATTTGCACCGCTTCTCCGTCAAAGAGAGCGGAAAGGAGATCCGCTTCTGGCTGTATCAGAGGCCCGATGGCCAGATTGCCACCGTGTACGACGCCTGCGAGATTTGCGGACCGGTGGGGTTCTACAAAACCAGCACTGGTGTGGTGTGCAAGAACTGCGCTGCGCCCATCAATCCGCAGTCGGTGGGCATGGCCGGAGGCTGCAATCCTATTCCCCTGAAAACCACGGTGACCTCCGACGCTGTCATCATCATGGAGGCGGACGTGGCGGGCGGTACGCGCTACTTCCAACAGCCATAGGTCATGTTCCTGCGCCTGGTCTATGAATCATTTCGGCGACAAAAGCGGCGCAAGGTGCTGGCCGGCGTCGCCATAACCTTGGGTGTGGCCGTGGCCACTGCCATGATTGCTGTCGCTACCGACATCGGCGACAAAATCAATCGCGAGTTGCGCAGCTATGGCGCCAACCTGGTAGTCACGCCACAGGAAGATACGCTGGATGTTGAAATCGGGGGCATCAATCTGAAGCCGCCGAGCGACGGAGCTTTTCTCAATGAAGCCGACCTGCCAAGAATCCGAGGGACTTTCTGGGCGCACAACATCACAGGCTTCGCGCCCATGCTGCCGGTAACAACTACCCTAACGACGTCGGCGAGTTCGCGCGACGTTACCTTGCTCGGCACATATTTTTCGAAAGAATTGAAACTGGGCAAAGAAGATTTTGTTGCCGGCGTTCGCACAACCAATCCTTGGTGGAAAGTCCAGGGCCGATGGCCGGATGACACTTCGTCCGATGTGCTGGTCGGGGAGCGTCTAGCTTCCAGCCTTCAGGTTCGGCCGGGAGATCAGATCGGGCTTGCCGGCCAGAGTCACCGCATCGGCGGAATTCTTTCTACCGGCGGCGCCGAAGACGGGCAAGTGGTTGCTCCTCTTGCAGTGGCTCAGCAGATCCTAGGGAAGCCCGGAGCAGTTCGGCGCATCTACGTCAGCGCGCTTACCAAGCCGGAAGATGCGCTGGCGCGACGCGATCCCAAAACCATGAATCCCGAGATCTACGACCGCTGGTACTGCTCGCCTTACGTGCAGTCCATCGCCTATCAGCTGCAGGAAGCGATTCCGCACTCTCATGCCGAGCAGATTCGGCAAGTCGCTCAGAACGAGGGTACGGTACTTTCGCGCATCAAGGGACTGATGCTGCTGGTCACGTTGGCCGCCTTGTTTGCTTCGGCGCTTGCGGTCTCGGCAGCCATGGCGACGGCAATTTTCGAACGGCGCGGAGAAGTCGGACTAATGAAGGCTCTGGGGGGCGGGAATGCTTCGATCGCCGCACTGTTCTTCACGGAAGCAGTTTTTCTGGCGGTGCTGGGCGGCACTGCCGGCTACTTCGCCGGGATCGCGCTGGCACACCAGATCGGCCAGACGATTTTCAATTCGCAGATCACCATTCAGCCGGTGCTCTTCCCTATCATTCTGGCGATTGCGGTGGTGGTGACATTTGCAGGAAGTGCAGCGGCTATTCGGCGCGCTGTGCTATTTGACCCGGTGTTTGCATTGCGAGGTGAGGCATGAGTTCCCTGCCCCACTATCCTACTCAGGTGGCCAACCGACGGAGCGGCCGGCCTCATACCTCGATGTTTCTGCGCATGCTGGTGCGGGCGGCAGTGCTGCGCCGCGGCCGAGCGGCATCGGCGCTGCTGGCCATGGTGGTTGCGGCCGCCGTCGCTACCACCATGTTGACTCTCTATGCTGATGTGCAGGCGAAGTTGCGAAAAGAGTTCCGCAGCTATGGCGCCAACGTAGTCGTGATGGGGAAAGATGGCACGGCACTCCCTGCCGACGCTTTGCCCACGGTTCAATCCACGGTCGGCGCACAGAGCATCGCGGTACCGTTTGCGTACATCGTGGCGCGCACGGCTGATGGGCAATCGGTGGTGGTTGCCGGCACCGACCTGGCGCTCGTGCGCAAACTGAACAGCTGGTGGTCCGTGACCGCATGGCCAGCAGAAAATGGTGCCGCGCTGGTGGGTACGCGCGCAGGTACGGTGGTGAGCCCCGGGGGAAAGCCATTCGAGCTCAGCTTTCAGGGACAAGCAATCCGCCTGGCGACGGGTGGAATTCTCCAGACCGGCGCCGCCGAGGATAGCCGCATTTATCTGAACCTGCCTGAATTCGAGGCCTGGACTGGAGTGCAGCCGTCTACGATTGAGATCGCCGTCAACGGATCTACCGAAGAGGTCAATGCCGCCATTCAGCGACTGGCCCGGCAACTGCCGACTGCCGAGGTCCGTCCTGTCCGCCAGATCGTGGAAGCCGAAGCTCGCGTGCTGGGGAAGACGCGCGCCGCACTGCTGGCGGCCGCGGCTCTGATCATTCTTACGGCTGCGCTATGTGTGCTCGCCACGCTGATGGGCTGGGTGTTCGACCGGCGGCGCGATTTTGCCATTATGAAGGCACTGGGCGCTTCGGAGAGACTGCTGAACGGATTCTTTGCCACCGAGGCAGCGGCCTTGGGGGTAGTTGGAGCGCTGCTGGGATTTGTAATCGGAATTGGGCTCGCCGCCTGGATTGGGCGCGTGAATTTTCATGATTCGGTAGTGCCGCGGATTAGCGTGTTGCCGATCGTGTTGGCGGGCAGCGTGGCCGTGGCGCTTCTGTCGGCGGCCTTGCCAATCGGGCTTTTGCGGAGGGTAGAGCCTGCTATCATTCTGAGGGGTGAGTGAGGATGATTCGGATCACGAATGTCACGAAGGCGTATCCGGCAAAGGCCGAGGAGAACGGCGGCGTCATTCGTGCGCTCAACAACATCTCGCTGCAGGTTGATCCCGGTGAATGGCTCGCCATCATGGGTCCTTCGGGCTCGGGCAAATCGACACTGGTCAACCTGATTGGCTGCCTGGATCGGCCGACCTCCGGGGAAATCCTGCTCGACAGCGAGAATGTTGCCGGCATGTCAACGACGGAGCTGAACCGCGTGCGCGCCGAGAAGATCGGCTTTGTCTTCCAGCAGTTTCATTTAGTCCCGTACCTCAGCGCACTCGAGAACGTCATGCTTGCGCAGTATTTCCACAGCATGACCGACGAGCAGGAAGCGCTGGAAGCACTGGAGCGCGTGGGGCTGAAGGAGCGCGCAGATCACGTGCCCGCCCATCTCTCCGGAGGCGAGCAGCAACGGGCGTGTATTGCGCGAGCCCTGATCAATGATCCGAAAATAGTTTTGGCTGACGAACCTACCGGCAACCTGGACGCGCAGAATGAAGAAATCGTCTTGCGTTTGCTGCGCCAATTACACCAGCAGGGACGGACGATCGTGATGGTCACTCATGACCCGGTAGTCGCCCGGTTGGCCGATCGCCGGATTGAGCTGCACCATGGCCGCATTGCTGCGCAGGAAGTTTTCGCGATGGCCGATGAAGAGCAATTTGACGAGGTGCTGGAAGAGCTTTGGGTTGTGGCCGAGCAGGGAGAAATTGCCGAAGTCGGGCGCATGGAAGTGCATGGTGCACTGCCGGTCAGCATCGCCATCGAAAAGATGATGGAGTTGGGCTTGGTTTCAGCCAGCCCACACCCTCCCGAGGCGCATGAACACAAGCCGTTCATCAATCCTTGTCACGATGCACTGAAGCCGGCGGGGGTATCGACAGGGGACGGCAGCATGGTGGTCGAACTGACTGAGCGTGGGCGGAAGAAGGCGGCAGACATCATTCGCCGGCACCGGTTGGCAGAGCGGCTGTTTACCGACAGTCTGGCATTGGACAGCGAGACGGAAATTGAGCAGCAGGCTTGTAAGTTCGAGCATATTCTCTCGCCCGAAGCGACGGAGAAAATATGCACCTTCCTGGGACATCCACGAACTTGCCCACATGGAGCGCCCATCCCACCGGGCGCCTGCTGCGAAAAACATAGACAAATTGCGGCGGTCGAAGTCACACGGATTGATGTAACGCCGCGCTGAATCCCGACAGAGGCGCGCATAACACACTATGTCGTGATCCTGAGCCAAGCGTAAGCTAGCTTGTGCTAGGCGAAGGATCTTGCGAGCGCTGTTCAGGTCTTCCGTCGTACACGCGAGATCCTTCGCAGACTGACGTCTGCTGAGGATGACGACATAATGGCGTGGAGCAGGCTGCCCTGTTTCTATTTCACTTTCCCGAGTCGAGGCGTGCGATTTCGCGAGCGAAGAGCGGATTTTCCGGGAAATCTTTGCGCAGTGAGGCCAACATTTCACGGGCGCGCGGTTTGTCTTTTTCACGCACATAGGCAATCGCCAGCAGGATCCGAGCGAAGGGTGCCAGGTAATGGCCGCGCTCGGCGGTAAGTTGCAATTCGGCAATTCCTGCCTGCTTGTCTCCTTTGATCCCGCCCACTCGCAAAATCCAGCGTATTGGCGCCGAAATGCTTCCTATGAGGTACCGGCTGATACCGCCGGCAAGATGGGCGTCGTAACAATCGGGATGCACGGCGAGCAGTCGATCGGCCCACGTGGTCGCCTCGCGCGCCAAATGCAGCGAAGCCAGGTTGCGCTTTTCGATGAGTGCAGCGTAGTCAGCTTTCAATCCCGAGGCGAGCGTTAGTGCAAAAAGACCATCAAGGTCTTTCGGATCTTGCACGAGACGGGCGCGCGCCAGGCTCTCGGCGCGCTGCAAGATGGCGTTGAAGCGAGCTTGCACTGCCGGATCAGGAGAAATCTTCTTGCGAGCTGCAAACGCGGAATCGTTCTCATAAAACTGCGTTTCCAGCACGCCCAGGCGCTGAAACTCGGAGAACAGGATCCCTGCCGCTTCCGAGGCTGGACCGAGCGGATTGTCGCTGTGCTGCAACTCCCAGGATGAAAACTCCTGCTGCGCGCGATTGAAATCGAGGTTGTACAGGAACTGGTAACCATGGTCCAAGTGCGGATCGAATTCATTGGCCCCGGCAGGCAGACAGGCACCCAGCAAACACACCCAAGTAAATGCTGCACACAAGGACGTTTTCCTTCCGGGATTCAGGACCATGACTCTGCCGTTCTGGTATTCTGCCGTTCCCGACTTTAGCGATAGCGATGGCAATCACCGCATCATCTTGAACGTTAGATGCAAATGTCGAGACCATTTGCAAAACTTGTGTCAAAGAATTGTAAAGAACTGTCAGACGAGGGCAGCTTCCTGTGAGTGATCCGGAGATTCGTTTTGCTCCCGGTTGGCCCGGGATCGAGCCACGCTGGACCTCCAGCGCCAAGTCCGGCGTTGGGACTGCGCTCAACCTGCACAGCCGAGTGTGGTTCACGCTCAGCCACGGCATTCTCAATGAAATTTACTTTCCGCGGGTGGACCAGGCTTGCACCCGCGACCAGGGCTTACTGGTCACTGACGGAAACAGCTTCTTCTCGGAAGAAAAGCGGCATACATCGTACCAAATCAGCCAGTTGGGGGATGGTGTTCCAGCCTATCGCCTGGTAACCACTCACAACCAGAAACGATACCGCATCGAGAAAGAAGTGCTGTCTGATCCCTACCGCAATGTGGTTCTGCAAAAGATTCACTTTGAGCCTCTGCAAGGCACGCAGAGTGACTACCGCCTTTACGCACTGCTCTCACCACATCTCGCCAATTTCGGATACGGCAATACAGGATGGGTGGGCGACTACAAGGGATTCCCCATGCTTTTCGCGGAGCGCGACCGACACGCCCTGGCCTTCGCGTGCTCGGTTCCGTGGCGGAAGATGTCCGTGGGATTCGTGGGTTTCTCCGACGGATGGCAGGACATCTCCCAGAACTTCCTGATGACTTGGAACTACACGCGCGCGGAGAACGGCAACATCGCGCTAACCGGGGAAATCGATTTATCCGAAGGCCAGGGCGATTTCCTGCTCGCCATCGGGTTCGGGGGGATCTGGTCGGAAGCGGGCCAGCAGGCGCTTTCTACTATTCTCGATGGATTCGATTCCGCCCGCACAGAATATCTGCGCCATTGGGAGAATTGGCAGGGCCTGCTGGAGCCTCTTGATGAAAAGCCCAGAGACCGATGTCTTTATCGCACCAGTACGGCAGTGCTGCGAACTCATGAATCAAAATCACTGCTGGGTGGGATCATTGCCAGCCTGTCCATACCGTGGGGTTTTAACAAAGGCGATGAAGACCTCGGGGGATATCACCTGGTATGGCCGCGCGATCTGGTAGAGACCGCAGGCGGATTGCTGGCGGCGGGCGCGGTTGATGATGCCATGCGGGTGCTGCGCTACCTCGAGGTCACGCAGGAGGCGGACGGGAACTGGGCGCAAAATCTGTGGATGGACGGGCGGCCGTACTGGAATGGAGTACAGATGGATGAAACGGCTCTCCCGATTCTGCTCATCGATCTGCTGCGGCGGGAGGCGGGATCGGCCTTGGGTGACATCGCGCGCTGGTGGCCGATGTTGCGGCGCGCAGCGGGCTTCCTGCTGCGCAATGGGCCGGTTACACAGCAGGACCGCTGGGAAGAAGATGCCGGATTCTCACCTTTCACTCTGGCGGCAGAGATCGCAGCGCTGCTGGCCGCTGCCGACATGGCCGATCTTATCGGGCAGGGCTCGATGGCAACCTACCTGCGGGAGACAGCGGATTCCTGGAATGACAATGTCGAGCGCTGGACGTACGCCGTGGGAAATGATGTTTGCAAGCAGTTGGGCGTGGATGGCTACTACGTGCGAATTGCACCGCCGGAGACTGAGTGCGCTCCCTCGCCTCTGCTGGGGTTTGTACCCATCAAGAATCGTCCGCCGGGTATGAGCCAGGAAGCGGTATCGCATTTGATCAGCCCGGATTCTCTCGCATTGGTGCGTTTTGGGCTGCGCGCTGCAGATGACCCGCGGATTCTGAATACGATTCAGGTTATCGATACGCTTTTACGTGTCAGGCTTCCTCAGGGTCCCGGCTGGTATCGCTACAACGGCGATGGCTACGGAGAGCATGAGGACGGATCTCCCTTCGATGGCACTGGAATCGGGCGCCCCTGGCCCCTCCTGGCAGGTGAGCGCGGCCACTACGAATTGGCAGCCGGCGACAAGGATATGGCCGAACTCCTGCTGCGCGTGATGGAGGATTCGACGGACGAGAGTGGGCTGATTCCTGAGCAAGTTTGGGATGGCGACGATATTCCTGCGCTCGAACTGTTTCGAGGAAAGTCGAGCGGAGCGGCGCGGCCCCTGGTGTGGGCACACGCAGAGTACATCAAGCTGCTGCGGTCGGTGCGCGATGGCAGGATTTTTGACCAGCCGCCCCAACCGGTCCAGCGCTACATCATTGAGAAGACACCTGCGGAATTTTTTGGCTGGCGGTTCAACAACAAATGCCGCACCCTACCCCACGGAAAGAAGCTGCGCCTTATCCTGCTGAATCCGGGCATGGTCCACTGGAGCGATGATGGCTGGTGGACAAGTCATGACAGCGATAGCCGGGATACCGGGTTGGGCGTATATGCCGTGGATTTGCCCACCCACAAGCTGGCGACAGGGCGCGAGGTTGTGTTCACGTTCTATTGGCCGGGCGAACAGCGCTGGGAAGGCGCCGATTACACAGTAACTGTGGAATAGCGGCGGCAGAGACGCCGCTCTCAGCGTCGCCTTTAGAGGCTGTATCAGGCTGTATCAAAACTCCAGTGGCGCGCACTGACAATGCGCGAGGCCATATCGCAAGTGCGCGGATTCTCGCCAAAGGTCATGTCGCAGATGGCGCTCCAGCAGCGGATGGCGCATCGTTCGGACTCCAACTATTGCGATTCTCCAGCGCCATTTGCGGTACTACCGACACGCCCGTGTTGGCAGAGGTCAGCAAGCGAGTGGGCGTGGAAGTGATTCGCGCCCGCGACGTCGACAAACTGTTGCTTTATTCCCGTCGCCGAGGAGGGCGCCTACCGGAGCGTTGGGCGTCATACAGTTAAAGCAGCACTTTCGAAGTCGTTCGCAACCCGCCTTCCTGAGGCACTTACAGGACACAACGAGAGATACCGGAAAGCATCTCAAAATTGCTTAAGCGCGGGCTGCAGCCGCCAATTACAGCTCAACCTTCCTCAACCGTAATGAATTCGTAATCACGGACACCGAGCTGAAGCTCATCGCCGCCGCGGCAAGGATCGGGCTTAGCAAAGTCCCGAAGAACGGATAAAGGACTCCCGCCGCAATCGGCACGCCCACCGAGTTGTAAACAAAGGCAAAGAAGAGGTTCTGCCGGATATTGCGCATGGTCGCCTGGCTCAGCTTGCGAGCCCGCACGATGCCGGTGAGATCGCCCTTCACCAGCGTGACCCCGCCGGTCTCCATGGCGACGTCAGTTCCGGTACCCATGGCGATACCCACATCCGCTTGCGCCAATGCCGGTGCGTCGTTGATGCCATCGCCCGCCACGGCAACTACACGGCCTTCTTTCTGTAATCTGGCTACGACTTCAGCCTTCTTTTCAGGCAGTACCTCCGCCTCTAGTTCGTCAATGCCCAAGCGGTGAGCAACTGCTTCAGCGGTAGCGTGGTTGTCACCCGTGAGCATCACCATGCGAAGTCCTTGTGCCTTTAACTCGCGGATGGCTTGGAGTGTGGATTCCTTGATTGGATCGGCAATCCCCAACACACCGGCCGGCGCGCCGTCCACCGCCACCAAGATTGCGGTTTGTCCTGCCTTCCGCAGGCCCTCTGCGCGCGCATGGAGTTCCTGGGTGACAACTCCCAACTCGCGCAAAAAACCCTCATTACCCGCGACGACGGCCCTCCCGTCCACTCTCCCGGCCACTCCCTTGCCCGGCAGATATCGGAAGTCTCGAACCTCACCGAGCTTGGTTCCCTGCTCTTTCACCGCAGCGACCACGGCGGAGCCGAGAGGATGCTCGCTTCCCTGCTCCACGCTGGCCACCAGGAGAATCAATTCCGATTGCTCGATTGCCCCCAGGCTGACTACCGACAGCACCTTGGGCTTGCCTTCTGTGAGCGTTCCGGTCTTGTCGACCACCAGCGTGTCGACCTTCTCCAATAGTTCAAGCGCCTCCGCATTTTTGATGAGCACGCCCGCCGTGGCGCCCCGTCCGGTGCCAACCATGATCGCCACTGGAGTAGCCAATCCCAGCGCGCAAGGACAGGCAATGATCAACACCGCCACCGCATTCACCAGCGCATGCGCAAAGCGGGGCTGCGGCCCGAGCAGCAGCCACGCTACAAACGTGACCACCGCAATCGTGATGACTGCCGGCACGAACCAGGCTGCCACCCGGTCAGCAACTCTCTGAATCGGCGCCCGGCTGCGCTGCGCCTGGCTGACCGTGCGCACGATCTGCGCCAGCAGCGTTTCGCTGCCTACGTGTTCGGCGCGCATGATGAGCGAACCTGTTCCGTTGACCGTTCCGCCAATGACCCGTCCGCCCGGTTCCTTCATCACCGGCAAGGATTCGCCGGTGATCATGGACTCATCTACGCTGCTGTTTCCTTCCAGGACCACTCCGTCAACCGGTATCTTCTCGCCCGGACGCACGCGCAGCCGATCACCAGGCTTCACCTGCTCGAGCGGAACGTCCTCTTCCCTTTCATCATGCAGCAGTCGCGCCGTCTTCGGACTCAGGTCCAGCAAAGACCGAATAGCGGCACCGGTGCGGCTACGCGCCCGCAGTTCCAAAACTTGCCCCAGCAGAACCAACGTTGTAATCGCTGCCGCAGCTTCAAAATAGACGGGCGGTTTCCCATCCATTCCGCGAAACGATTCCGGAAAGATCCGCGGAAACAACGTAGCCACTAGGCTGTACATATAGGCGACGCCCGTGCCCATGGCGATGAGCGTGAACATGTTGGTGGAGCGATTGACAACGGAAGCCCACCCGCGTTGAAAGAACGGCCACCCGGCCCACGCCAGAACCGGAGTGGCGAGCAGCAACTCGATCCACGCCAGCCATCCCGCAGGCAGGGCGTGCTGCATGAGCATTCCGGGCAGCATGTCTGCCATGGCAATCGCCAGCAGCGGGATGGTCAGCACCAGGCTGATCCAGAAGCGCCGGCTCATGTCGCGCAGTTCAGGATTCTCTTCTTCCGGGGCAACAACCGGGCGCGGCTCCAACGCCATGCCGCAGATCGGACAACTCCCTGGCCCGGAACGCACGATCTCGGGGTGCATTGGGCAGGTGTATTCGATCTTGGTCGCGGCTAAGGGACTCTCCGGCTCCAGTGCCATTCCGCATTTCGGACATGGCCCCGGACCACTCTGCCGCACCTCCGGGCACATGGGGCACACATATGTGCGCTGATCAGGTCCGTTGGCCCTTGGCCGGGTAGCCCCGATCTGCACCATCGGCGTGCTGCTCTGCGTTCTTATCTCGAGTGTGGCGCGAGCACCCTCGCCCGCGACTTGCGCAGGAGCTTTTCCTGGGCCGCCCAGCGTCACCAGGCCGGAAAATTTGGGCTCCGCCAGGTACTTTTCTGGCTCAGCTTGAAATTTCTCCGCGCAGTGCCCGCAACAAAAGTAGTAGGTCTTCCCGGTATACTCGGCGTGATGCTTAGCCGTGGCCGGGTTCACATTCATGCCGCAGACTGGATCTTTGGCTACCGTTCCGGTCGCCGGTGAGCTTGGATTTGCCATGACCCTCCTCTGCTGTGTACGCAAGTTCTGGGTGTTCAAGCCAAGAGCTGAGAGCTAAAAGCTAAGAGCTTAATAAATATTAGATTCTCCGCTCCCTCCCGTCGATTGTTGTATGTTGTGAGGGGAGGAAAGTAGATGACCCAACTGGAAGTTCGCTTCCGCTACGGCGCCACTCCTGGCGAATCCGCATTGCGCGCCATCGACACGCTGCGTGATGTCTACGGCATCCGCCGGGTCACATTCGACGAAAAGGACTGCACCGTGCGCGTCGAGTTCGACGCCTCCCGCCTGAAAGAACCCACCGTAGCTGCCCTGCTCCGCCGCGCCGGAATCGATCTACGCGAGAAACTGGCACATGCCTAAATCGCGGATTTAGGTTCTCGTCATTCCGACCGCAGGGAGGAATCTGCTTCTTTGGATGGGAAAAACCTGGATTCCTGGAGTGCGTTTTAGTAAGGCTGGAAGGTAAAGCAAAGGGGCGCCCAAGAAAACCTCTGGCCGAAGTTTATTCTCAAGAGCGCCCCGTTGCGCGCCACTTCGTCTGCCTAGTCCTATTGCACCTGTCATACCATCCCTAACTTATTGAAAATAAGCGGCACGAGAACAAAAAGGACGGGTAGGAATTTCTTTCCTGCAAGCAAGAATTACTTTGAGCCAGAAATTTTGACGGCTTCACCGAACATTGTCGGGGGAACACCCTAGAAAACTATCGCCGGCAGCATGGAGATTTCCACAGCTTGCCGGCGCCAGTTTGAGCTGCTAGTTCCAGCCCGAATTTGAATTAGATGATCTTCCCCGCCGCGAGTTGTCCAGTTTGGCTGGTGTGGAGTTTGGATTCTGTGGCAGTTTCGGTGGGTGCGGCGCAGGCGCTTCGTTTAGGGCAGGTCCTGCCTGCACATTCCTGACGAACCGCAAATGGAGTCCTCAAGTTTGTCTTGAGCAGTCTGGCGCAATTGATCCGGAGACCGCTACTTTCTGAAAAGGCTCACTGCAAGCGACCCGAATTTTCGCTCCACTTTCATTTCCGCTATAATCGAAATCGTTCCTCCACTCTGCAACGATCGCGCCCTTAGCTCAGTTGGATAGAGCGTCTGGCTACGAAC
>DATEPX010000237.1:0-15469 GCA_035272945.1 Terriglobales bacterium
CGATTGCTGCCGCCTTGAGTCTCACAAATCACCTCAACCACATTATTGACGTAAAGAGGCCATAGCTGCCAATCACGGCGATGTCATACAGGAGTCCCCGAGGCTACCGCTTCATCACCGGCTTCGGGAAGTATGGCAGGGGCTGCCCGGTAATTACCGCACGGGGATTGCCATCTACGAGCGCGTGCGCAATATCCTGCCCGCAGATTTGGGCGACTGCATCCCGTGCCGCAGACAGCCCTGGAACACGATGCTGGGTATCGTGAGCATCACTGGCCAGGACGTGGACCGCCTCGCGCTCCAGCAACCACAACGCGCTCCGACGGGTGCTGTCTCCCCAGTCGCCGGTAAACGCCGATGCCGTTACTTGCACGACAAGGCCACGCTCTACCCACTCCAGTACCCGTTGCGGACTCTTCTGCAGAATCGGATTGCGCTCCGGGTGGGTGAGAATCGGCACTAGGCCGTTGTCCGCCAGACGCACCAGGTGATCGCCAATCTGCGGAGGAACGCTGTAGTTGCTCAGCTCGACGAGGAGATACTTGGTGTCGTCAATCGTATAGCGGCCGGGCCGAACCAGCACGTCCTGCAAGTTGTCGTAAGAGAGGTGAAAGTCGCAACCCAGTCCTATTCTTGGCGACTCTCCCACGAGTTTCTGCAGATGGGCCCGCGCTCCGTTCAGGTACTCGCGATCATAGGGATAGCGGTCGTTGGCGTGGGGGGTGGCAACGATGTGCTCGACTCCATCTTCCGCCGACAGACGGCACATCTCGCAAGCTACTTCCCAGGACTTGGGACCGTCATCAACTTCGGGAAGGATATGAGAGTGGATGTCGATCACGATTGAATAATAGGCCTCTCAGCGATCTCTGCGCTCTCGGCGCTGGAAATATTAGTGATAGCGCTCGCGCAAGAAATCCGCAAGGGCCTGATAGGCGGCGCCCAGCGTCTTCTCATCGGGCAGAAAGACAATGCGGAAGTGCTTAGTCCCGGCTCTTTGCCCGAATCCCGAGCCGTGCACAACCAGCACGTGCTTTTGTAGCAGTAGTTCTTTCACGAACACATCATCGCCCTCCGGAATATCGAGCTTCGGGAATGCATAGAATGCCCCGCGAGGAGGAACGCAGCTCACGCGCGGAGTGGAACTGCACCACTGGACGGTCCGATCGCGGCGCGAGCGCAACTTCTTGTTGACCTGCACGAGATGATCCTGGGGCCCTTCCAGCGCCGGCTTGATGGCGTACTGCTCAGGATGGTTTGCGCACAGGCGCGAGCGCAGCAGACGGTTAACGCCTTCAACGTATGGCTTCACCACGGCGTCGTCGCCGCTCACCACTCCCCAGCCAATCCGCCAGCCGGGAGCCAGGTAATTCTTCGACAATCCGCCGAAGGTCACGACCGGGACATCCGGCGCGACCGCCGCCATCGCAACATGCTGATCATTGTCGAGAATCAACTTGTCGTAGATCTCGTCGGCGAAGATGACTAAGTTGTGACGTCGGGC
Source organism: Terriglobales bacterium (assembly GCA_035272945.1). Lineage (GTDB taxonomy): Bacteria > Acidobacteriota > Terriglobia > Terriglobales > Acidobacteriaceae > Gp1-AA122. Next base: position 1,505 of record DATEPX010000237.1, read on the forward strand.
CAGTTCAGCCACCGACTCCAGCATCCGCCGCGAGCACAGCGAGCCGGTCGGATTATTAGGATTGATCAGCACAATCCCGCGGGTGCGTGGAGAAATCTTGCGGGTGACATCCGCCAGATCGGGCTGCCAGCCGTCGTCCTCGTTCAGTTCGTAAGTATTCAGCTCAACGCCGAGCTTGGCAAGCACAGCCGAATACAGCGGGTAGTCGGGCGCGGGCGTCAGAACGTTTTCGCCCGGATTAAGCAAGGCGGCGAGGCAGATGTCTACTGATTCACTTACACCGGACGTGATGAAAACGTCCTGGATGTTCGTGATGGCTTTTCGCTCCGCTTCGCCGCGGATCGCATCCAGCGCTTCCCTGATCCCCGAAGATGGAGCATACCCGTTCTTCCCATCGCGCATGGCCTTGTAGACGGCGTCAATCATGTGTGCCGGTGTCTGGAAATCGAAATTGAGGGGATCGCCAATATTCAGGGGAAGAACCTTGTGGCCCTGCTTGGTGACCTGGTCGGCGAGAACGGCTAAATCGCGGATCGCGTAGCGGACGTTGTCGAGGCGGGTGGCGGCGGAAATTTCACGGACCTGCGTTGTAGGCATCGATTGAACCCTCTGAGATTTATGCACCGCCGAGGTCGCCGAGGACGCAGAGAAAATCTTGGCGATCTCTGCGGCTCGGCAGTGAAATCTTTCTCTTATTCTGGCCGGTCGATCTGGGCCTTCTGGAGCCGGTCCGAGTAATCCACGTAAACCGACTTCCACTCGGTATAGAAATCGATAGCGCCGATGCCGCCTTCACGATGACCGTTGCCAGTGGCTTTCACACCACCAAACGGCAGGTGCACCTCGGCGCCGATGGTTGGCGCGTTAATGTAAGTAATGCCGGCGTGCAGATCGCGCATGGCTTTGAAGGCCCGATTTACGTCCTTGGTATACAGCGCCGACGACAGGCCATACTGAATGTCGTTGGCAATCTGGATGGCGTGCTCCAGGTTGTCACACGGAATGATGGACACAACCGGCCCAAAGATCTCTTCCTGCGCGATGCGCATCTTGGGATCGACATCGCCGAATACAGTCGGTTCCATGAACCAGCCATACTTGTACTCGCCATCATCCAGGCGATGTCCGCCGCACCGCAGCTTGGCGCCTTCCGACTGGCCGATTTCGACATAATCGAGATCGGTCTTCAGCTGCGGTTCGTTAATCGCGGGGCCCATGTCAACGGACGGGTCGAGTCCATTTCCGATTTTTAGAGCCTTGGCCCGTTCCACGTAGCGGTGTACGAACTCGCCATACACGCCTTTCTGCACGATGATTCGGCTGGTCGCGGTGCAACGCTGGCCGGTCGTACCAAAGCCGCCCCAGAGACCGCCGTCAATCGCCAACTCGAGGTTGGCGTCATCGAGCACGATCATCGGATTTTTGCCACCGAGTTCCAAGGAGCAGTGCTTGAAGTTCTTGGCTGCAGTCGTGCCAACGATACGACCAACATCAGTTGATCCGGTCAACGAAATGGCGCGCACCTCCGGGTGCTCCATGAGCGGCGCGCCAATGCGCGAGCCAAACCCACTGACAACATTCACGACGCCCCTGGGAACGCCAGCATCGCTCAGCGTGCGCACCAGGTTGAAGGTGGAAAGCGGCGTGTCCTGAGCGGGCTTGATCACACAGCTATTACCGCAGACAAGGGCCGGCAGCAGTTTCCAGGAGGGAATCGCCATGGGGAAGTTCCACGGCGTGATCATGGCGCAGACACCCAGCGGCTGGCGTACGGCCATGGCGAACTTGTTGGGCAGCTCGGAAGGAGTCGTGGGGCCAAACATCCGCCGGCCTTCGCCCGCCATGTAATAGGCGGTATCGATTGCCTCCTGCAGGTCGCCGCGCGTTTCCTTTAGGATCTTGCCCATTTCGCGCGTCATATCACGGGCGTACTCCTCCTTACGTTCGATCAGCATCTCGGCGGCGCGATAGATGACTTCGGCACGCCGGGGCGCGGGCACCAGGCGCCACTTCACAAAAGCGCGCTTGGCAGCGTCAATTGCTGCATCTACGTCTTCTTTGCCCGACTTCTGAAAAATGCCGACCACGTCCCGCGTATCAGCTGGATTGCGATCCTCAAAAGTCTCGCCGGTGACCGATTCTACCCACTCCCCATCGATGAAATTCTTAAGAATCCTGGGCCTGGTAGCTGAGCCGAGCATAGGGGCAGAGGTCACGGTATCAGTAGCCATAAAGCCTCCCTGGGATGATTCCTGAAACTATTCATCGTACCGCCCGCTGGGAGGGGCGGCAAGTGACGCGGATTACGGGCAGCGGCTGGAAATTCGTGGATTCGCGGTATCAGGCCCGCCTCTTCAATAAAAGTGCAACTTCCTGCCGCGCCCGTTTCACTTGAGCAGCGCAAGTTATTGGGATCTATTGCTGATCTCTGTTTGGAGCGACGGCGGCTGTATTACTGGCCTTCTGGTCTCTGGTGGGCGATTGAGGAGAAAAACGGCCTTACCAGTTAGCCTCTCCGTAGGGCATGCGAGGCATTCGCCAACTCCATAGCGCCCATGTTGGTGATTAAGCTGCCTTTTTCACCTTCGGGGTGGCGACGGGCCGCATAGGTTGGTCCTGCTGATCCGGCATTGGTCGCTTCCAAGGTCTCGCAATGTCGGGCGGGGACGACAGCCAGTTACCTCAGTACCTGCCCTCGCCCAGGTTGCCGCTCTTCCTCCTGCAACCCTGTGATAACCTTCGATCTATCCCGTATTTTCTAGGATTTAACAGGAGTCTGTAGAGACTAGTGTCAGAGAGACGAAAGCCCGGCATTTACCTTGCTTGGAGGACCGTCACCTACCGCAGTGTGGTGTTGATGGTGCTCGCTGTCTTGGTGGTTTTCGCTGCGGCCCTGCACTTTGCGTTTCCACAAGCCACTCAGAGCGGAATAGAGCAGGCGGCCAAGCTGACAAGCCGGCTCTTCGAAGCCATTGCGGGCGAGGCGACTCCCGACAAGATAAACGCCTCCGGCAGCCGGCAGGCTCATTTCACCAACCTGGAAGGGGTGGTCAAAGTTAAGAAGGCCAATAGCAACAGTTGGCGAACCGCCGACTACAGCCTACCGTTGGAAAAGGGCGATGTCATTCAGACGACCTCAGAAGGTATGGCGAAAGTTGTATTTAACGATGGCACGAATTACACCGTTAAACAAGACTCCCTTATCGTCATCGAGGAAAATGCGGCCAACGACAAGCAGCAAACCAGTGTCGCCGTTACGGTAGACACCGGAACGGTGGACTTGGCCACCGGAACTTATGTGCAGGGGTCCAGTTCCAAGGTGAATATTGCGGGAGCCACGGCCTCCTTTGCACCCGATAGCGCGGCTATGGTTCGCAATGATCCTAAGTCCGACAAGCATGAAATCCTGGTGAAGAAAGGATCGGGAGACATCGTCCGAGGCAGTGAAACGGTCCACCTGGCTGATTTCGAGAAGGTCAGTTTCCAGAAAGAGTCCACAAAGATGGCCAAGAGCAAGGAGGTGGGTCCACCCACCCCGATCTCTCCGGCTAACATGGCCCCCATATTCATATCGGGGGAGAGCAAAGATATTGATTTCTCGTGGACTCCGATGGCCAACGCGGCGGGATATCGCCTGCGGGTCTCGCGGAATCCTTATTTCTCCTCTACGATTATTGATGCCAAGGTTCCCACCCCTGAGGTTCGAGCATCGGGATTAATGGAAGGCGCCTATTATTGGGCGGTCCAGTCCTATGACCCCGGGGGGAAAGAATCGGTGGAAAGTGAGAAGAACCGCTTTACCATCATTCCCAAGGGCAAAGACACGGTTGCCATGAACCTTGAGCTGAGTCCGTTTGTTCAACACGGCCATGTCATCGAGGTGACAGGCAAAACAGAAATCGGTGCCCGGGTTATGGTAAATGGAAGGGAAGTGCCGATCATCGGGGCGGATGGCTTGTTTCATTACTTCACGCCCCCGCTGCCGCTAGGGGAGAGTTTGATCACTGTCACTAGCCAGAACGCCCGTGGCGGTGTAAATACTCAGCAGAAGACAGTCGTAATCCAGTAGCGGCCTGACTCCCGGGAGGCAACCTAGCAGTGCAAGAACTTTCGTGTGCCGCCAAGAAAGACGATTTCCATATAGAATCTAGGGAGAGGTCCCCCTCTCCAGACAATCGGTGAGAAACCGGGTCATTTCCTGGTGCTAGCGGTGGGAAGACAAATTTAAGAGAGAGAAGTCTGAGCAATGTCATCGAACGGATTCCACAGCAACGCTTCGCGCATTCATAACCTGCGCTCGCTTTTCAGCGTATTTTCCAGCGACCTCGCGATTGATCTGGGGACAGCTAACACATTGGTCTACGCGCGCGGCAAAGGCATCGTGGTGAACGAGCCTTCCATCGTCGCCATCAACAAAAATACCGGCGAAGTTGAAGCCGTGGGCAAAGAGGCGAAGGAAATGCTCGGCCGAACGCCGGGCAACATCGTCGCCATCAAGCCCATGAAGGACGGCGTCATCGCCGACTTCAAGGTCACCGAGAAGATGCTCAACTACTTCATCCAGAAGGCGCACAACCGCAAAATGCTGGTTCATCCGCGCATCGTGATAGGAGTGCCTTCGGAAATTACGCAAGTAGAAAAGCGCGCTGTCATGGACTCGGCTTATCGCGCCAAAGCCAGCGAAGTGCATTTGGTCGAGCAAGCGATGGTGGCTGCTATCGGCGCCGGCTTGCCCATCACTGAGCCCAGCGGCAACATGGTAGTAGATATCGGTGGTGGTACCACCGATATTGCAGTTATTTCTCTGAGCGGCATCGTCTATTCGCGTTCCGTGCGCATGGCCGGCAACCAGATGGATGAAGCCATCATGAATTACCTGAAGCGGAAATATAACTTGCTCATCGGCGAGCGCACCGCCGAGCAGATCAAGATTGAAATCGGTTCTGCCTATCCGCTGGACAAGCCGCTGACGATGGAAATCAAAGGCCGCAACCTGATTGAGGGCGTGCCCAAAACGATCACTGTAGATGACAGCGAAATTCGCGAAGCGCTGAGCGAATGTGTTTCGACCATCATGAACGCGGTTCGTGTAGCCCTGGAGCGCACGCCTCCCGAGCTTTCCGCCGATATCAGCGATCGCGGCATCGTGCTTACAGGCGGTGGAGCGTTGCTGAAGAATCTGGATAAGCGCATTCGCGAGGAGACCGGCCTGCCGGTGTCAATAGCCGACGATCCGTTGTGCAGCGTAGTCTTGGGCACGGGCAAGATGCTTAGCGACTTCAAGCTGCTGCGTAAAATATCCATCGAGTAGCCGTCTCGAGTTTCGGGTTTCAGCTTTCTGGTGAGGTATCCGGAGCTCGTTCTAAGCGTAACTCTTGTTGAAACTTGAAACCAGAAACTGGGAACCTGAAACTGTAGTATGGAGAACCTGATCACACGCCACCGGAACGTGAGCATCCTGGTGGCTGTTTTGTTTGCGCAGGTGCTGGGCTTGGCGGTCCAGGTCAAACGCGCCGCCAATGCCGAAGATACCCGCTTGATTCGCATCTGGACCATCAGCGCAGTCACACCCCTTGAGAAGGCTCTGATCTGGATGCAGCAGGGCACCGGGGGCATCTGGCATAACTACATTTATCTGCGCGGTGTGCGCGCCGAGAATCGCGACCTCAAGCAGGAGATCGAGCGCATGCGACTGGAGCAGGTTCGTCTCTCCGAAGATGCTGAGCAGGCACGCCGCTTGCAACTGCTGTTGGGGTTCAAACAAAAGTTCATCTCCAAGACCACCCCCGCGCAGGTGATCGGCTCCAGCGGCAGCGAGCAATCGCGCTCGGTTTACATCGATAAAGGGTCGAAAGACGGAATTGAGCCTGACCATGCGGTCCTCACGGCTGATGGAGTTATCGGGAAAGTCTTGCATGTTTATGGCTCCACTTCGCTGGTACTACTCATCAACGATCAAAGCAGCGGAGTTGGGGTAATTCTTGAGAAGTCCCGCCTGCAGGGGGTCCTGCGCGGTACGCCGTTGGGTGGTGTCGCGGTTGAGAGAGTAATGAACGACGAGTCGGTACAACCCGGAGAACGGGTGATCACCAGCGGTGGCGACCAGATTTTCCCCAAAGGGCTGACTATCGGAACCGTGTCCCAGGTCAATGCTGGGGCCGATTCATTTCTGAACATTGTGGTTAAGCCTTCCGCCAATTTGAGCAAGCTCGAAGAGGTTCTGGTGGTCACAGGCGTCGAAACGAGGTTGCCGGCGGCCGGCGAGATGGCCGGACGCGTCCGCGCCGTGGATGTTCTGACCCAGCGCTTGCCCTTTGTGCCTGATAAGCCGGCAGTTGATCCCCAAAAAAAAGTCGCTACGCCGGGAGCTCCCGCCCAAACCCCTATTGTCGGGCCGCAGGGAAACGTGTTGCGGGGTGCAACTCCAGGAACTGTGGGAACACCGAATGCAGCAGCGAAACCTGTCCCTACGAATCCGCTCACGGGCTCGAGGCCGGCGAGTCCAAGTGTCACCGTGTCCGGCAGGCCGTTGGTAGCTGAGCCGCAGACGGTGGTTCCCAGAACCCGGCAACCCAATCTGGGTGCAGATTTGACGAAGCCGGCCAGCGGACCTGGGACGACGCCCGCATCTAAGGTGGCAGAGGGTGGTGCGGAAGCTAACAAGCCGGCAACCGAAACAGAAGCTCCGAAACCTACCGTGGTTGCTCCCAACGGCCTGAAACCGACACCTGCAGCTGCGAGCGCCACATCTCCCGGCAGCGTCAAACCAGCCCTAGTTCAGAAACCTGCAGTAGTCCCGAAGGCCGCGCCTCCGGCGGCTAAGCCGGAGGACAAGAGCGCCAAGCCAGAACCGGCTCCGGTGCAGGATAAACCCCAGTAGCATGCAGATCCTCTACACTTCTCAAGAACAGGTTGAAGTATATCGGTTCAATCTGCCGGTAGCTGTCCTCGTGCCGCTAATCGCGCTCTTCCTGCAGGCCTTTATACCATCGCGTTTTCCGTTCTTCGCGATGTTTGATCTGCCCCTGCTGGTGGTGATTTTCTTCGCGGTGGCGCGGCGTAGTCAGATCGCGGGTCTGATCACTGGCGCTCTGATCGGCCTGCTGCAGGACTCGCTCACGCACCGGCCCATTGGCATTTACGGAATCGCCAAGACCGTAGTTGGATACGGCGCCTCGTCGCTGGGCGTGAGGATCGACGTAGAAAATGTCGGGGCCCGATTCTTAGGAACGGTTTTCTTCTACCTGTTCCACGAGGTCATCTACTTCGTGGTAGCCCACGGCATGGTCAGCCTGAGCGTACAGTGGAGTTGGTCGCACGAGTTGCTCGCGGCGATCGCCAACGCCGGCGTGGCCGTCGTCTTATTTGCCGTGCTGGACCGGCTCAAACAGAGAGCCTAACGGCAGTTCCCAGTTCTCGGTTCTCAGAAAGGCTACACGCCAGGCGGGAACTGAGAACCGAGAACTGACGTCAGTGACCTTCGTCACTGCGGCAAATGCCGTCACCTCCGTGCAGGCCAGAGTGGAGTTACAATAACTAAAACACCCTCCACAATCGCTTTGCCCAAGCGGGAAGTGTGTTGAACCTCGGAACGATGTCCGCCTGCTAGGAACGGCAACTGAGAACCGGGAACTGAGAGCTCATGTTAAGTCGCGACGAAAAAGTCTCGCCGATACGCCTCACTGCCGTGCAGTACATGATCCTCGGCATCTTTTTGCTGTTGGCCTATGGTTTATGGCGCCTCCAGGTCATGCAGCAAGACTTCTACGCGTTGCAGGCGGAGAAGAACCGCATCCGCAACGTTCCCATTCTTGCTCCCCGCGGCAAAATTCTCGATCGCGAAGGAAGGACGATCGTAGACAACTATCCGTCCTTTACCGCGCTGCTGCTGCGCGATCAGAGTCGGGACCTGAATGCCGACGCCGTTCTCATTGCCGAGGGCTTGCACATGACCCCGGAGGAGATACGCAGCCGTGTGCGTCATTTCGCCTCCATGCCCCAGTACCAGCCAATTTTTCTCAAAGAAGACATCACGCCTGACGAGTTGGCGTTCATTGAAGCGCATCGTAACGAACTGCCCGAACTGGACACGATCATGGCGTACCGCCGTTTGTATCCTCGCAAGGGCTTCATGGCGCACCTGATCGGGTACGTGGGCGAAGTGACTGAGGACATGCTCAACCAGCCTCAGTTTGAGTTCTACAATCCCGGCGACGTGGTCGGAGTCTCCGGCGTCGAGAAGCAATACAACCAGATGTTGATGGGCAAGAACGGATCGCGGCGTTCGGTTGTAACCAGCCGTGGAAAAGAAGTTCAGCAACTCGATTCAACTCCGGCGATTCCCGGCAAACAGCTTAAACTCACCATCGATGTGGATCTGCAGATTGCCGCCGAACAAGCCTTGGCCGATAAAAATGGCGCCATCGTCGCTATGAATCCGCACAATGGCGAGATTCTGGCCATGGTCAGCCGCCCCACTTTCGATCCCAACAACTTCGCGGTGCGCATCTCGCGTGACGAGTGGAACAAGCTGGTCACCGACGAAAATCACCCCCTGCTGAACAAGGCGATTCAGGCCCAACTGGCGCCCGGCTCGGTTTTCAAAATCATCATGGCCACTGCCGGCCTACAGGAAGGTATCGCGCAAGACATGAAGGTGAATTGTGCGGGCGGCGCTAGTTTCTACGGACGCTACTTCAAGTGTTGGGTGACGGCTGAGCACCGCGTCCATGGTGTCGTGGAAATCAGCAAAGCCATTTACCAATCGTGCGACGTGTTCTTCTACACACTGGCAGAAAAGCTGGGCATAGGTCGCATCGCCAAGTACGCAACCGCGCTCGGCTTGGGACAGAAAACTGGAATCGATCTTCCCCAGGAAGTGACCGGCGTTATGCCCTCAGAAGAATGGAAGATTCGCAACTTCAAGCAGAAGTGGTACGCGGGTGAAACCATCTCGGTCGGCATCGGACAAGGTGCTGTAGCCGTGACCCCTCTTCAGTTGGCCCGGGCCATCGGCGGTGTGGCTAGTGGCGGTGTTTTGAGGCGACCGCATGTTGCCTTCCCGGGAGATTTTCCCGGCAACGTGCTACCCGCTGCAGATGTGCCGGATGAAGTGAAGGTTCCGATTGATCCGGCTAACTGGCAGATCATTACCGACGCAATGGCGAATGTCGTGAACCCGATCGGGACAGCGCCCAGCGCTCATCTGCAAGGTATTGACTTCGCCGGCAAGACGGGCAGCGCCCAAACCATCAGCAACGTTGCCAAGGCGCGCCTGGCCAACGGCAAATCCAAGTTCAAAGACAACGGCTGGTTTGTCGGTGTAGAACCAAGGCGCAACCCGGAGATTGTGGTCTGCGCTCTGCTCGAAGAAGGTGAGCATGGGTATCTGGCCGCGCGCGTAGTCTCGCAGGTGATCAAGGCGTACGTCGAGAAGGAACGCCGCCAACCGAGCAAGATGGCAGGCAGCAAGCCAGTGAAGGTGGAGATTGCCGCAGTTTGGAACCGTGCAGGCCAGCGCGACGAAAAGGACGCCTTGCATGCCGGCAGGTTCGTGTTGGATGTGCCCAAGAAGCGCCTGCCCCTAGCGACGGCTGCACCGGGAGTGAACTAGTGGTGAACTAGCGAAGAGGGATACGTTCCGACGCCAGCGGAGAAGTTGGACTGCTATCGATACTTCTTCGCATCCGTATTCGCGGGCGAATCGGATGCTCGGCTCAGGACGAAGGCGATTTTGAGAGTTTAGGCAACGACCGACGACCAACGACTGATTCTCTATGGCACGCTATGTTTCATTTCGTGATTTTGACTGGCTGCTGCTGGGGTTTGTCCTGCTGATCTGCGGCATCGGCGTGACCGAAATCTACAGCGCCACTTTGCACACCAAATTCGCCGGCGCCCACATCAAGCAGATATATTGGATTCTCGGCGGCGTTGTGGTCATGTTCGCGGTGAGCTTGGTCAACTACCAGGCCATGCTCGAACAGGTGCATTGGATGTACATCGCCTCCATCGCCTCCCTGGTGTCAGTTCTGGTCTTCGGACAGAAATACCTCGGAGCCCGCCGCTGGGTAAAGATCGGTGGCAATCACTTTCAGCCCTCCGAGTGGGTGAAGTTGATCCTCATCCTGGCGGTGGCCCGCTACTTCGCCGACATGCGGCAAAAGGAGCTTTCCTGGCCAGACTTCATCAAGGCCGGAATGATTGTTGGCGTTCCGATGCTCATGGTTCTTGCCCAACCCGATCTGGGTACATGTTTGACTTACCTGCCGATCGCCGTCATGGGGCTCTTTCTTGGGGAGCTTCGGCTGAAGCAGGCTCTAACTGTGTTGCTATTAGCAGGTTTGATGCTCCCTATCGGATGGCGCGTTCTTAAGCCTTACCAACGGGAGCGCCTGACCAGCTTCATGAATCCGGACGCCGACAAGCAGGGATCCGGCTACCAGGTCATTCAATCGCAAATTGCTGTAGGATCAGGAGGTATCTGGGGTAAAGGAACTGCCAAGGGGACCCAAACCCACTTGGCGTATCTCCCGGTGCCGCAGACCGATTTCATCTTCGCCGCGTTTTCCGAAGAACACGGATTTGTCGGAGCCCTAGGCGTTCTGCTGCTATACTTTATAGTGTTGATGCGTTTGACGCAGAACGCGCAAACGGCACCCGACCGTGCCGGCACGTTCGTGGTTATGGGTGTGGTAGCGGTGCTTAGCTTTCATATCCTGGTCAACGTCGGCATGGTAGTCGGCTTTATGCCAGTTACCGGAATACCCTTGCCATTAATGAGTTATGGCGGGTCTTCCGTCCTGTTTATGTTTTTGGCGCTGGGTATTGTGATGAACATCCGTATGCGCCGCTTCGTGAATTGAGCAGGAGGAAGAAAGGCAAATACTTGCCGCAGTAGCCATTTGCGGCCAAATTAAGATTACGATCGCCCTCGCGTAAAGAGGGCACTCACCGGCCAGAAACGGAGCCAGAGGCCGGGTAGGATTCAGAAACAGCGCTGCCGGGCGGGTAAACGGCCCCCTCACGAGGTGAGAGAGCGGTCACAAACCTGGCGAGGCGCAAGTGCGATAAGTGCAAACGATTTCCAAGCTTGTACGAAAAGTTCCGTCCAGGGGTGTATCCCCCGGAGCCGGTCGTTGTGTAGCCCAGACGGCCTCTATCGCAGAGCTCGATCCTGCCTTGCTTTTTCTCGGCTCGTCCCGGTGAACTCTGCCGCCTAGCGGCCGCAGAACCGGAGTTAGCATGTCAAGAGAACTTTTTGTGTCCTCCACGCCCCACGAAACCAAGGTGGGTCTGGTGGAAGACGATCAGCTCGCAGAAATTTACCTCGAGCGCGAAAACGAATACACCCTCGCCGGGTCCATCTACAAAGGGCGTGTGACCCGTGTCCTTCCCGGAATGCAGTCAGCCTTCGTGGATATCGGATTGGAGCGCGATGCGTTCCTCTACGTCTCCGATTTCATGGAGCTGGAAGAGCATGACGAAGACGTCAGCGACATAGTCCCCGTCAACCGCGGGGTGCAGGAAGTGCGTCAACGGCCTCAGGAACCACCTCAGGGCGAACCGGAATCCTCAGCCTCACCCGCGGGGCCGACTTTCGTTATTGAATCAGAACCTTTGGAGGAAGAAGGCGTGCCGGAATCGGAACGACCGGTCGGCACTACTGCCGAGCCCGGCAATCCAGCTGAGGCCCAGGAGCGTGAACCTCGCAGCTGGCGCGGCCGCCGTCGTCGCCGTGGACGCCGTGGTGAACGCGCTTTGCCCGAATCGCGCTTTACACGTTCTTCGGAAGGCCCTCGGGAAGGCTCGCGCCAACCCGATCGTCCGACCCGCTCTGAATACGGACCGCCTCCCGGATATCAGCCCATCCTTTTGCCGGGAGAGTCGATCTCCAAGTACCAGCGTTACCAGAACCAGCAGGCCGCGCCTGCGCCGCGTGCGGAAGGAGAAGCAGCAAAGGCTACGCCCGAGTCAGCGACACTTCCGCTAGCCGAAGCCTTCCCACAGGATGAACCCATGTTCGCGGCTCCTGAGAAAGTAGCCCAGCGGCAGCCGGAAGCCGGCGAATATCAGGAGCCGGATGCGGACAGTGGACGGGAACCGCGCCCCGAGGGGCCGAGAGAACAGGCTCAAATTCGCGCGGCTGCGCATGTGGCCCCGCTGCAAAAAGAACGCGACGAAGACCGCTTCGAACGGATGAAAGTAGCTGCCGTTTTCGGTGGGGAAGTGGCGGAAACGTCCGAGGCGCCTGAAGAAAAAGAAGAAGAGGAATTTCGCGGCTCTCATCACGACCATCCTGGTGCCGAGACTCAGCGACCTGCTTTTGCCCCGCCCGGCACCATGGAAGAAGAAGAAATCGAAGAAGAAGAAACCGACATTTCCTCCTACGTCGAAGATCTCGACGAGGACGCACAGTTCGAAGAACTCGAAGAAGAAACCACGGAAGCCGGTGGCCGGCGCGTACCGGCAGAAGAACTCGCGGCTGCCGAGGAAGCTGGCAGCGAATCGGCCGTTCCTGCCGAGGCGGGAGAAGCCGAATCCGCCGAAGAGGAAGCTGAAGAAGAAACTCAGGAATCCGAACTCGAAGAAGCTCAGGAGGAAGCGGAGGCGCTACTTGATGCCGAAGCTCGCGGCAACGGCACGGTGGACGCTCGCGCCGAAGTTCGTGCGCCTGCCGGCACTGCCGGATATCAGCAGCCGGCCCCACGTCCAGCATGGGATCGTCGTCGCGGCCGCCGTGGTGGCGGGGGTGGTCGCCGTTTTCGCTCGCGCCGCGACTTCCAGACTCAGCCCACACCGCTCATTTCCGATCTTCTCAAGGAAGGCCAGGAAATCCTGGTGCAGATTGCGAAGGAACCCATAGGTAAGAAGGGTGCGCGCATCACCAGCCACATTGCGCTGCCTGGACGATTCTTGGTCTACATGCCGACCGTGAACCACACCGGTGTCTCACGCAAAATTGCCTCCGAAGATGAGCGGTTCCGCCTGAAGCGCATCGTGATGAGCGAGCGTGAAAATGGCCATGGAGGCTTCATCGTACGCACCGCCGCCCAAGGCGCAGCCGAAGACGAGCTTCGGGCCGACATCCGCTTCCTCAAGGGACTTTGGAACGAGATCAAGAGCCGTGCGGAAAGCGGCAAGGCGCCGGCGCTCATTTATCACGATCTCAATGTGGTCGAGCGTGTCCTGCGCGACCAGGTTACGTCCGACTTCACCCACATCTGGGTCGACACGGAGCAGGAGTACGAACGCATCCTGCGTTTTGCCAACCGCTTCCAGCCCGCATTGATCAAGCGTGTAAAGCTCTACACGAAGGAGACTCCCTTATTTGAGCAGTTCGGCCTGACCGACGAAATCAACAAAGCCCTGAAATCGAAAGTCTGGCTGAAGAGCGGCGGCTACATCGTGATCAATCAGACCGAGGCGCTGGTCGCCATCGATATCAATACCGGCAAGTACGTCGGCAAGACCTCGCGCTTGGAAGACACGATCGTCAAAACCAACGTAGATGCGATCAAGGAGATTGTCCGCCAGATCCGCCTGCGCGATCTGGGCGGCATCATCATCATTGACTTCATCGACATGGACGAGCGCCGTAATCGCCAGAAAGTCATGCAGGCGTTGGAAGAAGCGCTGCGCAGCGATCGCGCACCCTCCAAGGTTCTCCAGTTTAACGATTTCGGCTTGGTGGCGATTACGCGCAAACGCGTCAAGCAATCGCTCGAACGCACGATCGGCACGCCCTGTCCGTATTGCACGGCGACGGGCTATGTGAAGTCAGTGAACACCGTCTGCAACGAAATTTATGTCGAAATGCGCAAGATCACGAAGCAGCTGGAGCATAGCGATGTGTTGCTGCGCGTAAATCCGGAAGTGGCCAAAGCGCTCAAAGCGAACAACGGTCGCTGGCTTACCGAGATGGAAGAACTGACCGGCAAGACTATCATTGTGAAGTCTGACCCG
>DATEPX010000238.1:0-11118 GCA_035272945.1 Terriglobales bacterium
ATCCCCTCCGAGCACGGAGGTGAAGTGCGCTTTGGCCTGCCGCGGCGGGTTCGGTAAAACCTCGCCGATGAAGCGATCGAGACGTAAGCGGATGTTTGTGACAGCTCTCTCTGTGCTCTTGACATACGTGAGCCAACCGAAGCGAAAGTGCGCGTTCTTCACGATGAGTCCTTCTTTTCGTGGGTGAGGATCTGGGTGTCGGCGTTGGCAAAGACCAGCGTGAGTTCGTGGGAAAACCGCTCCCGGTCATGCAGAATCCTGGCTCCGTCTTCTTCTTCCTCTTCCCAGTGGTCCGTGAACTTTACCGAGCGCCAGTGGGCGATGTGGCGCTCTTCTCCTTCGCCAAGCACGCCATTGAGCATTCCGGCGGTGCAAAGAAGTCCATTTCCGTATCTTCGCGGAAAATGGGCTCAGACATTGCTTCGCTTGGTGGAAACTATGCGGCGTAGCCGTATATTCAGCATCGTTTCGTTTGTTGGCTAGGGTGTGCAGAAGCTGCCCAACCAGTCTGGAATCGAGTAGACCGCATCGGCAGAGTCCGGCAGAATCGGGAGTTCCTCCCATTTCCGGCTCATCTCAGCGATCAAGTGTTGCGCCCTGCTAAAGTCTGCGTCAGATAGCTGGTTGCACTCACGGCGCGCGCGTCGAGTGCCGAACAGCACGACCTGCTTGTACTTCGCTGCTTCTGGCGTGCCCAGCCGATAAGCTCTCTTGTCCTTGAAGTGGAAGGCGAGAACGCGCCCGCACACGGAAAGACGATCTCCGGGAACAACCAGAACCAGCACGCCGGTGGGCTTGAGCCAGCGATAGCAGTGCTCAAGAAATACCTGCTCGAGTCGGCGATTCTGATACTGGCCGCATTCGAAGTCGTAAGGCGGATTCAGATACAGCAACGAGAGAGACTCGACGGGACAGTGCACATCCATGGCGTCTCCCTGAATCGTCTGGTGCGCAACCTCGCGGGCCTGTTCGACCCGGTAGGCGTCGAGTTCGATGCTGTATCGGATGACTTTCTCATCTTCGGTGATCGCCTTGAAAGCGCCGCCGTCCCCGATACAGGGATCCAGTGCCGCGCATCCAGAAAGTGGAAACTGCAGGAAGCGTCGAATCTGTTCTGCCTCTGCTAGTGGAAGGGGAAAATAGCCGAGTTTTTGCTTCCCCGCCAAGCGCATGGTGCCTCCAAAATGTGTTCTTGCATTCACAGGCTGGGTCACGATAATGTCGCAACGTCATGTCCCTAGATGCACGTGAGAAGATCGGAAGAAACGATCCCTGCCCGTGCGGCAGCGGCAAGAAGTACAAGCACTGCTGCCTGGCTGGCTTCACTCCCTCTATCGATTACCTGTGGGCACGGCAGCACGGAGAGTCGGCGCGGCTAACGCGGGAGATGATGAGGTTTGCCGCGCGCAAGTTCGGCGAACGCATTCATGAAGCGTGGCAGGACTTCAACATGAGCGAAGCGCCACAGCCGCTGGAAGAGTTCTCCGAAGAGCGGCAGATTTTCATGCCATATTTCCTCTTTCAGTGGGATCCCGACGTGCAGCGGCGAGGAGCTGCGCGTCGGCTGGGTGGCGTGGTCGCTCGCTGGTACATGCTAGAGAAGTCGAAAGAGTTGACTTCGATGGAGCGGATGTTCCTGGAACAGGCAACCACGCAGCCGTTGACCTTTTATGAGGTCGTGTGGAGCAAGCCTGGAGAGAGCTTGTTGCTACGAGACGTGCTGATTGGAAGCGAAACCGAGGTCATCGAGCGATCGGCGTCGCAGGCGCTTCGACAAGGTGATTTGATTTATGGACAGATATGGCACGAACCGGAACTGGCGGTATTGGGCTGCAGTTCGCCGCTTACGATTCCGCCAGACCGGAAGTGTCGGGTCATCGAACTCCGGCAGCAACTAAAGAAGAAGATCGCCAAGCAGAACCGTTATCTTACACCACATGACCTGCTGCGATACCAGGAACTGATCCGGGCGACGTATTTGGGCATTCGGGATGCGCTGTACGCCCCGCCGCAGTTCTGCAACACCGATGGCGATCCTCTCCTGTTTCACACCTTGACCTACCGCATTGAGTCCGTCGAATCGGCGCTCGACGCCTTGTCTCCACTGGCTATCGGACACTCCCGAGAGGACCTGCTGAGTGACGCCGAACTGGGCGAAGACGGGAAACTGCAGAGTGTGGAGATTGATTGGGTTCGGGAAGGAAACCGCAAGATCAAGTCATTGGACAACACCATTCTGGGCCGTATAAAGATCTCCGAGGGAGTCCTGATCGCGGATGTAAACTCGGAGAATCGCGCCCAGCAGCTGCGTAAAGAGATCGAGAAGCGGCTCGGTTCCATGGCGGTCCACGAAAGCACCCTCGTCCAAACGCTCGACGACATGCGGAAGAGTGCCTCGCAAGAAAGCGCCGAGGATAAGGAACTGCATGAGGCCAAGAATGAGGCACTGCTGGCCGACCCGAAAGCTAGGGAGTTCCTGCAAGCTATGGTGCAGAAGCAAGTCGAAGGCTGGGTCCACGAAAAGATCCCTGCGCTATGTGGGCGCACCCCCTTGGAGGCCGTTCGCGATCCGGACGGGCGGGAGATGGTAGAAGCCTTGCTCCTGCAGTGGGAGCGGAACGATGAAAGAGGCATTTCTCCGGATCAGATCCGTCCTGACATTGGCGCCATCCGGCGCTTGTTGAACCTGCCTGCTCCAGCGGCGTGAGTTTGTTCGAGCCACTGTCGTTCCATTTGATCGGTCCGCATTCGAAGGTACCGCCAGTATTCCTCGGACATTTGCAGTTCGCCAGCTTCCTCGATCACACTTTGGAAGTAGCTGAAACTCACGATGAGTTCACAGCTCTGGTTGTTTAGCAGAGTTGCGTATTTGCGCGCACATCCTAGCAGGAACCCGCGCTCGACCTGCTGAATGGGGACTCCCGCTTGGAACAGCGCATTTGCAAGGTTCTCGTCCGCAGGAGCAAACGAGACCGCGACACAGCACCGAGTTCCCATCAGATTCCGGACTTGCGCGACGTAACTTGTCTGACCTTGTGGCGCTTCCTCTTTTCGAGCTTTCTCGTATGGCCAGAATGAGTCGCAGATTTCGATATGGCCGGAGGCATGCTGATTGGCGGCGCTCTGAACCCGGCAGACTTGCAGCCGCTGCAGTTCGTTCATATAGATAATGATGGAGCGGCGGCTGCGGCCTACCGCCTTTGCCAGGTCCCCGTGGGTAATCCTCATCTGTCCAGTTCTGCGGTTTGCGTTTAGGCAAAAATGGATGAAGAGCCGGAAAGCTCCATCAGACAGCAAATTGAGAGCGCGAGAAACTTCCCGTCCGGCGGCGAACCATCCGCTGGCATGTTTCAGCTTTCCGGCCTGGGCGGTCACTGTGAACCCGCCTGAGCTCGGCGGAGAATCTCTTCCCGCAACAGATTCTCCGCGTTCTTCTGCTGCGTTACCGTACGTTCCAGAGAGATGAGTCTGGCGATGAGCCAGTCTTTGGATTCGCGCCGTAAACGGGCAGTCTTCGACCACATTGATCGCTTCTCCAGATCGGACCCGCTATCGATGAGCTGCATGAGGACCGGTTCCCGGAGTTGCTTTCGCATGCGCTGACGCCGGTTCGCCAGATAAATCTGGTATGCGAGTTCATTTCTCTTGATCGTGTTCGGGGAGATCGAAAGACCAAACAGCATGCTCACACGTTTGCAGATGCTTGCGTACGTTACCTCGGCACGGTCCTTCCGCAGTGCGGCAACAGCTGCTTCCACGCGCGTAGCGGTATCGCGCTTTTGGCGCTCCCATCGCGGCTGCAGCCAGTCTGGATGCAGTTTCTTATCTCGCTGGCCCATGCTCGATGCTCACTGTTTGTGCCGTGTCCTTCCGCATGGCCTCGATTAGGTCCATTTCCTCCTTGATCAGTTTGCAGTCGGCGATCAACTGCGCCATCTGCCTTTCTTCCGCGACGAGTTTTTCCCGCCGTGCATAACGTAACTGTTGTTCCGCCCAAGCTTGCTTCTGGTCGATCTGATATCGCTTCGCTGGGTCGGGCGCATTGCCGGCGCAGCCTACACAGACGAACTTGGCCGGACACATGTTGGCCACCACGCATGTTCCGCCAAACACCTCCGTGAGGGCTCCGACTTTGCCTTCAGCATCCTTCAACATTCTTCCGATCTCGTCGGGACTGCGCAGGCCCTCGGCACCCATATCGATTCGATCCACAAAGATCATCTCTGCCGCACTCATCACCTTCGTGGGCGTCGGTCGCGAGCAGTACTTCGTAACCGTTCGGTCGCGCTGGTGAAGGAGTTTGGCAATGACCTCGACCGGCGTATTCAGGTCAGCCATTTCGGTGGCAAATGAGTGCCGCAGCAGGTGCGAACTGAGCTGCACCAGCGTACCTTCAAGCGAGCGCAAGACAAGGCCATGGAGCAGGAACCGTATAAACGTATTCAGAACGTGCGCACGAAGGCCACGGCCATTCCACTGCAGTACGTATCGATCCGGCGGACGCTTGTCATCTTCTATCTTTACGATGGGAATCAAGGGACCGCCCCACTTGTCGCATTGAAAGCGAATCAACTCGACCAAGTGGCGCTTGGTATCCTCATCGATGAAATAGTCCTCCCGCTTGTTCCTTCCTTTCGGCACCAGCCGAAGCATCCAGCGGGTCGCCCCTTTGGGGCCTACATTCTCCAGTTGCTTGAAGCAATCCGGGCTTTGTGCGATCTGCATGACCTCGCCGATGCGCGCGCCGGTAATCGTTCCCATGCGAGCCACCAGCCCACCGAACATACAAGCTGCATAGATGCCTTCATAGGGGAGGAATTCGTGTCCTTCTCGATGTTGGAGGAAGTCAATGGGCCGGAAGTCGCTTGGCCCGAAGGCCAGCAGCCCACCGTCTGCCCAGGCGCTCTTGCTTTCGTATCCCTACAGCTGATGGAAGGCTTCGCGTCGTTCGGCAAGATCGCAGTCGCTGCGCACATCCAGATGGCGAAAGACGCGATGACGGAACAGATCAAGGAACCAGAAAGGCTCTGCCGGACAGCCCTTCGTAAGACTTGTAGTGGCGTTGTACTCGACGAAATAAGCGCGAGTCTTCGGCGAGAAACTGCCTTCCTGCCACCGCCTCTGAAGCCGGGTGGCAGGCGCCTCGCTGTAACCAAGCGCCACCGCGTGCTCCCGCAGCGAGCTGGAGTCCCACAACGTCAACTCGACGCGTTGCCGCACAGTTCGCCGGCCCATCGTTTGCGCCGTTTCTTCATAACTGAACTCGTACGGACAACGAAGATCATCGTATTCGACCGCTGCGATAGCCTGCCGGGTCGCCTCATACAGCCGACGCACCTGATTGCAGCGGATTCCGGCCACATGTCTTATCTGGTAAAACTTCGACTGCACTGCGTCGGTCTTGATCTTGACCCGCTCTTGCTGCTCGCGAAGATACGCGCCGTAGGTCTTGTGGCGCATGAATCTTCGACGGTCCGTGACCGGCCCGATGAAGAACTGCTTCATTACCTCCAACTGCTCCGGCGTTAATCGTTCCGCGTATTCATCGAACGCGTTGCGTATGGCGCTCCATTGGCCGATAAACATGCGTCGCTGATGTTCCGTCAGGCCCTTTCCAAACTCACCTACATGGATGCGAAACAGCAGGTCATTCGCGTCCACTTTGGCAATATCCTCGATGGACTGTTCAACCATCACGCTCCTCATGACCCGCACGAAGTTGTGATCTGGCCGTAGGTCGATTTTGCCTGCCGGTCCGCTCGCAAGAGCGCAAACAGCGCCATTGCATCCCGCACAGACCGGTTTTCAATCCGGCCGAGGTAGGACAGGACTCTTACCGGGGGAATTTGCCAGCGGCCATCACTTGCCGGATCGTAGGATGTCAACGGCGCACGGGCGATTGCAGGATTGATGACCTTTGCCAGTTCGCTCAGGTGAGTCGGTAACGCATAGCCGACACGAGTCCCTTGTTCGGAAAGCCCCTTTCGTTTCCTCCACGCCACGATACCAGGCCCGAATGCGTGGTCGTTCCAAACCGGCATTCGCTGCTGCACGATGGGGCGGTTCGGATTGACTCCTTCCTCCCACAACGCCTCGCAGATTTCCGCCACCACGTCATTCGGAAGCGGTCTGTTCCTGGGCCACGTTGGGCCGAGGTCGGCTTGAATGCGAAACGCGATGTCGGCGGAGGTCACGCAGACACTCCTGTCAGAATGGCGACGTCCTCATCCAGCCCTTTGCTCACCTCGCGGGATTCCACAGTCCCAAACTGAGCCAACAGGCTTGGGTCCCTTTGGACTTGTTGCTCGCGCTGCCTCATTGCCTTGTGGATGGATTTAAGGGTGGTATCAATGAAGTCGCTGTCCCGCACCACGTGTTCGTAGGCCCTGAGAGTCCGCTCGGCCGTCTTCCACGCCATGTACTGAACCAGTTCCGCGTTGCGGCGAACCATTTCATTCTGATCTCTTGCGGTGCGCTCGATGGTTCGAAGCGCGTTGGTGACGAACCAGTGTCTCGCGATGTATGGCGGGGCAACGATCCCGGCCGCCCGTAATGCAGGATTCCAGTAGTCGCTCCGGAACATCCGCTGAGTTACAGGGTCGCCGCGCGTGGTCAGGAATAGGCGGACTCCCGCGAGATCGGCAGTATCCATTTTCGTCAGATCGGTAAGGCACAGCCGTTGCCGGTCGTGGGCGCGCCGCCCGTTCGCATCATCATCGAAGTATCTACGTACCAGCTTCGCTGTGGCTGACGAAACCACGAAACGTTTCGTTCTGACTCCAAAGCTTCCCTTGTTTCGCGCTTGAAACTGATTCAAGAACTGGCTCGTAGACCAATCCAGAGCGGTCAGATCGAGAACTTCGCTAATCCTTCCACCGCCTTCAAAAAGCATCCGTGCCACACAGAGTTCTCTGAGGCACCATCCGTACTCCTTGCCCGCCTTATAGACCAAATGTGGAAAATCGGGATCGTCGATGGTCTTCGGCACCCACTCCCGCTCGACACAACGGAAGAAGTTTGCGGACAGGCGGATTCCCGAGAGTGCATCCACACCGCTCACCGCCGGGATCGGATCGCGCCCCTCCATTTCGTTTATCGCCCGGCGGTACCGGTTGCGAAGTTCCTGGGTGACTCGGTCCACTTCAGCATGGAGCAATGGATTGGGCGGCGGGTAAATCTTCGCCGAGATTCGATGATCGTAGAAGCGCCGCAGGGCTGCCAGCAGAATGCGAACGTTGATCCGCGTCTCCTGCGTTTCGCTCACGTAGGTCACCTTCACGCCGGTCCGGTCGGCTCGGTACGTCAGCTTGCATTTGGCGCCAACCGTCAGATATTCGCGAATGATGTTTCGGACCTCGACGATGTGGCCCAGCATCTTCCATTGATACCGCTGTACCGTTGCATCGCTGAGCGCCCAGTTGAAAAGCGCCAACACTTCCCGCATGTACACCGGCACGGAGGCCGGCGAGAGCGATTTCATCAGCTCGCTGGCAAACAGAGAGAGCGTAATGTCCGGAAGGCCGTCATCGCGGACGACCTGGTACTGATGACCGAGATCTGGAGTGGATACGAGCTTCAACACCGCACATCGCCTGAGAAGTCATTGCCCTAACGCGTCCGTGGCGTGTCTTCATCGCCGCCCGTCAGAAACGAAATGATGATGAAGTGTCGTCCAGAACCCGATCAGCCGCTACTACGCTCTCGCATATTAAGCGTCGCCCCATAGGAAAAGTCGGTCTTTACTTCACTTTTCACCAACAATTAACAAGGTTCCTTATCGGGCCAACGTGGCCGCCGTGCAAGGGCGTCAGTGGCCGGCCCCGGACATCCCGCCGCCTGGGGAGAAGGACGCGGCTTGCCTGGCGATATGCCGCAGAGTCTGGCAGCAACTCCTCCACTTCATCGAGTGGGATTCCCGCATTGGTGAGCGTGATTGGCCCGGACTGTGGAATCTCATACCGAATTGCAGACGCTTCGCCCAGGACGTCAAGGCGGGGTTTATTGGAAAGTATTTCCAGCCGGCGCATGGAGTCTAGTAGCGCGGAGTCTCGTAGGTGCTGGTGTCGCTTGCGTCGCACTCCGAACAGTGCAACCTGCTTGTATTGGACGCTGGCAGGTTCCGTCAGCCTGAACACCGACAGATCGCTGAAGTGCTCGCTCAAGATCCTCGCGCAAGGCCTCAATTGAGGTTGGGGAATGACAAACAATAAGACGCCGCCGGGCTTGAGCCAGCGGTACGTATGCTCCAGAAACACCAGTTCCAGACGCTGGTTGTTGGTCTGACCTGTTTCGAAGTCATAAGGAGGATTGAGATAGAGCAGCGACAACGACTCCGCTGGACAGCGCACGTCCATGGTATTCGCAGGCAGAGTGTCGATGCCCAGCCGGGTTGCCTGCTCAGCTCGATTGGCATCAATTTCAATCCCGTAGCGGCGGGCTCGTGTTCCTTCGAGCAAACGACTGGACGCCACGCCGTCTCCCACGCAGGGATCAAGGGCGGAGAACTCCGGCGGAAAAGCCAGACACTTCTTCAGCTGCTCGGCCTCAAGCACGGGTAACGGGAAGAAACCCAATCTGGCCTTTCCATGTCGTCTCATCTGGCCACCTCCGCGTATCTTTGGCGTCGAGAAAAGAACAGGACAAGCAGATCAGGATCCACAGATTTCGGCGGACACTGCCGCCTCCGTTCGCGGCAATTGGGAAAAGCATTCCGACTCGATCGGCGGAACTCATTGATCAACTTGCGGATGAAGGGAACGGCGTCGGTATAGCGTTTCTACTAACGGATTCAAAGCTTCGCGGAGAACCTTTTGAGTAGGGGGCAGGTATTGGACAGGTGGAAGGCTACTTTCAACGCCTCGATCTTGCAACGTTACGTACCTTGTTCGGGGGCAACTCCACGACTTTACCATCGCGCCATATGTAGACCGGCAACCCGAGCCGGACATGTTCGTCGATAGCTTTTGCCACCGCGACCTTGAAAGCGATTTCAGCACGCTTTTCAAGCGGCAACCGCAGCACGTCTCTCGAAGGCTTCCTCATATGCAACCGTACCGCTTAACCAAGCCGGTATAGACGTCCTTCTTTATTATACGGATTCTCTTGTCCCGCTCGACCGCGACCACCTTGGGAACTTGGCCGGAGTTGTCAAATAGCGTCCACACATCCGCCAACTGACGATAGTAGAACAGAAAGTTGCGCACGGATCGATCGAATCTTCGTCGGACCACCGATTCCGGCACATCATGCCCGCCTCTTGAAACTCGCTCCCTGACCCTCGATAACGCAAGATCCACGCTCTGAACCCACAGATAAAAGAGATGGATATCGTAGCTTTTGACTTTCAATCGCCGAAGCAGAGGCAGATAAGTTCGTCCCGAGAGCGTCGTCTCGAAGGCAAAGGATACGCCACTCAGGCTAAACGACCGGATCTCGCCGAGCATCGTTCTGCCTGCCCGCAGCGCAGCAGTCTCCGGCGAAAAAGGCGCCATTCCCTCCGCGATCAAGTCAGCATTGACAAAGTTCTTGCAAGCCGCGTAATTGGGAAGAAATTCTCGAGCGAACGTCGTCTTGCCGGCACCATTTGGCCCCGCTATGACGTAGAGCTCCATGAAGGTTCCTATCCTATCGAATCCCGTGCTTGGTCGCCTCTGCGGCCCGCATTCTGCTGTCGAACCCTCCGGCCACAGAGGAACCATATAAGTCGCGAGCGAAAGACTCATGACTTGGCTTTTGGTGCTGGCGTTTCAAGCGCAACCACAATCTCCTGAAGTGTTTTGAGATTATCGACCTGGTCAAGCGAGCTCACTTTTAGGCGTTGGAGAACTCCCGCGATCGCTCCCACACCGGCTTTGTCCCGTGCGGCCTGAGCTCGTTGCAATCCGCGGTCCGCCGCCTGCAGATGCGCCAGCACCTTCTGCTGAAGCGCCGGGTCTCGAATGTCTTTGGGATTCCAGACTCTCGCCAGAGCCTTCAGCAGCCCGCGGTACATGCGTTTCCCCACTACCTGCTCCATCCGCTCGATCTCGCGGACCATGGCGCCGGTTTCTGCGGTCGCTGCGTTGCCATTCTGACGAGAATCACCAGTGCTGGCACCCGTCCGCTCCGACGATGTGGAATTCCCTTCCCGGCCGGGCCGGAGACCCTGCAGCCATCCCTCCGGTGTCGTCCAGCCAGCGAGTTGCGGTACCGTCTCGGGTCGTTTTCTGTCGTCCAGGTCAACCCACGTTCCCGTGGAATAATAAAGATAACGTCCGAGGCCAAAACAAGAGCAGGCCCGCTTGAACGCCTGGGCTTCCGCACCCGTGCCGGCGTTGTCATTGTCGGCCCATTCTTCTCCTGTTGCGGAATGCGAACCCAGGCCGAAGATGGTCACCTCACAGGTCACGAGCACTTTCGCGACAATCTTCTGTCCTTGCTCCGCTCAAAGTTCGTGCTGGTATGGATGGCGTACTTGCGGGTCCAGCCCGCGGGCGTGAACAGCGCATTCAAGCGATCTGTGTAGGCCCTTTGGTCGGCGTACGGGATCACCTGGCCGCGGACGGGCTGCTGATTCTTGGTTGTGTTGGTGACCCTCCACTCGATCAGAGAGGGAGGAAAAGGCACTTCCAATGCCGCGACCAGTTCGTTGACTCTTGCGCCGAGAGCTGAGGCACCGCCGGCATCACTGAGACCGCAGGGGATGCGACCGCTATAGACTTACTGTTTTCGTGCACATGGCCGTTGGGTCCGCTCATAGGGAAACCTCCTCGTTCACTGAAATTTCGGCTCGCCGTACGTCCAAGGCTGGGAAGGTATCTGCAAGAGCGACGTGCCTCAGGAGAGATCACGGTAGTTCGGCCTTCGGAGCCAGGCGAGCCAGTACCCCTAAGAAAGAACTCAATCTTGTCAACCCACACCTGAGCCGTCAGCGATCACCGTACGAAGCGCGTTTTCCGTTGAGCGCCTGCTCTACCAGTTCCCCCAAGGCGTCTGAAGCGGGCATATCTCTTACGGCGACGAAAGAGCAAAGCCCGTTGATCGGTATCGGCCGCTCATCCTCAATTCGCCAGCCGCGCTCGAGATGTTGTCGTTTTCGTTCCTCAAACAAGTCGGCCCTCGTGGTCACAAGAATTCTCA
>DATEPX010000239.1:0-2636 GCA_035272945.1 Terriglobales bacterium
ATGAACTTCTCGTTGACCGTATCTGCCTGGCCGCCACGCTCGGTTTCCACCACCGGCAGTTCCGACGGCACCACAACCACCTCCGACACTGACGCGGGGTTCAGGCGAAAATCCACAACCACGGTCGTACCCACTGTGAGAATCACACCCTTTTGAACCGCCGTCTGAAAGCCGGCAATTTTCACGGTCATTTCGTAGGTGGTAGGCGCCAGTCCCGCCAAGCGATACTCCCCCCTCGTATCGGTTTCGGTGGTGTGCTGGATGCCTTTTTCATTGTCCACGGCAAGGATCGTCGCCTTCGGGATACCCGCCCCCGAGGAATCAATCACTGTCCCAGTGATATCTCCGGAGGAGCCCACACCCTGTGCGTACGCCGGACCGGTCGCGAACCACAAGCAAAGCGAAAGCCATGTTCCCCTAATTGGCTTCATCAGTCCTCCTTCCGTTTTTGCGGATTTCCGGGCGGGATCGAATCTGTGGCCGGAGTATAGTCTTCTCGGAACTCCAGAGGCAAGCGGCTGCCGCACACTTGCCGAGCCTGGCCGCCGCAGACCATATATTTTAGACTTAATTACTATATATCGAATATTGTCAATTACTTACCCCGCCAGCATAGCAGTCAAAGTCTGCGACTGACCTGCTGCTCTGAGATTCCGTTCGAACGAGCTCCATCCATCTGGACAGAATGGACCGAGAGTTGAAGGTAGAGCAGTTGAAGACGTTGCTGTACTTACTTGATGAGACAATGGTTGCGCCGTGCGCCCGTAGTTCTCAGTTGAAAAGAGCGTCTGCCCTCTCAGCAGACGGTCAAAGACCTCAAAACAGTGGCCGCGCAAGCCGTAAATGTTTAGAATCAATGTGCATGCGCCCGTAGCTCAGTTGGATAGAGCGTCTGGCTTTCGTGCACCCTGAGTGTTACGGGCCACTCAGAAATCCTTCCGCCTTCTTCTTCACCCGCTCCGCCGAGTCTCGGGAATGTATTTTCCCTTGTCACCTCATTTCTGTGGTTGCCTCCCCAATGCTCGTGCAGGACCGGAAAAAACACCCTACGAATCTGCCCAAAATCATCTCCGATGGTCTAATGCTGCCTTGGCAGTCATTTTAAGTGACGCCCAGCCACGTCTATGCGAAGTTTCTCGCCTCGCAGGGCCTTGACAGTGTTGTAAAGACAAGCTATCTTTACATTATGAGTTCTCGTCTAGTCAACGTTCGGCTCGACGCCGATAGACTTCGCAAGGCACAGACGCTTCGTGCGCGTGGCATGGCCCTGTCGGATGTGGTGCGTGAGGCGATTGACGAACGGTTCGCGGCGCTGCGTAGGTCCGAGTCCCCGCCCGATGTCAGAACGATCGTCCGACGCATATTCGAGCAATATCCCGATCCTCCAGACCTGCCGTCCCGCGACTACGACGTCTACGATCGGCGCGCAGCGGGTGTGGCGATTCTCCGTAAGCTCCGGACCTTCCGGCGGTGATTCTGATCCACACGACCCCGCTGGTGGCGCTGTGCGATGCGCGCGACTCGAAGCACCGGACGGCAAAGAAGCATCTTGAGTCGTTAGCCGCCGATGAGTTCGCAGTCTGCGATGCCGTGCTGACGGAAACGTGCATTCACCTCCCGCATCGAAACCAGCGGCAGCGGCTTCGGGCTTTGCTGCACGATCTCAGCGTGCAGCCAATTCCGGTCATGTACGAGCGCGACTTCTTCCTCGAGGTGCTCGACTGGCTCACGAAGTACGCAGACCATGAGCCGGATTGGGCGGACGCGTGCGTAGCGATCCTCAGCGGACGCGACAAAGATCTGAAGATATGGACCTACGACCGGGAGTTCCGGACAACGTGGCGCCGGCCGAACGGGACGGCCATTCCCTTAGCGGTCAGGTCCGTGTAAGCAGCGCTATCTGTTTTGCCGAAGGCATGACCGGCATGACCGCCTACCTCTACGCCCATAACGTGTGGATCTTCGCGACTACCCGCTTTTTGCCAGGCCCTACCGCGATCGATTGCGGGAAAACGCGGAACGGCTGGCTAAGGAAAGCGGGATCGAAATCCAGCTCATCCGCAAGAGGAACGTCCGCAAAGAGGATCTGGTCGAAGCCCTCCTGGCCAAGCGCGGGCGACAACTGGGGCTGGTGGCCATCCTTTCCGCCATGGAACCTTGTGCCACCTACGAGGTGGAGCCAGTCGCGGCCGTTCCGCGCCAATCGAGAAGCCACGTACAGCGCCGACTTCGCAGGTGCAGACCTCCGCGACCAAGCACTCTTTGTCAGTCTCAACGATCCTACAATCCCGTTCGAACAGGTCATCAAAATGAGCCAGGAAGATGTTCAGTCCGGTGGAGGTCGCTTTCTACTATACGCAGCGTCTTAAGTAATTGCGCATAACCGACGCAAGGTCTCGTTTCCGTTAGCCCAATATCCAAACTGTGTTTCCACGGCAGCGACGACTTCCTCCAGCGCAGGAAAGTATCGGTTGTGGATGCACTGACGACGCGTTAGTTTCCAAACGCGCTCGATCGGATTCAGTTCGGGACTGTAGGGCGGCAGGTAGTCCAGCATGAAATCCTTCCTATGGTCGTCTCGCCATTTTTTGTGAAGCCGGGCATGATGGTATCTGGCGTTGTCCGTAATGACCACG
>DATEPX010000240.1:0-6369 GCA_035272945.1 Terriglobales bacterium
ATTCGGCCGTCCGGGATTATCGGGGGGCCTCGGGAAACGTGGCCAGGGTGGAATTGTGCACCCACCTCGCATACCGAAAGGGCGAGGATGGTAACCCTCCACCTGTACACCGGCGCGCCCGAGCTCTATCCCAACAACCCATGTCCGAAGCTTGGGAAAGCTGTCCAGTGAATCATGAACGCGATTGGAGAGCGGGAGCCATCACCGGGCTGCACTTCTTCAAAAAAAACGACACGATTATACAACTACACGTACAAGTAACCGCTGGGTGGGAGTTTTGGATCCGCGGATACCTTTCAAGCAGACGATACGGGAGTTACATCGTAGTGGCTGGAAGGCGAATGTCGAAGGGTAAGTAAGCCAGGAGCGCACTCGCCCCTGATCCTCACCCTTCGACAAAGACGCGAAAGATGAAGTACTTGTCGGAGGCTGAGGAACCCAATTCGCGCTGGGCCCAAAACTAATGGGTCACGGTGACAGTTACGGTTCCCAGTGTTCTTGTGGTGTTGGTACCGGCAGCGGAGGCGTTCACTGTAAGGGTGTAGCTGGTCGAGCCCCCCTGCGGGACCGCGCTTGTGCCACCACTCCCGCAGGAAGACAAGGCCAGGACAAAGGGAAAGAGAATTATGAGTACGGTTCTCGTCCGGGGCGTCCATTCTCGTCTTGCGCCTGCAAACACCCACACCGCCCAGATAGGGAACAGGGCCGTCAGTGCCAGAGAACGCACTTTCATTTCGCGAGAAGGATGCGTAGAAGCCGTAAGTGCGGCTGTCACCGTTATGTTCGTCGTCTGGGAATTGTTGGCCGTAGGTTGAAGCATCGTTGGCGAAAAACTGCAACTCAGCTGCGACGTGCCTCCACAACTCAACGACACGGTTCCCGCAAATCCGGCCGTTGCGCTCACTGTGGCACTCAGCGGCCCACTGGCACCGGCAGTCACAGCGAGCGTGGATGCACTCAGAGAGCCACTGTAATCAGCAACATAGAAGGGGAACGACGCAACGTGGCTCAGTGACCCCGAGGTTGCTGTCACTGTGAGGGTGTGGGCTCCCAGGGCCACTGTCGAGGGTACGGAGACCGTGAGACCTCCAGGGGTGGGCGCGGCCGAAGATACATTGATGGTACTTCCTGTGCAGTTACCGCCGAAATCCGTACTGCAGCTTAGGCTTACCGACCCAGTGAAACTTCCGACAGCTTGAACGTTCGAGGTAGCGTTTACCGTACCTCCCGGAGGCGCCCAGTCAGAGGCTGCACTCGGAGCCAGCAGGCTGAAGTCGCCAACCACCAGGGTGAGGGCAACGGAAGCGGTGGCAGGTCCGCTGACTACGGATACTGTAAATGGATAATTTCCCACAGCGACGCCTGAAGGTACAGTTATCGTCAGATTCAAACCCGTTGTACTAGGATATGGATTCTGGGTTCCCGTGAACGAACACGCGAGTCCCACCGGCAACCCGGAGCAACTGGGTGTGTAGGGCGGGATACCAGAAATGGCGATCGCGGTAGTGCCTATGCCAGGCGATGTGGCCTGCGGGTTGTTGCCAAACGGGCCCACGGTCAGTGGTAGGTACGATAGGGTGAAGGACCCTCGCGCAGCAACATTACCGTCATCGGCTACGATGGTCACCGGGCCACTGAACCTGCTGGCAGCATTCGTCTGGACTGTCACAGTGGTTGAGGCCGCGGTTGATGGCGAAAGAGACAAAGTGCTCGATCCAAAAGCGCAATTTATACTGATGGGCACTCCGAGAACCTGGTCAACCGGACCCAAGCAACTCAGCTTGGCCGTTGAGCTATAGTTTTGCAGTGGCGTAAGGGTCACGGTAACTGGTGCCGCGCTCTGACCGGCATAGACGACCTGGGCGATGTCCGGGGATAGACTCTCGGTGAAACCTATGACGTAACTCTGCGAGGCGTAAGCTATGGCAGTGCTGGTCCCGAGTGTTGCTTGAATGTCAAAAACCTGATGCCAGTCGTAGCTGGTATCCAAGGTGTAACAGAATTGCTGGCCCAAAGACCCGGCCGGAATTGTCACCGAAGCAGGAAGAACCACGCCGGCGACGCTGCTCGCCAAAGTTACACCAACGTCGGCGGGACTCGGGACATTCGGGAAAATCCACCCACAACCGGAGTTGCCGATAATTCGCGTCTTCTCCAGAGCGATCTGCAAAGCCGGGGCTGGTCCACCGTTGAAAACATGCATAGAAGAGCTGGCGCTGTCGATTTCCAGCAGGTCGGCGAAACCATCCCCGTTGAGATCGTGGGAGTATTCAGGGAAATAATACTGCTTGATAAAATCGAACACGTCGTAGGTTGGGAAAAAGGTTCCATCGCCATTACCCATTAGAATCTGGGCATAAACGTCTGGATTGCTTGCGCTGACCCTCTGAAACGCCACTTCGTCAGCCTTCCCGTCCCCGTTTAGGTCGGTAACCAGAGAGGTCGCTGTTGGATCGCCAAGTTGCAGGTAGGGTCCGGGTTGAGTGGGTATTCCCTGATAGGCAGCATACGAACTGCTTTGAACGAACGTTCCGGAGGGCTGATCAAGATAGGTACTGAATTTTGCTGGCCCATAAGTTTCCGTGATTCCGTCTGGCCAGAAAAAGTCATAGCGAACGATATCCGGCCAGGAATCACCATTCACATCGGCAAGGACCATCGGCTCAAAAGTGCTGAACAACTGCTTTCCCGGTTGAAGACTTCCATCCCCTTTGCCGAGAAACTCCCAAACACTAGAATTCGTCGTCCAGTAGCCGTTGCCGGTAGTGTGTACGAGGATATCCAACTTGCCGTCACGATTGAAGTCCCCGGCATAAACGCGGTCAATGTCTCCTGCCGTGTCTGCAAAGGCAACGCTTCCGCCCCGGCGAAACGTTCCATCCCCGTTTCCAAGAAACATCGTGACCACTTTTCCAGTTAAGCTGGAATTCGGTGAGACGACGGCAAAATCGAGATTCCCGTCCCGGTTGAAATCGCCAATGGCCATCTCCCCATCGGCTCCTGGAGTTGCCACAAAAACCGGCTTTCCAAATGTCCCGTCGCCGTTGCCGGGCATGAAGAGGATGTATTCGGCGCCGCTCGAATACGCTAGGCTCAGTCCGATGGCAAGAAAGTCAAGGTGCCCGGTGTGTCGGAAGTCTGCGAGCCGATAATCACCCATCCTCTGGAAGGGGACGGTGATCCCGGCATCGGAGCTGCGAGGATCTTCGAATTTTCCCGAGCCGTCGTTCAACAGAGTAATGAGGAAATACTCTCCCGAATAGCCTTCGTCAAGAAGCACAATATCCGTCTTTCCGTCGCCATTCACGTCGGCAAAAGAAGCAGGCGCGATCGGAGCATTGATCAGACCCTCGCCAGGCACACCGATCCATACACCCTGCGGAGAGCCGAACCCACCGGACCCATCGTTAAGGTAAACCGTCGCGGTATCCGTATCCGGACTCACACTGACAACATCGGGTTTGCCATCCCTATTGAAATCGGCGATGGCAAGGGAGTAGGACTGTCCCGTTCCAACGTAATTACGCGCCGGAGCGAAGTTCCCATGGCC
This sequence comes from Terriglobales bacterium, assembly GCA_035272945.1. GTDB lineage: Bacteria > Acidobacteriota > Terriglobia > Terriglobales > Acidobacteriaceae > Gp1-AA122. Next base: position 3,551 of record DATEPX010000240.1, read on the forward strand.
ATCTCCGAAGGCTACGGAGAGAGTGTTGCCGGCGACGTGCCCTAGCGCAGGGTTGAGAGCTGGAATTGCCGTCGTGACAAGATCGAGGTGCCCATCGCCGTTAAGGTCAACCAGCCGCAGGGCCGCGTTGCTGTCGCCCATGAACACCGGTGTCAGCGCACCGAAGTTGCCCTTACAGTCGCCGAGAGCAACCCAAACCAAGCTGGTGGCATCAGCTACCGCTGCGTCCAAACAGCCATCCTCGTTGAAGTCCCCGAGTCGGGCGTCCTGGATAAAGTTACCGCCGCCCGCATCGCTGAGCAAGATGTGTCCAGGTGTGAACTGACCGTTGCCCGAATTCAGATACACCTGTGCATTCTGCACATTCGTATCCGCGCCTGGAGGGCCAGAGATGATCAAGTCCGGCAGACCATCATTGTTTACGTCGCCCGATGCAATGTTGGTTGCCGTGCTCCAAAAAAAGCTGGCGTTCGGCGAAATCACCGGGCTAGCAAACGAACCCGTGCCGTCACCGAATAAGGTCGCGACATACGGGTAGCTCGACGGGCCGCTCCCCACGATGGTCATCACCGCCGCGATGTCCGGCTTTCCATCGTGATTAAAATCGTCCACTACAACGGCTGTCGGTGGCTGAGGTAATGAGTAAATCTGTTCGAAGCCAAACGTTCCATCACCGTGGCCTAGCAGCACGCCGATTGTCGATGTGTCGTATTCAGCCACGATTAAATCCTGGGTCCCGTTTCCACGCAAGTCCGCAGCTACAACGTAGATTGGCGTCTCGCCCCTCGTGAGCGGAACAATTCGGGGCAGTTGGAAGGTTCCATCGCCTTTGCCGAGGTAGATCCACAAATCGTTGGTGCCACCATTGGCAACCACGAAGTCCATATGGCCATCGTTGTTGAAGTCACCGGTAGCCACGGCATTAGAAATTGAACCGGCCGGCAATGTTGGGCGGAATTGGATACCTGGAAAGATCGTAGTGCTCGTGGCCGAAACAAGGGGGCGCGGCGCATTGGTGCTGCGAATCCGGGCTTGCAACTGGCTTGCCCGTGCCGCTTCTCGGTCCAGAAGATACTTTCCTGGAACCGCCTTCTTCAAGTCTGCTGGTGGCACCGGATGCTTTGAGAATAGGCGCCTTTCCACAGCTGCCTTGGAGAGAGCGGCCCGATCGGGCGGGCCCTGCCGAAATTGTTGGGCGGAAATTGTGAGCGGAACCAGAACTATGAACAAAACTGGGTGAGTGCATACTCGCAACGGGCGCAACTAGCCTCCTTTGAACACGCTAAGCTATTCTTCTGAAGTTAATATGTCAATGGAACCACGGAAACCACGGGAATGGAACCACTGAGACTTATGGAGCGGGCGATGGGAGTCGAACCCACGTCCGAAGCTCGAAGCCGATTGTGCTTCTGGGCGTTAGGCTGCGCGATTCGGTAGAGACTCACTGTTCTTCTTTGGCTCGGCATAGGCGTGATATCCCTCCGCAGGTTGACGTGGCTATGATTATTCCCGAGGGCTGGAACCCTTTCAACACAAGTCCTCTAAAGCTCGCGTGACCGGACCAATACCTCCAGGTGCAGAAGGAAGATTCCGGACCTTTTGTCGCCCACTCGGAAATATGCAGAAACGCGGTATAGAATCAGGAGAAAAGTACAGCAGGGTTGCTGTGTCGTGGCGCGGACTTTCCGCACTGCGAGGCGTTGGCGTGAGGCCAAGTGATGCTGAACATCCGGAGATCGCTGCGATCGCTTGCTTCGCGTCCCGTTTTCCCGGTTGTGGCCGTCGCGACGCTGGCCCTGGGCCTCGGGGTCAACGCCGCGATCTTCAGCCTGACACGCGAAGTCCTGCTCCGGCCGCTTCCGTACCGCGATGCCGATCGGCTCGTGCGGGTGTTCGAGGTCAGCCGGGCGCTGGGGGTGGCGTCCGCGCCGATCGCGCCGGTCAACTACATCGCGTGGCGCGACCTCGTGGATGCGTTCGAGCAGACCGCGGTTTTCCGCCGCGTCGCCTTCAACGTGTCGCTGAGAACAAGCGCGGTGCAGGTGGAGGGATTCCAGGTCGCACCCGCATTCTTGCCAATGCTCGGCATCGAACCGGCCCTCGGCCGCGGGTTCGCCAACGAAGACGCCCAGCCGGGTCGCGACGCCGTCGTTCTGCTAAGCAACGGCTTCTGGCGTCGTCAATTCGCGGCCGATTCGGCCATCGTCGGCAAGTCGATCGACGTTGATGGAACACCGTGTACGGTGGTCGGCGTCCTGCCATCGAGCTTCAAAATCTTCCGCGTCCTCAATCGTGAAGTCGATCTTTTCCGGCCGTTCGTTCTCGACGCAACCGACCGCGAACAGTCGATAAATGTTTACGCCAAACTGAAGCCGGGTGTGTCGCTGAACACCGCGCGTGCGCAGATAACGACGGCGTATTCGTCGCTGCCGATTTCCGATCACGTGTGGACGGCCGACGTGGGGCTGTTGTCGACGAGCTTCGCAGCCAACTCACGGCCGATTCTGGTGGTGCTCGAATGGGCAGCCGCGTTCGTACTGCTAATCGCCTGCGCCAACATCGCCAATTTGCTCCTGGCCGTCTCCGCCGGACGACGGAAGGAGCTTGCCATCTGCCAGGCCCTCGGAGCAAACCGCTGGCAGATCGCGCGGGACTTGGCGGGCGAGACGCTGATCCTGACGGTTGCGGGCGGCGCGCTCGCGATCCTGCTCGCAACGTGGATCGTCGCAGCATTGAACACCGCCGTAAGCTTTCAGGACATCAATCGCCTCCAGCCGTTTCGTGTCGACGCCTGGGTGCTAGCGTTCACGGGCGGGCTG
>DATEPX010000241.1:0-74155 GCA_035272945.1 Terriglobales bacterium
CGGTACGCACTCCACTTCCTTCCTGCCCAAAACTTTTTAGCAGCCGACTGAATAGGTCGGAGCCGCGGCGAGCCGCGTCTCTGCCCGCAACAACTGAGGTAGAGACGGGGCTTGCCCCGTCTCGCGTTCCTCTCTTGTCACTCACGGTCACCGGGCCACCGCCGCATACTCTCAGCAGGGAATCCACCATGCCGATTCGCTGGACGTCGTCGGCGACTTTTCTCGAGTATCCGCTTGTCTCGGTTGCGATTGGTCCCGATCCGTCCAAGAAGGAGCTTCGCGGACATGCGCGAGCCATCATCGCTATCGGAGATATTGCTACCGGGGTGATCGCACTGGGCGGAGTCGCGTGCGGCGCGGTTGCACTCGGGGGACTTGCCATGGGCGGAATCGTGCTCGGCGGTTGCGGCATCGGCCTTCTGGCGCTTGCTGGGCTCGCCTTGGGATACCTTGCGATGGGCGGAGTGGCCATCGGTTATGCTGCAATCGGAGGTCTAGCAGTTGGCTATTACGCGATGGGCGGAGTGGTGTTTGGCAAATTCGTCATGGGTCCCCTGCACCAGGATCCCCAGGCAGTTGAATTCTTTTCCAAGCTTTGGCCCGGACTCCCTATTCCGCCCGGACGAAAGCTGAGATAAGAACCGGCGTCGCTTACAATCAGCCCTTACCATGCCCCGGGTGAGTACATTCTTAAGCACGACCGCTATCTTGACGGCCCTGCTAAAACCGCGCCAAGCTGTGCGAATGATTTTGGCAGAAGAGCCCTTTCTTCGGCTTTCGAAGCGCCGCTGGCTGCCGCCAGAAATGACGACTCCGCCCCCGCTACCCGAAATCGCAGCGGCACATCCCCCAGAGCCCTTCTATGCTTTGCTGATCAATCCTTTCTATCCCAAGGACCCGACCGCGAGTTTTGGCAAGCACGTCCTCACACCGACTCTGGCTTTGACCAGTTTTGCCGCGACCACGCCGGAGCACTGGCGAATCGGATATTGGGACGAAAATCTGCTGGACGGGCCACCCCCTTTCAATCCCATTCCTCAAGTTGTCGGCATCACCGTGCACCTGACTTTTGCAGCACGCGCTTATGAACTCGCAAATTGGTATCGCTGCCGGGGCGCGAAGGTCATTCTGGGAGGCCTGCACGTTCTATCTTGTCCCGAGGAGTGTGCGCCTCACGCGGACGCCTTGGCGCTGGGCGACGGCGTACAACTCTGGCCGCGTATTCTCAATGATGTCGAACACAGATGCCTGCAGCCGCGTTATATCGCAGGATATGACAATGATTATTCCGAAGATCCGCCGCCGCGACGGTCAATCCTGCCCCGGCACAGTTTTCTGACCACGACCAGCCTGATTGCCACTCGCGGCTGCCATAATCGCTGCGGGTTCTGCTATCTGTCCACTAACGGCCTGCGGATCCCGTATCGGATGCGCGATCCCAAGCTTGTGGTGGATGAGTTCGCAACCGATAACCAGCCCTACGCTGTGTTCATCGACAACAATCTCGGCTCGCGCAGGGATTATCTGCGTGCGCTCTGTCACGCGCTTCGGCAGCTCAACAAAATATGGAGCGCGGCAGTATCGATCGACGTTACCGACGATCGGGAACTGATTCGCGAGATGGCGCTGGCCGGATGTACCGGGGTCTTCATTGGTTTCGAGTCACTCTCCGACGAGAATCTCGCGGATGCTCGAAAGAAAACTCCGAAAACTGCAGACTACGCCCGCCGTGTCCGTCTTTTGCACGACTACGGAATTCAGGTCAACGGGTCATTTGTCCTCGGATTCGACCACGACTGTAAGGACGTCTTTGCCCGTACCGCGGCATGGATCGAGGAAAACCGCCTGGAATGCGCGACTTTTCACATTCTCACACCGTACCCAGCTACACCATTGTTCCGGCAAATGGAGGCGGAGAACCGTTTGCTGCACCGTGACTGGAGCCTTTACGACACTGCCCACGCAGTCTTCCAGCCTCGGCATATGACACCGGAAGAATTGGAGCAGGGCTATGCCTGGATTTATCAGCGCCTCTTTTCTCATCCGTCGATCTGGCACCGCCGTCCGGCAGACTGGCGCGCTGTGCCGCTGTATCTCGCCATGTCTTACCTGTACAAGCGATCCAATCGTTTCTGGCACTTGCTGATCAAGCATGACCTCGTGCACACCGTGTGGTCACCGCTGGTCGAACTCACTCGCCTTCGACACGTTCGCTACCGGGCGCGTCTTATGCAACGGGATGAGGCTCCTGCGATGGCTGGTTCCGTGGTCTCCGCCGGCGTCTAGCACCGAGAGACCTTCCCGAATTGATTGCCTTCTCACTGGTGTAGTGTCCAACAAATAACTGGACAACGACATTATCTTCTACAGCTATGCTGGTACTACCATGCTGGGTCATGCCACGACCCGCTCCCGCACGCGTCCTCCCGGAAGCCGACCCAACAGCAACTGCGCCAGTGGGTCGCGGCCTTCGGGACACCGCAGCAGGTCGCCTGACGAAGTCAGATGGTGTTAGCCGCTGCCGAAGGGCAATCCGACAATGGCATCGCGCAACGGCTAGAGGTCAATCGCAAGACGGTCACCTTGTGGCGCACCCCCTTTACCCGGGAGGGCCTGGATAGTCTGTGGGAGGTGGTGGCCGGGCGTGGTCGCAAACCGACCTACGGTCCGGAGAAGATCCAGTCCATCGTCAATGCCACGCTAGGTAGCCAACCCAAGGGAATGACCCAGTGGAGTTGCCGGCTCATGGCGGCCAGGCAGGAGTCAGCAAATCCACCATCAACAACATCTGGCAGAGTCACAACCTCAAACCGCATCGCGTGAAAACCTTCAAACGATCGCGGGATGCCAAGTTTCTAGAAGTTGAGCGATGTGGTGGGCCTCTATCTGAATCCTCCCCAACAGGTGATCGTGCGGATGAAAAGAGCCAAATCCAGGCGCTAGACCGCACCCAACCCGGCTTGCCCATGAAAAAGGGCCGCTGCGGAACCATGACCCATGACTATAAACGCAACGGAACGACCTCCTTGTTCGCCGCTCTAGAAGTCTTGCAAGGACGGGTGATCGGACAGTGCTATGAGCGGCATCGACACCAAGAGTTGCTGAAGTTTCTACGCCGCCTCGACCAAGAGTTTCCGGGAGAGGTCCGCTTGCATCTGGTGATGGACAGCTATGGCGCCCACAAGCAGCCTCGTGTCCAAGCCTGGCTGAAGCGCCACCCTCGTTTTATCTCGCATTTTTGCCCCCCCAGTTCCAGTTGCCTCCATCTGGTCGAGCGCTGGTTCGGCGAGTTAACCCGCAAGCGCATTCGCCGGGGCTCCTTCCGCAGCGTGGAAGTTCTCGAGAAGGCGATCATGGAATTCCTGGCCGCCTGCAATGAGAATCCGAAACCCTTTCTCTGGACCGCCACAGTCGAATCCGTCGTGAAAAAGCCTTCGCGCTGTCGACAAACTTTGGAACGGATTCGGCCCGGCTGTACCCTACCTCGAAGGCGAAAAGCGAAACGTTGAGTTGGCCAGTTATTTATCGGACGCTGCAGTAGTACTAGCTATACTGGTTTGGGATCAGTATGAGCACTCGGGAAGTCCTCACCCACTCTCCAGAAGAGACGATTGCCTTCGGGCGAAGCCTGGCCGAGACGCTCACTCCGCCTAAGCTGGTATTGCTGCGTGGTGAGTTGGGTGCGGGTAAGACCATCCTGGTGAAGGGTATTGCGGAAGGCTTCCACGCCGCCAGAGAGGAAGACGTCACCAGTCCCACGTTCACCCTGGTCCACGAATACCGGGGCCCGCAAGTGAATGTCTACCATATTGACCTTTACCGGGTAGACACGCCCCGAGAATTAGAGACTCTGGGCCTCGATGACTTGCTGGCCGAAACCAGCGTTCTTCTCATCGAGTGGGGAGAGAAATTTCCTCGTTTCATTAAAGAACGGGACATGGAAATTGCCCTGAAAAGGGTGGGAGAGAGCGACCGCCGAATTACGCTGACCGCACGCTGAGAACTGGCAACTGAGAACTGTTTCTAAAACCCCATAATGTTGTAGCCGCAATCCACGTAGATCGTTTCTCCGGTGATTCCCGAGCTGGCGTCGGAAGCGAGAAACACCCCGGTGGTGCCCACCTCATTCACGTCCACATTACGCTGCAGGGGAGCGCGTTCGGCGTGGGACTTCTGCATGTCACCGAAACCGGCGATGCCGCGCGCGGCCAAAGTCTTGATCGGTCCGGCGGAAATTGCGTTGACGCGAATCTTGCGTTTGCCCAAGTCGTAAGCCAGGTACCGCACCGTGCATTCCAAGGCGGCTTTGGCGACACCCATCACGTTGTAATGAGGAACAACTTTTTCCGCTCCGTAGTACGTCATCGTGATAATGCTCCCGCCATCCTCCATTAGCGGGGCAGCCCCGCGCGCGACCGCGATTAAAGAATAAACGCTGACATCCTGAGCGATGCGAAATCCTTCGCGGCTGGTATTGACGAAGTCTCCCTTCAGTTCCTCAGCGGGAGCGAACGCGACACTATGCACCAGGACGTGCAACTTGCCATGGCGTTGCTTCAGTTCGGCGAAAAGGCGATCAATCTCGTCATCCTTCGACACGTCACACATGAATGCCTGCGCTCCGGGCAGCGAAAGAATCAGGTCTTTGGCCTCCTGTTCCAGACGCTCGTTCTGATAGGTGATGACTAGCTTGGCGCCTGCCGCGTGCAGCCCTTGCGCAATCGCCCAGGCGATACTGCGCTTGTTCGCCACTCCGAAAACAACGGCAACGCGGCCGTCGAGATTCGATGACATGCAATTCTCCTGAGGAAATTGAAACGGAAAGGATAACAGAAGTCGAATTTAGGATTGCAGGTTGAAGATTTCAGATTTTCAAAGTTTTTAAATCTGCAATCTAAAATCTTGAATCTGCAATCCGTTCACTCTGCTTCGCTCGCGGCCACGGCTGTTCGACTGGCCATGGGCCAGCTTGCACTGACAAATGCCAGCGTGTACACCAAACCGATAATGGCGAAGCCGGCGCCCAGGCCGATGTTGTGGGCCGCCGCGCCCACCGCAAATCCCAGCACTACCTGCAACACGGTGCCGAAGAAATAGAAGATATTCTGCACGCGTCCCATGAAGTGGTCGGGAATCTGTTCCATGAGGCTGGTATTCATGGCGACGCCACTGACGCCGCGCGCCGATCCCATCACGCCATAGATTCCGACCGCGATGGCTAGGAATAACGAGAATGGCGCCATAAACATGCAGATTGCCAGCAATGCCATGGAAATCGCGACGGAGCGGCGAGAGCCCAGACCGGCGATAACTTGCGGCGCGTACAGCGCGCTGAGAAAGGCACCCACTCCCCATCCGCCGTTGAGCCAGCCATAGCCAGTGGCGCCGGCGCGGAACACTCGTTCACTCAGAGAAGGAGTGACCACGATTCCGGTGAGCATCGCGCCCAGGAACAGTGCCCAGCACGCTCCCAGAAATGCGACGGCCCGGTTATCGCGCAGGAAGTGAATCCCTTCCTTCATTTCCCGCCCGAAGCGCTCGATTTGCGTTTCCGCAGCGATGATGTCGGCGCGCAACTCGGCAGGCCGCGGCACCACGTGGCGTCCCTTGCGGACTGCGAAGTAGCACAGGAACGAGATCACATAGGTGGAAAAGTCAATGAGCAGCACGCCGCCCAGCCCGATGTGCTCGTACACGAATCCTACAATTGCGCCCGCGATCAACCACCCGCCCTGGACTCCAGCTAGCAAAAACGTATTGGCTTGCACAAATTGGGCGTCGGGCGTCAGTTCGCGGATCAGCGCCGTGATGGTCGGCCAGAACATCCAGAAGCCTGCCGCCACCAGCGTATTCATCAGGTAGAGTTCCCAAACCTGCGCCTTGCCACGGAACGCGAGAATGGCGACCACCAGGATAACGATGGCGCGGGCCGCATCCAGCATCATGACCAGACGCCGCCGGTCTTCGCGGTCAATGATGACCCCAGTGAAGGGAAGCATCAACATGGCGGGAATGGTCTGCAAAACGGCGAGCGTTCCCAGTGCCATCTCCGAATGCGTGGCCTGCAAAATGAACCAAGCCACCGCGGCTGAGTTCATTCCGCTCCCCAGCATAGAGACTACATTTGCGCCAAAGACATAGCGCAGGGCCCGCTTTTGCAAAATGGAACGCATCTGCTCACTCTAAATGAAAAATCATGGTTTGTGTGGAGACCGGTCTCCGACGCGCCCGGACGGCTCACAGGGCCGTCCCCACAAGATAGGTGGCGGATTTATACTGCTCTGGCATGCGCCTCGACCTGAAGCGCCTCTTCAAAAAACAAGAAAAACAGGAGCACAAAATCCTTCGCCAGATTCAGCGCACTGGCGACGTGCTGCAGGCCGAATATCATCGCGCGACGCCTGAGTGCCCCCACCCGGAGCGCTGGAGCATGTTCGATTCGATGACCGCGGAAGTTGAAGTACTCGAATTCTTGCGCACCGTCGTGACCACCCTTAAGCCCGAACTCGTGGTCGAGACCGGCACCTTCAGCGGCATCAGCACGCTTTGGATTGCCGAAGGCCTGAAGGAGAACGGACGCGGCAAGGTCATCACCTGCGAATTCGATCCTCTCGTCTATGCCGACGCCAAGAAGCGCATTGAATCTTCTGAACTCGCGCAGTGGATTGAATGTCGCAATGAATCGAGCCTTGAAATGAAAGTGGACGGCCGGATCGATTTGCTATTCAGCGACAGCGACATGCCTGTCCGCGAGCAGGAAGTTCGCCGCTTCCTGCCCCAGATCAGCCCCTATGGCCTGATCCTTATGCACGACGCCAGTTCGCATCTCAAGCAGGTACGCGAAGCTGCTCTTAAACTAGAAGCCGAAGGCCTGATCTCGGTGATTCTCCTGCCCACGCCACGAGGGTTGGTAGTCGCACAGAAACGTCAAGGGCGTAAGTAGGCCGGGCCTTTCTCGCCCTTGCCTGTTGCCCGTTTCGGCGATACGATTCGCCGGTCAAGGACCATGCCATCGCCTGGAGGTGACCCATGCTTCGCAAACATCATTTCGCCGCCCCCATCCTCGTTTCCTTTGCGTTATTTTCTCAGGCGCAGCTCGACAAGATTGTGATCCCCGCGGGGACTCCGGAAGACGTGGCCCTGGCGTCCATTTCCAGCGAACAGGACGCACAGAAAAGGCTGGCCATGTACCAGGATTTCCTGCAGCAGTTCTCTTCCAATCCCGCGGCGGTCGCTTATGGAAACTGGCAGCTGGCCCAGGCGTATCAGACCGCAGGCGACCTTGCGAAGGCTCTCGACTTTGGTGACAAAGCCCTGGCCGCGTCGCCGCACAATCTCGACATACTGGTCTCACAAGCCAACATCGCCCAACTGATGAAGAGCAGCGCCAAGCTCATGGACTACGCGACCCGAGGGGGAGAGGCCTTCAACTCGATTGCCAACCAGCCCAAGCCGGACACTATGAGTGACCAGGATTTTGCGAACCAGGTAGAGGGCGAGAAGAACTCAGCCAGGAGCTCCTATGATTTTCTCGAAGCGGCTGCTTTCAACTCGATCGCCGATGAGAAGGACCCCAAGGCCCGCATGTCCTACATCGAGCGCTTCACCATTGCCTTCCCCGACTCTCGTTTTGGAGACCAAGTGGCGCAGTATGCCATGTACACGTTGGGCCCCGGGCAACTCAACGATCCGGCTCGCCTGGTCGCTTACGGAGATAAAGCGCTCGCGACGAACCCGAATAACATTGCCACTCTGCTTCTCATGGCGAACCACTACGTCGAATCCAGCAAGCCTGGCAGCGCTAGCAAAGCTGCCAGTTATGCCGAAAAGGTGATCGCGCTGTCTAAGGCTGATGCTCCGGATGCTGATCAATCCCGCAAGCTGTCAGCAGGCGTGGCGCATTCGACATTGGGTTATGCGCTGATGAAAGAGGACAAAACGGCAGCCGCCATTCCGCATTTGAAGTCCGCCGCCGATTTGCTGAAAGGGCACGACGACGTAGCCTATGCGACGGCCCTTTACCGTCTTGGCTGGGGCTACGCAAAGCTGAACAAGGTAACCGAAGCGCGGGAGGTGTTGAACGAAGTCGTAAAGATTTCCGGCCCAATTCAACAGCCGGCACAAGATCTGTTGACCAAAGTGAACGCCGCACGAGCCAAAGGGAAATAGCTGGGTTGTAACAGGGCGCGCCTTTTACAGGCTGCGAAAAGTCTGGTTTTGGGTGGCGCGGCGCTTTAAAGTGCGCGTGAGGACTGGGGTTGTCCCTCCGGGACTCGCTCCGATTTCCAACTTTACCAAGGACTTACGTCCTGGGCTAACCTATTTCGCCCCTCCGGGGCTGGTATCTTGCGGATTCTGTTCCCCCGTTTTGACTCACAGAGTAGTTCTCACGACACACACTCTGGCGCTGCAATCAGCACTTTGTTTTCATGAGAGGCTTCCTGGCCGCTGAGGTCACGATTTCGCGATGAACATGACGTATGCGTTTGAGGGCTTAGCGCCGAAGCAGATCATCGGACAGCAGATGCGCTTTCATGGCGAGGTTGTGTCCGCGTTGAAGATCGCCTGCTTTAAGCGCCGCGTTCGCTTGCGTTATGAAAGCCCGAATCTGATCCACAATAGCCTGCTCATTTGCGGTGAGAGAACGCCCAGTGGTCCGCTTGAGGTTTTCTTCGGTGGATGCCAACAACTGGGTAATGGTCTGCCGCGAGTGCGATACCTGATCCCGCGACATGCCGGGGGTCAGCTGGCTGGTGGGTTCTGGCGCGCCGCCATTGCGCACTACAACCTTCTTTGGCTCCGAGTTCGCCGGTGGATCCTTTTTCGCTGCCGTTTTGCGCTTGTTTTTTCGCGCCGGCGGTTTTGGGGACGGCTTCACTTCTGGCACTGATTTTTCTGGCACGGCTTCCGGCGGCTGTTGGGTGGGAGCAGGGTTAGTAGGAGGCGGCGCGGACTGCTGCGGTTGTTCCTGGGCCGGTTGCGCCTGCTGCTGTGTCTCTCCGGGTTCCTGGGGCTTGGTCTCGGCAGGCTGTTGCTGCTGCTCGGGTTTTTCCTGAGGCTTGGTATCTTTTGGAGGTGTCTGCTGTGAGCTGGCGTCAGGCGCCTGCTGAGACGGTTGCGTCTGTGGAAAGTACGGGTAGCTTAACGAAGACGGCCCCAGCAAAGCCCATAGTCCGAGAATGACGGCCAGAGTCATATTCTTCCAGCGCCGGCTGCCGGCGCCATGAGCGGTGCTACTTCAAATGATTCTAAATCCGGACAAGACACTTTGTCTCATGCCTCGGGACCACTGATCAGCCCTGGGTAATGACTTCCTTCTCTTTCAGACTCTCCGAAGGCAATTCCGTAAGCGGCAGACGCAGACGGAAGGTTGTGCCTTGCCCTTCCGTTGATTCGAAGTCCACCGATCCATAATGCCACTGCATGATCTGGTAGGTCTGCGCCAGGCCAATGCCGCTGCCGCCCTTTTTGGTTGTGAAGTACAGCTCGAAGATTTTCTCCTGAATTTCTTTGGGAATGCCGACGCCCTGGTCTCGGACCTCGATCACGGCGTTGCCGTTGTCGCGCCGTGCGGCAATGCTCAACGCGCCTCCGTGCGGCATCGCCTGCTCTCCGTTGATGACCACGTTCAACAGCGCCTGCTTCATAAAATCAATATCAACTTTAACCGGCAGAGGATCGGGAGGAAGCTGGCGCACAATGCGTACGCCATGCACTTCCGCATCGGGCAGCGCCAGCATCCCCACTTCGTCTATCAGTTGCCGCAAGTCGACCTCTTCCATGTTTAGTTCGCGCTGGCGCGTGAAGTCGACGAGTGTCTGGACTACTCGATCCAGCCGGTGAATTTCACTTTCGATGATATCCATGTGACGGCACGTATCCGGATCCTTCTGCTGCAACTTGTTTTGCAGGAGCTGCAGGTGCAGTACGATCGCATTGATCGGATTCTTGACTTCGTGCGCGACGCCGCGCGTAATCCGCCCGCTGGCCGACAAACGCCGCGAGGTCTCGATCTCGTCCTCGATGCGTCGCACCGACTCGGTGTCCCGCATGGTGAGCAGCGCGCCGATATGCGTTCCGCCCTGCTGGATGAAGTCCAGTGAAACCTGCACCGACTTTCCGTCCGCCGCTTTGACCTCGCGTTGCGGGATGGGACGCTGCCGCTCGAACGCGTCCAGCACTACCGTCCCCAGCGGCGAAGAATCAGAAAATATTTCATTGACGGTGTGGCCCAGCATCTCGGCGCGAGGCCGGCCCAGGAAACGTTCTGCCGAAGCGCTGACCAGCACGACCCGGAAGTCTTCGGTAAACAGCATCAGACCGTCCTGCAGGTTGGCCATGATCTGGTCGACGTTGTCTTTGAGAGCCGAGAATATTTCTTTCGTGTCGCGCATCTGCCGCCCAAGATGAGCGATCTTCAGCGTCACCAGCCCGTACTCGTCGGGAGTCGCATCCGGTTCGGCCAAAACTTCCGTGGTCTCTCCAGCGCTTACACTATCCAGACTGCGGCTGATCCGCTCCAGGGGACCGAGTGCTAGGTGAGAAAGTCCGGCCGCGAGGATGAGCGAAATCAGCAAAGCCCCGGTAGAGTAGATCACGGCCCGCCGCAGGCGAGGCGTTACTTCGTTCTTCAGAAACACAGTCGAGACGCCCACTCGAGCCGTGCCAAAAGGTTTTCCATTTAATTCGAGCGGCATGCGAATGTCAAAAACCGCCGCCGGACTATAAACAATGGTAAGTTGCCGTCGGAAGCTGGTGTCACGCACAAAGGCGAAATCCGGCCGCTCCGGCATGTACTTTCCAATCAGGTCGGGATTGGTATGCAGCAGCGCCTTGTTGTTGATATCAACGATGGCGGCGTCGTAGATGATGGGCCAATTCGCCACCACCGACTCCAGCATGTCATTGAGATTCACGTCCTCGGAGAGATATTCCGCGATGCCGGCCCGCATCGCCGCCGGATCGTTGGTGTCGATTCGCGTGCTGCTCAGATCGGGCTGGGCATTGTAGGTGGCATAGGCCAACTGCTCGCTGAGCAGAGCGGCGCCTTCATAAGCAGAGGTAATTCGCTGCCGGAGCAGTTCGGAAATGTAGATATAGGAGAAGGCAACCACCAGCAAAAAGACCATCATGGTGATGCCCAGTACGATTTTGGTTTTGCGGCGCATAAATCAGCAGCGAGACAAGGGCTGATCGTTTAATGACGTGGCGGCAAACCCCACACTCACCCGTTTCCCGGAACTATTCCTCCTCTTTCGCGGCGGCGACGTCGGCCTGCGCGCTGCCGTACTCCTTCAGCTTATTATGCAAGGTTTTCAGGCTGATGCCGAGTATTTCCGCAGCCCGCGTCTTGTTGTTGCTGGTCGCCTCCAGCGTCTTCAGGATGAGCAACTTCTCGGCTTCCTCGACGGTTGTTCCCACCCCCAGCCGTACGGCATCGGGATCGCTGGCCGCTGGCCGCACCGCACCTTGCCCAAAGGCCGGCGGCAGATGTTTGGTCTCAATCACCGATCCTTCACACACAATGATGGCCCGCTCCAGCGTGTTTCGAAGTTCGCGTACATTTCCTGGCCACGAGTAGTTCTGGAATGCGTGCAGCACGGCCTCGCTGATCGTGCCCACTTTGCGTCCATGCTTGGCGTTCATCTCAGTCAGCAGGGTCTGCACCAACTCGGGCAAATCTTCCTTGTGCTCACGTAGCGGAGGCATGTGGATGTTGAAAACGTTTAAGCGGTAATAAAGGTCATTCCGCAATTCGCCTCGCGCAACGGCTTCTTCCGGAACCTTGTTGGTCGCCGCCAGCACGCGCACATCCACTGTGGTTTCCACCTTGCTGCCCAAACGCCGCAACTTGCGGTCTTCGAGAACGCGCAGCAACTTGGCCTGGGTCGCCACTGGCATTTCGCCGATCTCGTCCAGCAACAGCGTGCCTCCCTCGGCCAGCTCGAAACATCCTGTGCGCCGCTCCAGCGCGCCCGTGAACGCCCCCTTTTCGTGCCCGAAGATTTCACTCTCGATCAAAGTCTCAGGAATGGCCGCGCAATTGATCGCGATAAAAGGTTTGATGCGCCGAGGGCTGAGTTCATGAATGGTGCGTGCAACCAGTTCTTTACCGGTTCCGCTGGCGCCAGTAATCAGAACCGACGCCGTGCTCGGCGCCACCATCTCCGTAAGCCTGAACAGTTCCTGCATTTTCTTGGAGCTGCCGACCAGTGAACCCAGCGAACCCGCATCGCGCAACTTGCGCCGCGTGACTTCAAGTTCGGCCCGCGTCCCCAGCAGCGCGGATGCGTTCTGCAGAATCGCCCGCAACCGGTTGGTATCGATGGGCTTCTGAATATAGTCATAGGCGCCCATGCGCATGGCCTGAACCGCGCTGTCGATTGTGCCCTGCGCCGTCACCATGATCACGGCGACCGCTTGTGCATGCGTTTCCATTTTCTCCAGCAGCTCCAGCCCGTTCATGCGGGGCATCTTCATGTCGGTAACGACGATGGAGGGCGACCACGTATTCACCTTCTCCAGACCTTCCATCCCGTCCCTGGCGGTTTCCGTTCGGTAGCCCCAGGCCGAGATCAGTTCGGACAGGCCCGTGCGCTCGTTCTCCTCGTCTTCAATGATTAGGACTTTCTCGTGGTTCATAGCAGGTATGACGTTATTATTGTGGCTCATGAGCAATTCAGGCAA
The DNA here is from genome assembly GCA_035272945.1 of Terriglobales bacterium. Lineage (GTDB taxonomy): Bacteria > Acidobacteriota > Terriglobia > Terriglobales > Acidobacteriaceae > Gp1-AA122. Next base: position 12,688 of record DATEPX010000241.1, read on the forward strand.
GCTGCGTTGACCGGGCCTACAGCCCCGCCAGCTCTAGTGAGACCATGGACGAAAGAACAGTGTGAGACTGCGAAACACTGTAGCTCAGAAACGCTTTTCCCACCAGCCCCGGCGGCACAGAGCGGCACACAGCCCCTGTAACCAAGTTACTACCTTTTGTTCTCCCGGAGGCGTGCTGTAGAATTTTTCTGTATTTCACTAGGCGCCTTCCATTAATTAATTAATTAATTGTTAAGAGAAGTTCACGTCTCCTCCCGGAGGTTTACATGTCACTTCGCTGCTACGAAACTGGTAGCCGGGTGATGTTAACCGGCTCTCTGTTGGTGTTCATCGTCGCTATCATCTCTACCGCGGCACATGCGCAGCAGGAAAATCCCCCAAAGGTTGATATTTTCGCGGGGTACCAGTGGTTGAATCCAGGCGGGAGTGTGCCGTCCAATGTTGGCGGAACGATTCTGCCCTCTAAGCTGCCGAGTTTGCCGCGCGGTTTTGGTCTGGCCTTAGGCGTTAACCCTCACCCGAATGTCGGTTTGGAATTTGACTTCGGCTACAACTTTCGCAGTGGGGGTCTCAACGTTACCACCCTTTCGGCAGGACCACGCTTCACGTGGCGAACAGAAGGTGTCAATTTCTTCGGACACACCTTGGTTGGACTAAATCGACTCGATGTACCCGGCTTTGGCAATCACAACGGCGTCGGAGGGATCCTGGGCGGCGGCATTGATATTACGGCAGGCCGCCATCTCAGCATCCGCTTAATAGAGGCCGACTATCAGGTGGCGCATCAGAACTTCGCCAGTCGAGTGCCGGCGAGTCTGGCTGACCTGCAGCGCCCGAACTACCAGGGAGCTCGCCTCCGCAGCGGCCTGGTTTTCAATCTCGGTGGCGGCGCTCCGTCCGTTGCACCGTCCGCCAATTGCTCGGCGCAACCTACGGAGGTCATGGTCGGCGAGCCAGTGACGGTCACTGCCACGACCAGCAACTTCAATCCTAAGCACACGGTCACCTACAACTGGACCAGCACCGGCGGAAAAGTAACAGGTAAGGACGACACGGCCACCATCGACACCAACGGCTTGGCCGGCGGTTCTTACGCTGCCACTATCAGGATCACCGACCCTAAGGCCAAGAAGAACAACCAGGCCAGCTGCAATGCGCAGTTTACGGTGAAGGAACCTGCCAAGAACCCGCCAACCATGAGCTGTACCGCAAGTCCGACCTCGTTGCAGGCGGGCGCGACGGCGAGCATCACTTGCGAATGCAAGAGCCCTGACAACGTTGAGGTCAGTGTCGCGGGGTGGAACGCAACCGGTGGAACCATCTCGGGGACCGGCAACACTGGCACTCTGAACACGGCGGGTGCATCTCCAGGCGCGATCACCGTGAGCGCAACGTGCACTGACTCACGCGGCTTGACGGCTTCGGCGAACTCCCAGGTGACGGTCGAAGCTCCGCCACCGCCTCCGCCTCAGGCCAGCAAGCTGAGCGAGTGCAGCTACCCGAACAAGGTCAAGCCCTGGCGCGTCGATAACACCTGCAAGGCGGTGCTGGACGACGTGGCGCAAGCGCTGAAGAACCAGGCAGACGCCAGGCTCGTGGTGGTGGGCTTTGCCGATCCTGACGAACTCAAAAAGCGCAAGAACCTCGCGGCCGAGCGCGCTGTCGACGTCAAGGCTTATCTGTCCGGAGGCGAGGCCAAACAGGCCATCGATCCCAGCCGGATTGAGACGCGCACCGGCTCTGGCGGCGGTCAGAAGACCGAGCATTGGATCGTCCCCCCAGGGGCGAGCTTCAATGAGCCTGATACCCAGCCGGTGGATGAAAGTAAGGTGAAACCGATTCCGGATCACCCTGCCGCGGCCGCTAAGAAGAAACCGGCCAAAAAGGCGCAGTAGAGCCAAATCGGGGCCGATCACGACGGTTCGCCGTCCGACCGGCCCTTTTGTTTCTTTGGCCTTAAGTAACTTGCTGACAGGGTGTTACCCTGTCACTCTGATGCCACCCCTGGCCCCCCGCAGGGTCAACCACACCACAAGGGGCGCATCTGAGTATGACTCTCCTGTACATGGCACGATCTACGCGTAATTGGCTGATGTCGTTGGTTTTAGGGCTATTCTTGACGCCCATTCTGCCCGCCGCGCAATGGACGTCTTTGGGGCCGGAAGGTGGTGACGTCCGCAGTTTGGCCTCTGATCCCGGCAATCCTGACCGCATTTTCCTTGGCACCAGCACCGGCGTACTCTTCGTTTCGCAGGACGGCGGCCACAGTTGGAATCGCTTTGCCCATCTGGGCAATGGCAACGATTACGTCCTGGACCACATTGGCTTCGATCCTCAGAACAGCAAGAGAATCTATGTTTCGGCGTGGAGCTTTCAGAGCCAGCAAACTGGCGACATTTTCCGCACCCAGGATGGCGGCAAAAATTGGGAAACTCTTCCCGCCATGCACGGCAAGTCCGTTCGTGCTCTGGCCGTCTCTGCGTCGGATTCCAAGGTTCTTGTAGCCGGTGCGCTCGATGGCGTGTACCGCAGCAATGATGGTGGCAACAACTGGCTGCGCATTTCGCCTCCAAATCATGCCGACATCAAGAACGTGGAGTCCATCGCGGTTGATCCGCAGAATCCCAATGTCGTGTACGCCGGCACCTGGCACCTCGCCTGGAAGACTCCGGACGGCGGCGCCACCTGGGAGCACATCAAGAAGGGAATGATCGACGACTCCGATGTGTTCTCCATCATCGTCGATAAGGCGAATCCCTCAATTGTGTTCGCCAGCGCCTGCTCTGGTATTTATAAGAGCGAGAGCGCGGGCGCACTGTTCAGCAAGATTCAGGGCATCCCGTTCTCAGCTCGCCGCACTCGCGTGCTGAAGCAAGACCCGGGCAACTCTGCGATTGTCTACGCCGGCACCACGGAGGGACTCTGGAAATCCATGGATTTGGGCAAGACCTGGAAACGGGTGAGCAATACCGACGTGGTGGTAAATGACGTCATGGTGGACCCGCGCAATTCGCAGCACGTTCTGCTCGCGACCGACCGCATGGGCGTACTGGCCAGCAACGACGGCGCGCAGACTTTCGTTGCCTCCAACCAGGGATATTCACACCGCTACGTCAGCGCCATTGTGCCTGACCGCAACGATCCAAAAATTATATATGCCGGCTTGATCAACGATCAGCAGTATGGCGGAGTCTTCATGTCTGTTGATGGCGGCGCGCACTGGCAGCAAAAGAGCGTCGGACTTGGTGGACGCGACGTGTTCAGTCTCAGCCAGGCCAGCAACGACACCTTGGTCGCGGGTACCAATCGGGGCATCTTCCTGCTCGCGCGCAATGCTAACGAGTGGCGTCCCAGCAACACGGTCGTGACCGAAAAGGGCACGCCGCGCATGATCACCGCCAAAGGCAAGGCGCGCAGAGTTATGGCACACACCGCGGTCCGCAGCACACTAACGGCGCGCGTGAGCGATATCGAAATCGCGCCTAACCGGTGGCTGGCTGCCACCTCCGCCGGCCTGTTCGCCAGTTCCGATCAGGGCAAGATCTGGTCAGGCGGCCCAGTAATGGGCAAGCAGGACTTCATTGCGGTTCGCACGAATCGCGAACTGGTCGTTGCTGCAACGCGTTCCAACCTGTTCGTCTCGACCAATGGCGGCACGGACTGGAAGCAAGCACCTACCACCTCTCTAGTCAGCAGCATCTACGGTGTGTCCGTTACTCCTGACTCGCACATTTTCTTGGCTACCCGTGAAGGCGGCTTCCACAGCGCCGATGGGGGTGCAACCTGGGAGCACATGATGAATGGCCTCCCGGCGAAAGAGATTGGCTCGATCACTCCCGACGGCAAGCGACTCTTGGCTACCAGCAACGCTTCGGGCGTGGTGTTCGAGAGCTACGACAACGGCCGCAACTGGTTCCGTGGCTCGGATTCGGGATATACCATCCGCGCTCTGAGCGTGGTGCGCGGACGCGTCCTGGCTGCCACTCCGTTTGATGGGGTAGTAGCTCAGCCGGAAAAGGAATCGCAGTCCGCCTCTGTTGGCGGCGCTTCTAAGTAAAGTTAGCCCTTCCCCTACTTCGACTGCGCCGGCGGCCCTCGCTGGCGCAGTTCTTCATGCCGACATTCTCTTATCAGGATCCCCGAGTAACGGCTGAAAATTCCCGTAAAAAATACATACTTGTGCAAAGGTGTACGTGGCTAAGTGTCTGATTGCATTGGCCAAATGTTGGCATACTTCGTGCCCTTGAAACCCCTGGGTTCAGCCGGAGGATTGTCGTCGGATGAAGAAGAATTGGTTTAAGGCCGGATTTTCTGCCGTTCTGGTGTTAGCGCTTGCACTGACAGTTGCCTGCGCACGGCAGCCCAACCCGCCTGCATCGGAGGACACCGCACAGGCGGCTGACGGTCAGGACAAGATGCCGTTTGATCGGACCTCGCCGAAGAACGGAATTTCGCCGTCGGAATCCATTTTGCCGATTCCCCAGAGTGTGCCAGCCGGAACCCCGATTACCATCCGTTTGCAGTCCGCAGTCTCCAGCGCCACGGCGCATTCGGGAGATCCATTTGAAGCGGTGCTGGATGAGCCCGTCATTGTGCAAGGCCAAACCATAGCGCCGCGCGGCTCCGCGGTTACCGGCCGCGTGGTGGCGGCCAAATCCTCGGGCCGGCTGCACGATCCCGGCTATCTTCGTCTAACCCTTGCCAGCATTACGGTCAAGGGCAAAGCGCTGCCGGTGCAAACCTCGAGCATCTTCTTGAAAGGCGGTTCTCACGAGAAGCGCAATTGGGAGATGATTGGCGGCGGCGCTGGCGCGGGTGCCCTGATCGGCGCGCTGGCCGGTGGTGGTAAAGGCGCGCTCATCGGCAGTACTGTGGGCGCGGCTGGCGGCACTGGCGTAGCTTACGGTACGGGCAAAAAAGATGTCGGTTTCGGAACCGAACGCCGCCTGACATTTCGCCTGACCGAGCCCGTGCCGGTCCACGGATAAGCTTGTTTCCCCTCGTCCTCGTCTCAGCCTAGGGGGCGCCCTCCGCGGCGCCCTTTTTTCTGCTTTTCTGCGGTCGACCATCACACAGCTATGTGACGGCTGCACTTATTCATTCCCATTTTGGTCTGTAAGATTTGTCCCGAAATGGGGAGCGTGCGCCGAGGCAGCTTTGTCTCATGGCGGATCCCGTTATAAGGACCGCCAAACTGCTTGGATCCCCCGCCGGCCACGGCCAGGAACTCTTCCATTCTGCCGCATGAGCACCGCCCTGTCCGTCTACAGCCCGGCAGCCACGGAAGCCGACAGCGACTTGCTGAGGGCGGCTTTCGATTCCTGCCCGGAGAGTGTGGCCGTGGTCTACGTCGGAAGGATTCTCCACGCCAATCCCGCCTTCGCCAATTTGTTCGGCTATCTATCTTCTAAGGAGATTCAGGGCAAGCCACTCGCCAACTTTCTTCCAGAAAACTATCGCTGCGCGGGTTCAACCGAAATCTCAGGACCTGCCGAACCGGTGGGATGTGGTTATCCGGTTTGCGAGTACGAAGGACGCCGCAAGGACGGAACGCGTTGCCGCATGGAAAGTTCGTGCGCGCCTTTTACGTGTAACGGGCGCAATTTGCTGGTCGTTACCGCGCGCGACATCAGTCGGCGCGAACGCCGGCGCATCGCGCGCGATACTGAAAAACGTTATCGTGCCATCTTTGATGCCGCCGCCATCGGAATTGTGCAATGCACGTCCGAAGGTCGTGTAGTCGAAACGAACCCTGCGGTCGAGCGGATACTGGGCTACACCCGCCAGGAACTGCGCGGCATGCACTTCCGCGACATCACCCATCCCGATGACTTCCCCAAAGATTTGGAAATGTTCGAGCAGATGGTGGCAGGCAAGTGTGATTCCTACCAAATGGAGGTCCGCTACCTGCGCAAAGACAAAATGACCGGCTGGTGCCACCTGACGGTGTCACTCGTGCGCGGGCCGGCAGGCGAGCCCGCATTCGCTCTTTGCATGATCGAGGACATCACCGAACACAAGCACGCCGAAGAACAGCTCCGCGAATCGCAGAAGATGGAAGCGGTAGGCAGACTGGTCGGCGGCGTCGCCCATGACTTCAACAATCTGCTCACCGCCGTCATGCTGTATTCCGATCTGGTCAGCGCAGGTTTGGAGTCCAATAGCCGCTTGCACCGCCACGTGGATGAAATTCGTCTCGCTAGCGAACGCGGGGCGGCGCTGATCCAACAACTCTTAGCCATTGCGCGCCAACAGGCGGTCGAGCCGCGTGTGCTCTCCCTGAACGAGATCGTCTGCAACATGCAAAACCTGCTGACCCGGTTGATCGGCGAGAACATCGAATTGATCATCGAGACAACGGAGGACCTGGCAAACGTCAAAATCGATCCCGCCCAGTTGCAGCAAGTGATCCTGAATCTGGTGCTGAATGCCCGCGACGCGATGCCGCAGGGCGGGCGCATCCACATTAGAACTCAGAATTGCCGCAATCAGTGCCGATTCAGTCGCCACGGACGCGAAATGTCATTACCAGCCTGTGTCGAACTGGTGGTGACCGATACCGGCGTGGGCATGGATGAGGAAACACGCTCCCATCTCTTCCAGCCTTTCTTCACCACCAAGAGCCCGGGGCAGGGGAACGGTCTGGGCTTGGCCACCGCTTACGGGATTATCAAGGAAGCGGGCGGTTCGATTGAAGTCGACAGCGAACCTGGAAAGGGAACGCGCGTGACCGTCGTGCTGCCGCGCGTTGAAGAACCGACCTACAAGCAGGAGCCCACAGCGAGCCACTCCGCTGCTAAGGCGGGGCGCGAAACCATCCTGCTGGTCGAAGATGATTCCTCGGTACGCGGCTCGGTACTCCGCGTCTTGACCGAATGTGGCTACAAGGTCATCGAAGCCGCCAATAGCGCCGAAGCGCTGAGGCTCAGCGATGAATTTCGTGGAAATATTGATCTGTTGCTCACCGACCTGGTAATGCCTGGCATGGGCGGCCGCGAGGTGGCCCAGCAGCTACGCCGGCACCGTACCAACCTGTGCGTTCTTTTCACCTCGGGATACAGCCAGGAGCAAACCCGCCAGATAGGTAATGCGCAAGAGGAAATCGTGTTGTTTCGCAAACCTTTTACGGGCAGTGCGCTGACCCGCAAAGTTCGTGAATTGCTGGACGCTCATCCAGCCAGGAATACCGGAAAGAAGAAGGGGTAGATCTTATGGCGACCGCAGAGTTAACCACACCCAGCAGCACTCAAGTCGAAGGTGCGAACTTCTTGAATCTGATCATTGTGGACGATGAACGCGCCATCCGCGAAGCTTGCCGCGAGGTAGGGCAGTCCCTCGGCTTTAGTACGTTCGTGGCCGAGTCCGCTGAGCACGCCTATCGCATCATCGACTCGCATGGCGTCGACGTCGTTCTGCTCGATCTGAAACTGCCGGGCGTGGGTGGCCTCGAGGCGTTGCATCAGATCAAGACCCGCCGTCCCGATGCGGTCATAGTGATGGTGACCGGGTACGGCACGGTCCAGTCGGCGGTGCAGGCCATGAAGAACGGCGCCTATGATTACTTCACCAAGCCCTTCAGCCTCGACGAACTGAAACTGCTGCTGGAGAGGGTTGCGGGACACCTGAAGCTGAAGACCGAAAACCGCATGCTGCGCGAAAAGATTAAGTCTAAGCAGGGCTTTGGCAGCATCATTGGGCGCTCTCCCGAAATGGATAAGCTGTATCGCATTATTGCCAAGGCCGCCCAGAGCAGCCATCCCGTTCTGATCCTCGGGGAAAGTGGGACGGGCAAAGAAATGGTCGCCCGCTCCATCCATTTTTCGGGAGCGTTTCGCGACAAACCTTTCATCCCGGTGGATTGTGGTTCGCTGTTGCCAGCTCTGATCGAGAGCGAGTTGTTCGGATACGTAAAGGGCGCATTCACCGGAGCCGTTAACTCTAAGGACGGGCTGCTGGCGATCGCAGAAGGCGGCACAGTATTTCTCGACGAAGTAGGCGAACTGCCGTTAGACCTGCAGGCTAAGCTGCTGCGCGCCATTCAGGAGAAAGAGATCCGGCCCGTAGGTAGCACCCGTTGTGTCCCAATCAATGTAAGAATCCTGGCCGCCACTAACCGCGACCTCGAGCGGGCTGTCGCCCAAGGCACCTTCCGCCGCGACTTGTATTTCCGGCTCAACGTGCTGAGCCTGCGCATTCCACCGTTGCGCGAGCGCCGCCAGGACATCCCCCTGCTCGCCGACCACTTCCTCGAGCGGCTGAACCGGGGCTCAGACCAGTCTCATAAGTTGGCGGATGACACTATGAAGTTGATGTTGGCTTACGACTGGCCCGGCAACGTGCGCGAACTGGAGAACTGCCTGGAGCGTGGCTGCGCTTTTGCCACTGGCCCGGTGATCAGCGTAATCGATCTGCCCTCGTCCATTTCCGAGGACCGAGGCAACCTGGCTCGGAGTGACGACCGAACCGCCAAGATCATCTCTATGGCGGAACTGGAAAAGCAGACCATCCTCGGCACCATCGAACAGCTCCATGGAGACAAGCTGCTGGCGGCGCGCTTGTTGGGGATCGGCAAGACCACGCTGTATCGCAAATTGAAGGAGTACGGTTCCCAAGAGTAGCAAACAAATCCGCTTGGCTTCCCGCTTTGGGAAGGCCGGAGCGAGGTTTCTTTATAAGTCGCGTATTTTCTTTGCCCCATTTGCGGCCCGAGAGTTGCATCCTGAATATGACATGATCCCGCTCACGACCCCGTCGCTTCGCGGCCGGGAATGTGCCGCCGCCATCGAAGCTGCCCTCAACCAACCTACGAAACTGGCTCATTCGCTGCACGACGCGGTCACTTGTTTGCGCGAGGAAGAATTCTCGGCTGTGCTCCTTGATCAGTCATTGCTGGAAACTGACTCTGACCAGGCCGACGTCGTCGAGCAGCACCTCGGAACCGCAACTCCCGTTTACGTGAACTGCGCCATCAGCGGCACACCCCGCGTTATACGCGAGCTGCGCGCCGCCCTACATCGTAGAAATAAGGAAGCCACCGTGGCGCGCAAAGCCGCCGAACAGGTGTCGCACAGCGAGTTGCGCGAATGCCTGACCGCCATGCTTCTCGATTGCGAACCCGCTCTCGCCTTGCCCAACCTGCCACCTCAGGCTAGGGACAAGATCCGCGCTGTAGACCGCATGGCCCATCAAATCGCTGAAAAAGTTGAAATCGAGGAGCCTGCGGTAGCTCATAGCTGACTTCCTGACCCAGGGCAACTCCAGAAGGCAGCCCGTCCGCACAATTTGTGCAACCTCTTGCAGTCTCTTCCAAGGACATTAAAAGTCTTCTTCTTCCCCGCGATCCCCACTACAATAAACACACGCACCGGTGCGGATAGCTTGCTGGTTGCGGTTTCTAGGTTCTCTGGGAGGCCTGGGTTTGCACGTTCTGGTGACGGCCGACACGCTCACTGGTGTCTGGACCTACGCGCGCGAGCTGGTTACAGGACTTATCACCAGTGGCATGCGTGTGACCCTGGTGAGCTTTGGCGAAATCCCGCTCCCGCAACAGACTTCCTGGATGCAGAACTTGCATGGCCTGGATTACCGCCCCACCGCTTTTCGGCTTGAGTGGATGCAGGAAGGCGAAGAAGACCTGGAAGATTCCTGCAATTACCTGCAGTCGGTGATTCGCGACGTCAGGCCTGACATTCTCCACTTCAGCCAGTACAGCTACGGCAGCCTCTCCAGCAACATTCCGCGCGTGGTGGTGGCGCACGGTGACCTGGTGAGTTGGTGGCTTGCGGTTCACGGACACGAGCCGCGAGAGACGCGCTGGCTGCGCTGGTATCGGAGCACGGTCAGCCGAGGATTGTCGGGAGCCACTGCCGTTGTCTCCCCCTCGCATTGGATGAAAGAGAGTCTGCGCTTCTGCTATGGCGAGCCGCGCCATGATCTGGTGATTCACAACGGCCGCAATCCCATCTATTTCAATCCCTATGTCAGCAAAGATGACTCTGTTTTATCGGTGGGACGTCTGTGGGACGCGGGAAAGCAAGTCTCGCTGCTGACCCAGCGCGAGCACCCGCTTTCGGTGTGCATCGTGGGCTCGGACAATCCCACCTATGCGCCGCGCACGCCCATCCGCGCCGATGTCAAGCTGGCCACGGAACAGATATTTGTCGCACTGAAGGGCCCGCAGACCGAAGCTCAACTTAGAAGCCTCTATAGCCGTGCTGCGATTTATGCCGCTACTTCGCGTTACGAGCCGTTTGGTATGGCTGCGCTGGAAGCGGCTCTGTCCCGCTGCGCCATTGTCGCCAACGATATTCCCAGCTTTCGCGAGATCTGGGGAGATTGCGCGACTTACTTCCGAGCCAACGATGCCGACAGCCTTGCCGAAGCCCTCCGCACTCTGGGCGCCGACCGCGATCTCTGCCGCGCCCAGGCCAACCGCGCCTACCAGAGAGCCCGCGAGCGCTTCACCGCCAAGCGCATGCTGGACGACTACCTCCAGCTCTATCGTTCCTTAATCGGTGCCAGATCTGCCGCTGCGTAGGCTCTTATTCTGCCTCTCTAATATTTATTCTTGTCATTCCGAGCAAAGCGAGAAATCTGCTTTTCCTTCCTTGAAGGAGGATCTCTCTTCCGCGTGTTATCTTCTTACCGAGGAGACAGACATGGCGCAAGTCAAGATCACCGTGAGAAGAAACGGTCCCTACCGCGTAGAAGCTCCGGAAGGCACGCTTGAACTCGTCGACGCCGACGGCAACCAATACGATCTGACCGGAAAACCCGCGTTTTCTCTCTGCCGCTGCGGCGGGTCGGTCACTAAACCTTTTTGTGACGGAACTCACACCAAAATCGGCTTCCAAGCCGCCGAGGCCGCCGTGAGAGCTTCAGAGGAAAAGAAATAACCAAGAAAAGCTTGCGTAGGGAAGCTTGTGTGGAGACGGGCGTCCTCACCCGTCCTGGCGGGGCGGAGCTCCGCAGCTGGTCACTCCGGGGAAGCCGCTTTCGCCCCTCCTTATTTGAGGCGCTCAGCAATTTTCCTGTCGTTCCGATCCGCTTCACCAATTTCTTGTCATTCCGAGGTGCTTCGCCGAGGAATCTGTTTTCCCAAAAAGCCCCACACTGGCGTCCCCCTCCTACTCCGGTTAAACTCGCAAGCCGGAGGATTCCGTGGACCCAAAGGACCGAGCCCTCGGCATGCACCGTGACATCACCCGCCGCGATTTCCTTAATGGAATCGCTCTGACCGTTGGCGCTACCCTTCTTCCTTCGCAATTGTTTCCATTCGTCAACGACGAGAATTCTCCCGCTTACTATCCGCCCGCGCTCACCGGACTGCGCGGCAGCCACGTCGGCTCCTTCGAAGCCGCGCACAGCCTGCGCGATGGCGATTTCTGGAATCAGGCCGGCCCACCGATTGACACGCGTGAAACCTACGACCTGATAATTGTAGGCGGTGGAATCAGCGGACTCGCTGCGGCACGTTATTTCCGCAAGGCCGCAGGGCCCAGAGCCCGCGTCTTGATTATTGAGAACCATGACGACTTCGGCGGCCACGCCAAGCGCAACGAATTCCGCGTCGGCAATCGTACCTTGCTAGGATATGGCGGCACCTATGCCATCGAGAGTCCCGCCCCCTACAGTCCAATTGCCAAGAGCCTGGTCGAGGAACTGGGAATCGACGTTCCGGGATTTCAAAAGTACGTTACAAAAAATCTCTATCGCTCCTTGGGGCTGAACCCAAAGATCTTTTTCGATAAGGAAACTTTTGGAGCTGACAAGCTGGTCATCAATCCCGCCCCGCTGGCAGGCGGCGAGACCGACGACCAGCCCTTCCCCAAGTCAGATGCCTGGAAGACCTTCATGGCGGAGGCGGCTATTTCCGAGCGCGCCCGCCAGGATATTTTTCGCTTGCATCACGAAAGGAAGGATTATCTTCCGGACTTGTCCTCCGACGAGAAGAAAGCACGCCTCGCGCGCATGAGTTATGCGAAGTTCCTAACCGATCTGGCCGGAGTAAATCAGGAAGTGATCCGTTTATACCAGGCCGCACCACAACCACTCTTCGGTGTCGGCATCGACGCGGTCTCTGCCCAGGACGCCTGGGGGCTGGGTCTGCCCGGCTTTGATGCGATGAAGCTTGACCCAGCGCCAGGCAAGGGAATGAACCGTGACGCCATTCGCAATGAAGAAGCCGAGCGATACTTCTTCCATTTTCCCGATGGCAACGCGAGCATCGCTCGCCTGCTAGTCCGTCAATTGATTCCGGATGCGATTCCCGGCAGCTCATCATCCGACATGGTTACTGCCAAAACGAACTATGCTAAGTTAGACGAGTCTTCTGCGCCCATTCGCATTCGCTTGAACAGTACTGCCGTTCGCGTAAAGCATGTGGGAGATCCCGCCAGCGCCAAAGAAGTTGAAATTACCTACGCGCGTCGCGGCAGAGCCTACAGCGTCCGAGGCAAGAACTGCGTTCTAGCCTGCTGGCACGCAGTAATTCCGTATATCTGTGAAGAACTGCCAGACACACAGAAGGAAGCCCTTGCGTCCGCAGCCAAGGTTCCTCTGCTCTACACCAACGTGGTGCTCCGGAATTGGACTGCTTTTGAGAAGTTGGGCGTCAACTCCGTCTACGCTCCGGGCAGCTATCACACGTTTCTGAATCTCGACAACCCCGTCAGCATTGGCGACTACCATTGTTCCCGCAAACCGGAAGAGCCCATTGTCGTCCACATGGTGAGGACTCCATGCAAGCCTGGATTGCCGGCCCGCCTGCAACATGGTGTCGGCAGAGCCGAGTTGTTTGGCACCCCATTTGAAACCATGGAGCGCAAAATCCGCGACCAGATGGCGCGAACCCTGAGGCCCGGAGGCTTCGATCCTGCCCGCGACATCGTTGCCATCACCGTGAACCGCTGGCCGCACGGCTACGCCTACGAGTACAACTCGCTCTGGGACAAGTTCTGGCTGGAAGGCGGCGAAACTCCCTGCGAAGTCGCGCGCAAACCGTTTGGCCGCCTGGCGATCGCAAACGCCGATGCCGCCGCATATGCCTATACGGATGCAGCCATCGACCAAGCGTATCGGGCGGTGCAGGAAATAACGAGACGAGGATAGACCCAACCGAGGGTGGGGCAACCGAGTCTGTCGCTAAAAGCTGATCTTCAGAATCCGCCCGTCGGTGCCTACCAGCCAGCCCGCTTTCGCAGTCGCAAAAGCCACTGCCCAGAAGCCGCTCACGCCGGGCAGCGTGAACCAGGTGCTGCCCTCGTCAGGAGTCCAGGCGGCGCCTCCGGCGTTGGCCGTGATCACCACCGCGCGACCCAGATTGTCTCCAATACCCTCGCCAGTGTGGCTCACGTAGCTTAAACCGAAAATCGCTCCCGTCACCGGAGGCTTGTTCGTAAGCTTCCAGCTTTTGCCGCCATCCGAAGAAATTGCGGTCCTGGCGTTATTCGGATCCGCGGGATCCAAATCGCCGCCGCCTACAATGCCATGCCAAGGATCGCGGAAAGCCACCGTGAACGCGCCAGCGCTCGGCGAGCTGACCAGTGGAGTGGCATACGCACTCCAGGTATCGCCCCTGTCTCTGGTGGCCAGAACCCGCGCCGTAGTCGAGCCACCCGTCGCAATCCACGCGTTGTTCCCGCCCTGCGTCGCCACGCAAGTGCCGCTCGCCGCAAACGACGCCTCGCCAGGCAAAGCCGGAGGCATGTTGCTGCTGATGTCCTGCCACGTCATTCCATCGGTCGTGCGGAGATCCGGGAAGACTCCGTTCACCGAGTCGCTGTGCGCGATGCCCCGCAGGGGAGTCCAGAGCGCGAGGCAGTCGTAGAACGCACCGGGGTTCTGGTTCTGGAACTGCATCGTCCACGTCGCGCCACCATCCACCGTCTTATAAATTCGGAAATCGCCGGGGTTCGATCCAATCGACGACAGATACGCCACTTTTTCGCTTACGCCCTGCACATCTCGGAACTGCAGGGTTTCGGCGCCCGGCACCACACCGGCCTTCCAGGTTTTTCCTCCATCGGTAGTGACCACAAACGTGCCACCTCGCCCTGATGCCCAGACCACACGCGGGTTCACCGGGCTGACCGCAATCAGTCCCTGCGTCGTGCCGCTGTTTTGCGGAGTCAGCGTGGGCTGATGAACGTTCGCGTTCCGTTGCGCAAAACTCGAGGCTGCGATTGCAATGACGATAATCAGGAGAAAGGCCGACGAGGCTTTCAACATGGCAGTCTCTCCGGAAGGAAGATTCGTGGCGAGACTGGCAGTATAGGACGCGCCGCAAAGCGGAGTCAAACCGATGGCGGACGACCCGGACGACCCCAGATCTTCTGCTCACAATGCACGCGTTGTGCAATTCCTGCGGTTTTCGAACAAACAAGAATGGGCCGGCTGCCCGACGGCGAGGTACCTATGAAAAAGATCTCACTTTACGTTCTCTTGCTTACGGCTTTGTGTACTTGGACGAGCGCCAAAGACCAGCCCTTCAGGTCATTACTTGGCCCGACTCAGGTCCATCTCTCGTGCGCTTCAGGTTTTCAAAATTTAAGGACATCGATGGCATGGGCAAGGAGGGTACCTTTGTCACGGAAACAATCGCTGAAAATCTCTCAAGCAAGACGATCAGCGGTGCGTCCTTCTCGTTGTACATTTTCGACAAAAGCAAGGCCAGGATCAGTGAGCGATACGTTAATCTCACCAACGTCGCTGCCGGCCAAACCGTGAAATTTCAAATGACGATGTCCGCATCGTGGCACTCCCGCTTCGGTGGCCATAGGGACGAGCGCTCCGCGGACCATGTCTATCACCGTTAACTTTGTTCCGCAGGGCGCTACACTCCAGGTGGACGGCAAAGAGCTTGGAACCAGGCCGAAAATTGTCGAAGTCGCGATCGGAAAGCACATGATCCAGTTCGAGAAAGAAGGTTTCAATTCAGGGAAATTTCCGCTTGAAATCACCTCGCGCGATGCTTCCGGAGGGAGTGTCAGTTACGAGCTGGGCAGCGCTGCATATGACACCATCGAGTTAAGGGACGGGTCTCTTCTAACGGGAGATTTGATCTCGATTAGCGGCATGCAAGTAGAGGTGCGAGTCGGTGGCAATATGCAGACTCTTGACCGCAATCAGATTAAGCGCATTCTGCTGGCCGAACGTGAACCACCATCGAACTGAACCGGGTTGCTCCTCGTCCAAAATCGCATCCGCCAATCATTTACGCTGACCGCCTGTTCGGTCAGGATGCCCTCCCAGCTCTGCCGCCAGATGTTGTTTTGGGACGATTGTTCGACAACGCAGGATGAGGAGCTTCAGGGGTGGAGCCCAAGGACTGTATGGGTAAGCACGGCGGTATCGGGCAATCAGTGGATGGTTTTGGTCTTGCGCGACATGTAGTCCATGAGCAGGTACTGGCCCAAGGTGTAAGGCGTCGTGAAGTATGCCTTCCCGCGGCACATCTCGGTGACCTTCTGTACGAACTGCACCAGGCCGTACTCTGAAGCCAGCATGAAAGTGTTAATCAGGATCCCTGCACGCTTGCATTTCGAGACTTCCTGCAGAGTTTCACTCACAACCAGTGGATCAAGTCCAAACGCGTTTTTATAAATGCGCCCGTCTTCCAAGGTCAGGGCAGAAGGCTTGCCGTCCGTGATCATGACGATCTGCTTCATATCCTTGCGCTGCTTCTGGAGGATCCGTTGCGCCAGCCGCAATCCTTCCCTCGTGTTGGTGTAGTACGGACCTACCCTCACCCTGGCGAGCTGAGACAGCGGAACTTCTTCAGCCGAGTCATGAAACAGAATCAGAGACAGCGAATCCCCCGGGTACTGGGTCCGTATCAGGTGAGATAGTGCCATCGCCACTTTCTTCGCCGGTGTGAAACGGTCCTCGCCATAGAGAATCATCGAATGCGAGCAGTCCAGCATCAGCACCGTCGCGCACGAGGACTGGTACTCGCACTGATGCACCTGCAGGTCCGAGTACTCGATATTCAAAGGGAGCTGCAGGCCTTCGCGCTGAATCGCGCTGGATAGGGTCGCTGTGATGTCCAGATTCAGAGTGTCGCCGAACTCGTAGACTTTCGCCGCCCCGCTGGTCTCGATTCCAGTCGCCAGGTCGCGCGTGTCATGCCGCCCAAAGCTGGATTTGCCCAAAGACCCGAGCAAATCGCGCAGAGTCTTGAAGCCAAGGAAGTCCAGGCTCTTGTCGGTAATTTCGAACTTTGCCTGCTGCTGCGCTTCCCCGATCTGCCCGCCCACGCTTGACTGGCGCGCCGGATCGTGTGGCTCATCAATCGAGATGTAGTCCTCCTGCTCCATGCGTTCAATCAATTTCTCGATCAGTTCATCAAGCTTGCCCTCCATCTGCATCTGTTGAAGGCGCTCGCGCATCTCTTCATCCAGCAGATCGCCTTCCATCAGCGCCTGCTCGATCATCTTGCGCAGTTGATCGAGAGTCTGCTCACCTTCGGGGAGCTCGTGCCACATGTAGTCCTGAAACCCGCTCTGCAGCAGATAGTCCGAAAGCGCGCTGAGCAGGTCCTCCATACTCATCTCGCTGGCAGGATCAGGAACGTATTTGCTGTAGCGAACGCGTTTCATAAAACAGGTCGCGCTCTTAGTTGTAAGGCCGTCTGCCTCGCAACGGAGGTTCCTCACGTTCAAAAGGTTTTTCGGTACGCTTCGGCTGTTTCTCTCCCGCGGTGAATACCCGCTCTTCACTGCGTCCAATTCGCTTGTGCGCGTACAAGCCTTCGAGCACAAACTCTGCGGCAGATACTTGCACTTCCGGAGCATCCTTGCCACTAACTTCCAGCGGCCCCAGCTTCTCCATGAGACCTTGGATGCCCTTCAAACCGCTCAAGACTTCCTGGGCCGCCGCACTGTCCGACAAACCAATTTCTCCGCCCAGGTCGAACCACTGCACAACCTGCTGCATATTGACGCCAGCAAAGTATTCGTCAAAAGTCTTGGCGATTGCCGTGCGGATCAATTCCTTGCTGACATTGTCGGCGCCCTTCATCTCGCCTTCATATTCCAGTTCCAGCTTGCCGGTAATGGCAGGCATCGCCGCGTAAACATCGCTGATGCGCGGCACCACCATTCTTTCTTCATGGCGCAAGGCGCGCCGCTCGGCATTGGAAATCACATTCTCCATGCAGCTGATGGGTAAGCGCTGGCTCACTCCCGAGCGTTTGTCAACCCGCTTGTCTTCCCGCGCCACGAACGCAATCCGCTCGATGACTTCCCGCACGTACTTCGGCAGGTGCAAGCGGTACCCATTCCGCTGAGTCCAGGCCTCCTGGGAGGTGATCTCAATTCCTTCTTCCACCGTGGCCGGATAATGTGTGCGAATCTCCGAGCCGATGCGGTCCTTCAGAGGAGTGATGATCTTGCCGCGTGCCGTGTAATCTTCAGGGTTGGCGCTGAACACTAGGGCAACATCCAGCGGCAGGCGAATCGGATAGCCCTTAATCTGCACATCACCTTCCTGCATGATGTTGAACAACCCAACTTGAATTTTGCCCGCCAGGTCCGGCAGCTCGTTAATGGCGAAGATCCCGCGGTTGGCTCGCGGCAACAATCCATAATGAACCGTCAGCTCGCTGCTCAGTTCATGCCCGCCTCGCGCGGCTTTGATGGGATCAATGTCGCCGATCAGGTCAGCGATGGTTACATCAGGGGTCGCCAATTTCTCGACATACCGCTCTTCCGGCGTCAGATAAGCGATAGCTGTGGCATCGCTGCACTTCTGCACAAATTCGCGGCAGCGCTTGCAGATCGGCGCATATGGATTGTCGTGAATCTCGCAGCCGGCAATGTACGGCATCTGCTCGTCCAGCAGCGACGTTAGCGAGCGCAGGATGCGGCTCTTAGCTTGCCCGCGTAGTCCGAGCAGAATGAAATTGTGCCGCGACAAAATCGCGTTCACGATTTGTGGCACGACCGAATCTTCATAACCCACAATACCCGGGAAGATGGGCCCGTCCTGGCACAGTTTCTTGGCCAGGTTCTCGCGCAGTTCGTCCTTCACGTGCCGCGTCTTGAGAAGTTGTTCGGAAAATGGACTGTGGCGCAACTCGCCGAGCGTCCGAGGCAGACTCATGATTGGAAAAACCCCCACGGGAAACAGCCGTTCGGGCTTCGATTATACCCCCACTAGCGTCACGAGCTCGCGGCACATTGCGTCACGTTTTCATGGCGTCATCCTGAGCGGGCTGCAAGCCCGCGAAGGATTCTGGCGTGCAGAATCGATGACTTCGGCCGCGCCCGCAAGATCCTTCGGAGAGCCGTCGCTCTCCTCAGGGGTTGTGACTTTATTGATCTCATGCAACTTGCGATGCTGAAAACAAAGCAGGTTACGCGCGAAAAAGTCGCCAACTCTCAAGAACGTCATAAGCTCTCAGGATGACAAGGTGTATCTGGTGATAGGGCGGCTGCGGAGCTTTGCTCCGCCGGACGGGCGAGACGCCCATCCCCACACGAGCTTTCTCCTCTTCGTCATCCCGAGCCTTCTCTTTTGTCATTCCGTCAAGCGGTGCGAGGAATCTACTTTTGTGGTTCCTAGGAAGGTCAGATTCCTCACCGGCTGAAGCCGGTTTGACGGAATGACGAGAGTTAGGTGGCCGGCAGGTTAAAGGCAGAGATCCTTCGCTTTGCTCAGAGGGTCTGTGATTTTTCTTGATTTTGCGAAAATTCCACCGTTGAAAATAAACAGTTTGCGCGCGAGAAAATCGCGAATCTTCAATGAAGTCACAAACTCTCAGGATGACGTCATGACTCGAGTGTTGTGAAATTCAACGGCTTACTGCGCGTGCCCGTTCCCACCCGCCTTTTGGCGGACCTGCACAGTGCGCTTCAGTTTGGGGAGAATGGTTTCGAAGGCGGTAATGATGGCTTCCATCCGCTCGGCCTCGGAGCGCATTTCGAGAAGGGTTTGTTTGAAGTCAAGGTCCAGGGGCAGAGATCCGGCCAGATAAAAAGATATCTTCTCCTCTCCTTGCGGCAGGTCCTGCTCGGCGCTCGCCATGGCCATGATCTCCGCATGCAGCTTCACCGCATGTTCGATTTGCTGCTGAGTAGCGTGCCCCGGTTCGTCGTCAAAATAAAAAACCTCTCCTTGCAGGAACGATCGTTCTTCATTGATTTCCAGCACCTCAAAACGCTGGCGGCCTTCGGTAACGATATCCATTTTGCCATCCGCATACTTCTTGGTGACGGCGACGATTTCCGCCGTACACCCGATGTCCGCCAAGCCTTCCTCTTCCGTCTTCACGATGCCGAATAGCTTCTTCTGCTCCAGGCACTCATCGATCAGTTCTTTGTAGCGCGGTTCGAAGATGTGCAGAGGCAGAGGTGTGCCCGGAAAGAGCACAACGTCGAGAGGAAACAGGGGTAGGAGCGGCTTCACCAAGCCTCCGGCTCACCAGCAGTGGGCTCTTCGATTGTACGCCAGGGCTTGACTTACAATCCGTTCGAAGAATACAAGCACGGCATGGAAATCTCCGGAAAAGTGGTCGTAGTTACTGGCGCCTCGATGGGCATTGGTGAGGCCATTGCAAAGGCATTTGCCGACCACGGTGCGAGCGTTGTTCTGCTCTCCCGCGATGCCAGCCGCGCCGAATCTGCCCGCGGCCGCATCGGCCACACCGAGCGCACGCTCGCTCTGTCCTGCGACGTACGCAATCGCGAGGAGATCGAGCGCGTCCTCAGCCTCACTCTCCATCACTACGACCGAATCGACGTCTGGATTAACAATGCGGGACACGGAATGCCGGACTCCGTCGCCGCCATGGACATGGCCGCCTGCCGCGATATGTTTGAAGCCAACCTCTTCGGGACCATCGAAGCCATGCAGGCTGTGATCCCGGTTATGAAACAGCAGGGCGGGGGCTCGATTATCAATGTCTCTAGTGTCGCCGGACACATTCCCCTTGCTTATCACGCTGCCTACAGCGCCACAAAATTCGCGATGAATGTTATCGGCAAGGCGGCCAACATCGAACTCCACAACACGGGCATCCACGTGATGACCATTTGTCCCGGTTATGTCAGCACGCGTTTTCGATCCAATGCCACTCCGGGCCGGGAAGTGAAGGATATTCGTCCCAATGGTCAGCGTGGCATTTCTGCCCAGCGAGTAGCACGCGCAACTCTGCACGGATACGTCAGGCGAAAAAGGGAAGTGATCGTACCCTGGTACATGCACGGAGCCATCAAGATGTACCAGCTGTTCCCCGGTGTGGTGGAGTGGGGAATGCGGAGAATGGCACAACGAGCCCGCTGAAACAGTCGGTTGCCTCAGCCCTCAAGTGTTCTTCAAGGGCTAGTTCTCTGCGTACTCGGTGCTCTCGGCGATGAAAAGGGGAATTGTCGATTGTTGATTGTCGATTGCAAAACTCAAGCCGACTACCCAATCGACAATCAAAAATCACCACTCAACAATCTTTATCCCAGTTCCACCAGCATGGCTTCCATCTCTGATTGCGCGTGCGAATTGCCGGAACGTTTAGCGCAAGCGATACCCTCGCTTAGCATCCTCTTCGCCTCCTCAACCCGTTGCGCACCAGCCAGCGCCTGGGCTGCCATGAAATAAGCCGCCGTGTAATAAGGGTTTACAGCCAAAAGCTTGCAGAATTCTTCAAGCGCCTCGTCCACCTTTCCAGCTTTGGAATATTCCATCGCCAGGCCATAGCGAGCGAATTCGTCTTTCGGATTCTGGGCCAAGATATCATTCAGCATTGCGACTCGATCCATAGCCAAGCCTCGGGCCTAGAGATTACTACACGTGCCACCGGCGAGTGCTGGATAACAATATTGCCCGCTTCTCAGCCGGGTAGTTACAATGGCGGTCACAAAGACAAGGAGTTCAGATTTTGGCGTGTCCTTTTTTCATGCCGACCCACAAATATGAGGACGGCACCTGGCTTCATCCTTTTCGCCTTCCGCTAGGAGGCGGATGGAAGGGTTACTGCACCGCTCCCGGCCGTGAAGGCGAGGTTCCCAGCCCTGAGCAACTGCACCATGCCTGCAATCTCGGTTACGCCAGGAGTTGCGAGCGGCATCCCGCTCAATATTTTTGGGACTCCATTCGCTTTGCCGTGAAGCGAGAATCGGACCAGCGCATTCTTCTCTGCTACGTCTGCGAAAGAGATCACAGGCCCGGAGAAGACGGCGTTCTGGAATACGACGCCAGCAGCGGTCGCTGGACGGTTTCGCATCGCGACTTCCGCATTCAGAAAATGGCCGAGTGCTATCTCGAATCTTACCTGCTCCGCAAAAACGGTTCCGCCGTTGCAAGCTGACACCATGGACGATTCCGATCGCGCCTTCATGCCTCGGCCGGTTCGCGACTCGCAATCCGACATGGCCGAAATCGTTCTTCCCAATGATGCCAACCCTCTGGGCACGCTTCTGGGCGGCCGTCTCATGCATTGGATCGACCTGGCTGGCGCCCTCGCCGCCCATCGCCACTCACGCCATTATGTAGTTACCGCCTCCATCGATCACATGGATTTCCTGTTTCCGGTGCGCGTAGGCGACCTGGCGATCCTGCGCTCTTCGGTCAACCGCGTGTTTCATACCTCAATGGAAGTTGGAGTCAAGGTGTGGGTGGAAAACTACATCGCCGACAGTTGCCATCACGTGAGCTCCGCTTATTTGACGTTCGTGGCAGTAGACAAGAACGGCAAACACCTGCCTATCCCCGCCGTCATTCCCGAAAGCGACGAAGAAAAGCGCCGCTACGAGGACGCAGGCCGACGTCGCGAAATCCGCCGTTCTGAGCTGGAGCGCCGTCGCCGTAATCAGCTGCGGTAGTACGCTTCTTCGTGACGCGAGTCACATCGGCGGCTATGGTCATCTTTAATAACGTTCCCGCCGGGGAGCCGGTGACGTCATCATGGATAGCGCACTCTTAGTCCACCGTCTGCATTTTGCCTTCACTGTTACATTCCATTATCTGTTTCCGCAGTTGACCATGGGGCTTGCCCCGCTGATCGTCTGGTTTAAAACCATGGCCCTGCGCCACAGCGACGACACCTACAACCAGGCTGCCCGCTTCTGGGCGCGCATCTTTGGAATTAATTTCGTGCTCGGCGTCGTGACCGGCATCCCGATGGAATTTCAGTTTGGCACCAACTGGTCGCACTTCTCGAGATTCGCCGGAGGCGTCATCGGCCAGACCCTCGCCATGGAAGGCATGTTCGCCTTCTTCCTGGAGTCGGCTTTCCTGGGGCTGTTCCTCTATGGGGAGAAGAAGCTCAGCCCGCGTGGACATTGCTGGTCGGCCGTGGCGGTGTTTCTGGGATCCTGGATTTCTGGTTTCTTCATTATCGCGACCGATGCCTGGATGCAGCACCCGGTGGGTTACACCCGCCTGCCTGACGGTTCTTTCCAACTGGCCAGCTTCTGGCAACTGGTCCTGAACCGCTGGGCGTGGTGGCAATACGCCCACAATATGAGTGGCGCCGTGATCACGGGAGCGTTCGTCATGGCATCCATCGGGGCCTTCTACCTGCTCTCCAAGCAACACATCGAGCATGGACGCATTTATGTCCGTACCGGAGTCGTAGCCGGCGTGATCTTCAGCCTCCTGCAGCTTTTTCCCACTGGTGATCGCCAGGGCAAGCTGATCGCCGACCACCAACCCGTAACCCTGGCCGCGATGGAAGCGTTGTTTGAAAGCCAACCCGGAGCGCCCCTGGTCTTGATCGGCCAGCCCGACATGGAGAACCACAAGATCGATAACCCGATCGTCGTTCCCAAGGCGCTCAGCTTCCTGACCTATCGCCGCTGGGAAGCCAATGTTGCAGGTCTCGATTCCTTCCCGCCGGGGGTCTGGCCGTCCAATGTTCCGCTGCTCTACTACTGCTACCACATCATGGTGGGGCTGGGAACGATCTTTATCGCAATCATGGTCGTCTCAGCTTTTCTCCTGTGGAGCCGGAGATTGTTTGACGCCCGCTGGATGCTCTGGATTCTGCTCCTCAGCCTGCCCTTCCCCTACATCGCGAATACCGCCGGCTGGATTACCGCAGAGATGGGCCGCCAGCCCTGGCTCGCCTACAACCTGCTGAAGACGGCCGATGGATATTCGAAAACCGTTTCTGCCGGCAATGGCTGGTTCACGCTGCTCGGCTTTATGGGCATGTATACCGTCCTGGGTCTTCTGTTCATCTTCCTGGTTCGCCGCGAAATCGAGCACGGACCCGCGGAAGAGGTACTGGCACCCCACGCTTGAGGATTTATGGAGACACTCTGGTTCATCATCGTTGCCGTCATGCTTACTGCTTATGTTGTCCTAGACGGGTTTGATCTGGGCGCCGGCATCATTTACCTCATAGCTGCCAAGACTGATGGCGAGCGTCGCGCCGTACTGCGCGCCATCGGGCCCGTGTGGGATGGAAACGAAGTCTGGTTGCTCGCCGCCGGCGGCACACTCTACTTCGCCTTCCCGCAGCTTTATGCTTCCAGCTTCAGCGGTTTCTACCTTCCGCTCATGATGGTGTTGTGGCTTCTGATGCTGCGCGCTATCGGTATTGAGTTCCGCGTGCACATCGCGAATCCAGTCTGGCGGAATTTCTTCGACGCCATCTTTTTCTTGGCCAGTGCGCTGCTGGCAATTTTCTTTGGTGCCGCTTTAGGCAATGTGATCCGCGGAGTGCCGCTCGGTCCGGATGGCTACTTTTTTGAACCGCTGTGGACCAATTGGCGCATCGGTCCCAATCCCGGCATTCTCGACTGGTACACCGTTCTTGCGGGTCTGGTGGCTTTGGCCGCGCTTACCGTGCACGGTGCGCTCTACGTCGCAGTTAAAACCGAAGGACCTCTTTCAGCCCGCACGCGTGGCATCGCCGTTGTGGTGTGGCCCATGCTCTCTGTTCTCACCATCGCCAGCTTAGCGGCCAGCTCGATTGTCCGGCCCGCCGTGATGAACAATTACCGGAGACATCCGGTCGGCGTTCTCGTGCCCATCGTCGTGTTCGGATCATTGGGGGCAATGATCTGGGCGGCCTCGAAGTCGAAAGAAAAAATCGCCTTTCTCGCGTCGGGTGTTTACCTGACCGGAATGCTAGTAGGCGCGGCGTTCGCCCTTTACCCGATCGTGTTGCCCGCGCGAATCGATGCCTACAGCCTGAGCATCTACAACACCGCCGCGGGACACCATGGACTCGTGGTAGGCCTGGTTTGGTGGACCGTGGGTCTGGCCCTCACACTGGCCTACTTCTTCTTCATCTACCGAATGTTCCGAGGCAAGGTCCGAATAGAAGGCGAAGGCTATTAGTGGCTGGACCGGGTAGAGCCGCGGCTTGCGGCGTCTCTCGAAGACATCACACGCCCGTGGGATAAGCCGTATAATCGTTTTCTTGGGCTTTACTCCTGGAACTCAGAAGGTGATCCCGTGAGCCACATGCATGCGCCTCATCCCGGTCAGCAACCCGCAGGTCCTCAGCCGATCCCTGGCGTTGACACCATCATCGCTGTCGGGTCCGGCAAAGGCGGGGTAGGGAAGACCACGCTCTCGGTGAACCTGGCGCTCTCGTTGTCGAAGCTTGGGCACAGAGTCGGCCTGCTCGATGCCGACGTTTACGGACCCAACGTGCCGCTGATGCTCGGCACCAGTGCCACGCCCCGCGTTGTCGGCGACAACCGCATCGTTCCCCTCGACATCCATGGACTGAAGGTGATCTCGGTCGGATTTCTCAACCCCGGCGACAAACCCCTCATCTGGCGTGGTCCCATGCTGCACTCGATCATCCGTCAGTTCCTGGGCTCGGTGGAATGGGGACAACTCGATTACCTCGTCGTCGATTTGCCTCCCGGCACCGGGGACGTCGCTCTCTCGCTGATCCAGACCGTACCGCTGACGGGTGCGATCGTGGTTTCCACGCCTTCCGACGTTGCCCTCCAGGACGCGCGTAAAGCCATCGAGATGTTTCGCCAGGTCAAGGTTGACCTGGTCGGCCTGGTCGAGAACATGAGCTACTTTGTCTGCCCCCATTGCCATCACGAGATTGACATCTTCTCCAAAGGCGGCGGAGAGAGAACCGCTCAGCAGTTTGGCATTGCCTTCCTGGGAAATATTGAACTTGATCCAGACATCCGCAAGGCCGGTGACACCGGCAAACCGGTCGTGCTGACAGGTGAAGAATCTCCGCACGCAAAGTCGCTCTACGCCTTCGCGCGCAAGGTGGCATCTCGTGTAAAGGAAATCAAATCCACCATCCCGGAGAGCGTAATCCAAATTCAGTGAATACCGGTAGAGACGCGGCTCGTCGCGTTTTCTCCTGTCATTCCGAATCGGCTTCAGCCGATGAGGAATCTGCTTTTTCGTCGCGGATGCCAGAAAAGCAGATTCCGCGGCTCACTCGGAACGACAACCATGAAAGCGTTACGGATAAAATGGGACGCCCCGACCCGCAGGCGGAGGTCTCCCAACTCGTTATCCCGAGCGGAGCCAGATGATGAGCTGGCGGATCGTCCGGCGAAGTCGAGGGACGTAATGTTTGGGACTGGCGCGTGCGCGCGGTCACCTTGCCGACTCAAACCTCCCCAACCGGAACGCTGGCTGCGGATCGCCGTGTTCAACAACCAACTCCGCCACCATCTCGCCCAGCGCCGGGCCATGTTTGAAGCCATGTCCTGACCCGCCGCCCACCAGCCAAACATTTTCGACGGTGGGATGCCGGTCAATGATGAAGCCCTGATCCGGACTGTTCTCGTACTGGCACACCCGCGTTTCGACCAGAGGCGCTTCCTTCATGCCCGGAAAACGGAACGCCACATAGTCGCGAACCCGTTTCAAAGTTTCGCTGCTTACCACCCGCTCCCCCGAAGTTGGGTCGAAATCCGGCCCACGTGTGTCGTCGGCAATCTTGAACCCTCGCCTCTGATTTCCGGGGATGCCGTACAGGAAATGCTCCCGATGATCCGCCCAGACCGGCAGTTTCCTCTCCTCAAATCGCTCATCTCCCGCCGGCGTGCCGAAGAAGAACACATCCTGTTTAGTAGGACGAATCCTGTCTCCAATCACCTGCGGAAAGAGTTTCCCCAGCCATGGACCGCAGGCGAATACATACTGATCCGCAATCAGCGTCGTGCCATCGGACAGGGGTAATCCTTTCCAGTTCCGTTTCTCGATCCCTTCGGTGGCAACCGCTGCCTGGCGAAACTCTCCGCCTTCTGCGATAAACCCATCCACCACTGCTTGGCAGCCGACCCGTGCGGTCAGATATCCACTTTCAGGCTCGTAGATTCCCCAACGTACGCCTTCAAAATGAATCTGCGGCCAACGCTTCTGCAGCTCTGGCAAAGCGAGTTCCTCATACCTGATTCCCGCCGCCCGCAACTCCGCCAGCGATGCCCGCTCAAACGAATCATCTCCCGCTGCCATCCACAGCACGCCAATGCGGTGTAAAAACCGTCGCTTCCATCGTTGTTCATTCTCTTGCCAGAGTTGCAGAGCCCGCGCAGCCATTTTAGTGTAGGGCTGCTGGGGACCATAGGTTCCACGAATGACCCGTGTCTCCCCGCCCGAGGAGGCTCGCGAGTTTCCTGGACCCCAGTTATCAAACAGGGTCACGCGTGCGCCGCGACGAACCAGATACAACGCCGTCCAGCCGCCGAATGCTCCCGCGCCAACGACTGCAACGTGAGTTTTTTGCATTGTCTTTTGAGTAAGTCCAGACTTGCTCTTCGCACTCAGGACAAATCCAAGCAACGCCGAACCGGCCACAGCGCAGAGCGACAGATACTCGCGTCGCGACAAGATACTGCGTTTCTTACCGCCATCGTTGCTTTCCGCCGATTTTATGGTTCGTGTCACGGAAATCCCAGCGTTACAGGTTGCCCCAAACACATCGCGTCTTTCAGGCGGAAGCACTCTAGCACGGAGAGTGCTAATGCTTGACAGGGGGTAAGTCGCTTCCTAGAATCCAAGTAGGAGCTGCCTGAGTCCTTTGCCTAAACTTTTGCATCTAAAGGTACTTAGGGAAGACTAAAGCGCAGTGCCGGAAGGGCGGAGTCCGGCCGCAGCTCAGCTTGACACTAGAACATGCCAGCTTTACCCATCGGCGAACGCGAACGCGAGATCCTGACCGCGATTGTGGAAACTTTTATTTCCTCTGGCGAGCCGGTCGGATCACGCACCTTATCGCGCAGCAATCGCGAGGGCCTCAGTCCGGCCAGCATTCGCAACGTGATGGCTGACCTGTCGGACGCCGGTTATCTGGAGCAGCCGCACACTTCGGCCGGTCGCGTGCCCACGCCTGAAGCTTATCGCTACTACGTCGAGCAGCTCACGGGGAAAGCTCGTCTGTCCCACGAAAATGAAAGCATCATTCAGGACTCGTTTCAGGGTGTCAGCGATGCGCAGGAGTTCATGGAGCGCACCTCGCACGTGCTGTCGCTGATTTCGCATAACGTTGGTGTCGCGGTCGCCACGACGGGCCCAAGGAATGCTTTGGAGCACGTCTACTTCTCGCGACTAGGCGACCAGAAGGTTTTGGCCGTGCTGGTCACCAAATCAGGTCTGGTACGCGACCGTGTGCTCCGCCTCGACATCTCGCAAGCTGATCTCGACTTGGCTGCGCGCTACATCAATGAGAATTTTCGTGGCTGGACCATGGAAGCCGTGCGCGCCGAGCTTGCTCGACGCATCGAACAAGAGCGCAGCGAGTACGACCGCCTGATGAAATCCATTGAGCAGCTCTATAACCAGGGAGCCCTGGCGGCCGAGCAGCCCGCCCAGGCCGTCTACGTGGAGGGTGCCGCTAGCCTGGTGGCGAACGAGCAGGATCGCCAGCGTCTGCAGGAGTTGCTGAAGACCCTCGAAGAGAAACAAAAGATTATCGAACTGCTGGGCGCCTATCTCGACGCCAAGCAGGAAGCGGTACGCGTCGTGATCGGTCTGGATGAGGCTTTGCCTTCAATGCGCAATTTTGTGCTGATCGGCGCTCCCGCTCGCGTCGGCGGCGAGGTCATGGGCTCGCTGGCCGTAATCGGTCCCACCCGCATCGATTACCAGCACACCATGACTGCGGTTTCGTACATTGCGCGCCTGTTCGACAAGATTCTTAACGAAGCTGAGTGATTTGCATGGGAAAGACAAACGGAAAGACTGAAGTTGAAAATCCGAATCTTGATTTAGAGCACGAACTGCCAGCGTCAGATGACACCGGCGAGGAGCAGCCGTCAACCAGGGCAGCAGGGCCCGTCCCTCAGCCTGCCGTGTCCGCCGAAGTGGAAAGGCTCAAGGCCGAGCGCGATACGTTGCTGGATCGCCTGGCTCGGCTGCAGGCCGAATTTGAGAACGCCCGCAAGCGTGCTGCTCGTGAACAGCAGGAGTATCGGGAATATGCTTTGGCCGACGCGGTCAAAGCGTTGCTGCCGATTCTCGACAGCTTTGATCGCGCCTTGGAGACCGCCGGTCCCGAAGCCTCAGAATTCCGTTCCGGCATTGAGCTGATCAATAAACAATTGCACGACACGCTGGTAAAGTTGGGGCTCCGGCCTATTCCGGCCAAAGGCGAGCCCTTCGATCCTCACTTGCATCAAGCGATCGAGATGGTGGATACAACCGAAGCCAAGGATCACGAAGTGCTCGAAGAACTACAGCGGGGTTACAAATTGAAAGACCGTCTGTTGCGCCCGGCGATGGTAAAAGTGGCGCGCAATCCGAAATCGTAACCAGAGTTTCGAGTTTCGGGTTTCGAGTTTCGAGTGGGCACCGGTAAACTCACCCGAAACTTGAAACTAGAAACTCGAAACTGTACACGAGGCAAAGAATTCTGACTTCTAACGGAAAACGCGACTACTACGAGGTGTTGGGCGTCAGCCGTTCGGCCAGCGATGCTGAGATCAAGAGTGCCTACCGCAAGCTGGCCATGCAGTATCACCCCGATCGCAATCCCAACAATCCCGACGCGGAAGAAAAATTCAAGGAGTGCAGCGAGGCCTACGCCATTCTTGCCGACCAGGACAAGCGCGCCCGCTACGACCGCTTCGGACATGCCGGAATCGGCTCCACCGCCGGCGCTGCCGGCTTCGATCCGAGCATCTTCCAGGACTTCAGCGACATCTTCGGAGACTTTTTCGGTTTTGGTGATCTCTTTGGTGGCGGAGGTGGTCGTCGGCGCACACGGGCCCAGCGTGGCGCTGATCTGCGCGAAGATTTGACCCTGGAGTTCGAAGAGGCCGCGTTCGGCACCGAGACGCAAGTCACTGTGCGACGCCACGAACCCTGCGAAGACTGCCACGGCTCTGGTGCTGCTCCCGGCAAAACTGCCGTCCCCTGTCGCACTTGCGGAGGACGTGGCCAAGTCCGTTACCAGCAAGGTTTCTTCAGCATCGCACGCACTTGCTCCACTTGTCAGGGAAGTGGCCAGGTCATCACCGATCCGTGTCCAAAATGCAAAGGAGAAGGTCGCGTGCTGCGTCAGCGCACAGTGGAAGCCAAAGTTCCTGCCGGCGTGGAAGACGGTACCCGCATTCGCTATGCCGGCCTGGGAGAAGCCGGCTATTTCGGAGGTCCCCCGGGAGATCTTTACGTCGTTCTCCACGTCAAAGAGCATCCGTTCTTCGAGCGCGAAGGCAACGATCTGCGCTGTGTGATTCCGATCTCGTTTTCTCAGGCTGCATTGGGCACCGAGATCAAGGTTCCGACTCTGGATGGCGATCACATGCTGAAAATTCCCGAGGGCACGCAGTCCGGTACTTCGTTCCGCATCAAGAACAAGGGGATTCCGGTGCTGAACGGGCACGGGAAAGGCGATCTGTTTGTCGAAACCCACATTCAGACCCCGACCAAGCTCAACAAGCGTCAGCGTGAACTGCTCCAGGAACTGGACGGAACGAGCCGTATCGAAAATCGTCCCCAGCGCCGCACCCTGCTCGGCAAAGTCAAAGACATCTTCGCGTAACGAAACGCTGTCGTCCTGAGCGAGCGCGATCTTTCGCTCGCGAAAAGGTCGTGCCAGTCGAAGCATTCCTACCCTCTTAACTCCACACCGGCAACCGCGAGGCATTCTCTGAACGACTTTGCAAACATCACATTTACAATGAGCTTCTCATGACGCGCCGCCGCTGGATTGCCGACGAGTTTTCTGCTAACCGCGCCGCGCTCACCGGCGCTCATGCCGACCACTTGATATGCGTACTCCGTGCGAAGGTCGGCCAGGAGTTCGATATCGCCGTCACTGACACTGTTCGTCGCGGCCGTATCACGGCTATCCACGATCATCGTGTCGAATTTGACCTCGGCGAAGAGATTAGAGCTGGCCGACAACTTCAAATCACGCTGGCCCTCGCTATTTTCAAATTCGATCGCATGGAGTGGGCTATTGAGAAGTGCACGGAACTCGGCGTGGCGCGCCTCGTGCCGCTGATCGCTCATCGGACGGATGCGCATCTTGCAGTTGCCTCTGCAAAAAGAGTGGAACGCTGGCGCCGCATCGCTCGCCAAGCCTCCGAGCAGTCCCGCCGCATTTCTCCCCCGGAAATCGCCGAGCCGCTAAAATTAAGAGAAGCTGTCGGCTTGGCAGGAACTACACGCATCGTGCTCGCCGAATCGGAAGAGCAACTCTCCCTGAAGCAGGCTCTGCAGTCGTATTTTTCGGACGCCGGCGTCACACTCGCCGTCGGTCCCGAGGGCGGATGGACCCTTGCTGAACTGGAACTCTTCGGGCAATCAGGCTGGATATCTGCCTCTTTGGGAGATACCATCCTTCGCGCCGAGACGGCCGCCATCGCAGCAATCGCCATCGTCTCGTCAGAGCTTCAGTAACGACTTCCCGAGCCACGGATATTCACGGATTGCGCACGCGTTCTTATCCGTCTATATCCGTGTAATCCGTGGCGCTTCTGCAGGGACGACACAATCGCGAAAATTTCCTCATCCTTCTCTGCTATGCTGCTCTGAATGCCGTTTGCCAAGACCTCCCCTTTCACTCCCGACGATCGCCAGCGTCAGGCCATCGAACATGTGCAAGGTCCGATGCTTGTGGTGGCCGGTGCGGGCACCGGCAAGACTACGGTCGTCACGCGCCGAATCGCCCACCTCATTCGTGAAGGTCACGCCAGCCCCAACGAAATTCTGGCTCTCACTTACACCCTCAACGCAGCTCAGGAAATGCGCGAACGCGTGCGGAAGGAGCTTGGGACACACTGCACGATTCAAGCCAGCACGTTTCACGCGTACTGCAATAACCTGCTTGACGTTCACGGCAAAAGTTTCGGTGTGCTCGACGACAAGGATCTTTGGATTTATCTGCGCAAGCGCATCCGCGAACTCCATCTGAATTTTTTCGTCCGTGCCGCCAACGTCAGCAAGTTTCTCGACGACCTTCTGGACTTCATGCGGCGCTGTCAGGACGAACTGGTGGGCCCGGACAAGTACGCGGATTATGTCGCCCAGCTCGGCCGAGGCGAGTTGCCCATCCCGCGGGTTACTAAGTCGAAAGATCAGATTCCTGATGAGGAAGTGCTGGGCCGCTGCCGTGAGATCTCTTCTGTATTCGCCACGGTAGAACGGATGCTGACTGAAGAGAACCTCGGCACCTTCGGCCACATGATCACGCGCGCCTATGAACTCCTCCTGGCCAATCCAGAACTCGTGCTGCGCGAGCGCGCCCGGGCCCGCTTCGTCCTGGTTGACGAATTCCAGGACGCCAACTTCGCGCAAGTCAAGATTCTTGGGAAGCTCGCGGGCGACGAGCGAAACATTTTCGCCGTAGGCGATCCTGATCAGGCCATTTACCGTTTTCGTGGCGCCTCCAGCGCCGCCTTCGGATTATTTCAGCGTCATTTTCCAGGGGCCAAGCTAATCTCGTTAGAAAAGAACCAGCGCTCACTCACGCCGATTCTGCGCTCTGCCCATGCTGTGATTTCCAAGAACCCACAGATTTTTCCCGCAGCCCTAGGCGCCAGACTTGCTTATCAACGTGCGCCACTGCAATCAGGCAGGGAAGCGTCGGCTCAGAAAGAAGGCAGGGAACTACCCCGAGACCCCGTCGAAGGTGTCCTGTGGCGGGACCACGAGCTCGAATCGGCGGACCTGGTTTCCGTAATCCGCCAAAAACACCTCAAACTCAGAACCTCGTGGAAGAACTTCGCGATCATCTATCGCAATCACAATCACCGCGACGACGTCGTGGAAGAGCTTTCCCGATGGAACATCCCGTTTTCCATCGAGAACATGGATGTCTTAGACACTCCCGCCGTGCGGGATCTTTTGGCATGCCTGGGGGCTGTGGTTTCTACCGCCGACAGCGCCAGCCTGTTCCGCGTTGCTGCTTTGCCGCAGTTCGCAATTGACCCGGAAAAGCTTCGCGCTGCCATGAAGGCAGCCGGAAAAGAAACTAACCTGGCGTCCGTGATGGAGAAACTGGAAGGCGGCCCTGCCGTTCTCGAGAAACTCCACCACACGCGGGAAGAGATCATAGGTTCGAAGGGCAAGGCACGCGCAGCTCTGGGCATTCTTCTTCGAAGCTTCGAATTGGAGGATTCAGCACCGGTCCATGCTGTCCTCTCCTTCGTCGAAGGCTGGGAAAAGAAGGCAATCACCAAGACTGGCGAAATTGGAGAACTGCTCGAATATCTCGAATCCTTCAAAGAAGCCCGCGGGGCAATCCCCATGGCCTCGCATGATCAGGATGCTGTCCGCCTTATGACCGCGCACGGCGCCAAAGGCCTCGAATTCGATCACGTCTTCATCATCCGCGCCAGTGCTCCCTCCTTTCCGCTAGGCTACCGTGAGCCTCTCTTCGAATTTCCGCGCGAGCTGCGAGACAAGGATTCGCTCGCGGAGGATGAGGGCAAGCAGCTAAATGACCAGGAAGAGCGTCGCCTGTTTTACGTTGCCATGACGCGCGCTCGCGACTCCCTCGCCATCTATGGCAAGCAAGGAACCGGCCAGGACACCACGCCTCCCGGCTTCCTGCGCGACCTGCTGAAAGATCACAGTCTGGGCCATTCCTTGCGCCGTCGTAACGCACGGCCCCTTCAAGTCGACCTGTTTGCAGAGGAACAGCCGGCCGAGGCGATCCTGTCCAATGCCAGCCAGTGGCTCTCGATGCCCCCGGGGTTTGCCCTGGCCAATACTCTGAGCGCCACTGCAATCGAGAGATACGAAACCTGTCCTTTGCAGTTCAAACTTGAGCGCGAGTGGAGAATTCCCGGCGAGGTTCCCGCCGCCATGCAATACGGTGCTTCGATGCATCGCGTCCTGAGAACGTACTATGACGCGATCCAGTTCAATCGTCCCATGACCGACGATCAACTTGTGGAAGTCTTTCGTAATGACCTCGCCGAAGCCAAGATCGAGGATCGTTACCAGCACGAGTTATACGAGAAGCAAGGTATCCAGCAACTGCGAGATTTCCTGGCTGCTGCGCGGCAAAAGTCTCCCGTCGAGGTCCTTCACACCGAGCAGGAATTCAAGATTGCTGTCGGTGAAGCCAAGATCGTGGGGCGCATCGATCGTGTCGACCGCGTCGCCGCCGAACATGTTGCTATTGTTGATTACAAGACCGGCAAACCACGTTCGCAGGAAGATGCGGATGAGAGTTTGCAGCTCTCCATCTATGCCTTGGCGGCTCGTGAGCGGTGGGGATACCGTTCCGACCGCTTGATGTTTTACAACCTGGAAGACAACACCGTGGTGGTAACCACGCGCTCTGGTTTGCAGCTTCAGGAAGCGCGCACCAAGGTGGAAGACGCGGCGGTAAAAATCGCTGCCGGACAGTTTGAAGCCAAGCCGGGATTCCAGTGCAACTTCTGCGCCTACCGCAATCTCTGTCCCGCAACCGAGAAGCGGGTGTACACAGCAGGCCCCGCCAAAAAGGCCGCCAGTCGCGCCAATTGAGCATGCCCGGAATTGCTTGCGTGTGCATCTTTCCAATTCGAAGTCTTCATCGTCTTGTCATTCCGAGCGCAGCGAGGATTCTGCTTTCCTGATCCTGGAGAACAACCGGCAGGAAGAACTTTCGCCCCAAAAAACTTAAGGGGACGCTTTCGCGTCCCCTGGATCGCTTCTAATGAGCGATTAGTGTTTCTTTTTCTTTTTTGCCTTTTTCTTAGTTGCCATTGATCTATTCTCCCTTCCATTGTTCATGGACTATGCAACGGTCTTTTGTTGCGACTGATTGAATGTATAGAGTCATTGAAAAACGATGTCAAGAGAAAAATGCATGTATGAGTCGCGTGTGACTAAGGTCACTCGGCATCTTTCGCAGAAAAAATCCTAGCCTGTCAAGTTTCTTCCCCGATTTTTTT
The DNA here is from genome assembly GCA_035272945.1 of Terriglobales bacterium. GTDB lineage: Bacteria > Acidobacteriota > Terriglobia > Terriglobales > Acidobacteriaceae > Gp1-AA122. The sequence continues at coordinate 46,956 of DATEPX010000241.1, forward strand.
CTCTTGCGACAGAGATCGTCTCTCACCGCATCGCATCTTCAGCAGACTCCACGCCGCGATTTTCGAGTTTGACTCTTGTGCCCGCGACTATAATTGAAAGTTGCGAAATCATTCAGGAGCACTTCTATGGCAGCATTCGACGACGTCGTCATCATCTCTGGAGTTCGCACTCCCATCGGAAAATTTCAGGGCAGTCTCTCCGATTTCAGCGCCCCCCAACTGGGCGCAATCGTAGTTCGCGAGGCCGTGAAGCGGGCGAATGTCGATCCCAAGCAGGTGGACGAGTGCATCATGGGCAACGTGGTCCAGGCGGGGCTCGGTCAGAATCCCGCGCGTCAGGCCGCTATCTTCGGCGGACTTCCTCCTGAGGTTGGCGCTATGACGATCAACAAGGTCTGTGGCTCAGGACTGAAAGCGGTCGCCTTGGCGGCGCAGGCCATCCAGACCGGGAACAGTTCCGTAGTTGTCGCCGGCGGCATGGAGTCCATGACCAACGCTCCCTACCTTCTGCCCCAGGCGCGCAAGGGCTATCGTCTCGGCAACGGGCAGTTAATCGACTCCATGGTGCACGACGGCTTGTGGGAGGTGTACAACGACTACCACATGGGTATCACAGGAGAGAATGTAGCGGAGAAGTACGGCATCACCCGCGAAGAGCAGGATGAATTCGCATTGAACTCCCACCGCAAGGCCGTGGCTGCCATTAAAGAATGCCGGGTGAAATCGCAAATCGTTCCGGTCGAGATTCCGGCGAAGAAAAAAGGCGCCGCGCCAGTAATTTTCGACAAGGACGAATCTCCGCGTGAAGACACCACGATCGAGGTTCTACGTTCTCTGAAGCCAGCCTTCAAGAAAGACGGCACGGTTACTGCCGCCAATGCTCCCGGAGTGAACGACGGCGCCGCCGCCGTGGTGGTGACCAGCGCGGTTGTCGCCAAGCAGCTCGACGCCAAGCCGATGGTCCGCATCATCGCCCAAGCCACCAGCGGAATTGATCCCAAGTGGGTGATGATGGCGCCCGTCGGCGCCGTCCGTAAAATCTGGGAGAAAACGGGTTGGAAGAAGGACGACGTTCATCTCTACGAGTTGAATGAGGCGTTCTCCGTCCAAGCGCTAGGCGTGATGCGCGAACTCGATCTCGATCCCAACAAAGTGAATGTCAATGGAGGCGCGGTTGCGATCGGCCATCCCATCGGGGCCAGCGGAGCGCGCATCCTGGTGGCGCTGATTTACGAAATGATCCGCCGCGACGTCCACCGTGGCATCGCCGCCCTGTGTCTGGGTGGCGGTAACGCGGTAGCCATGGCCGTCGAGCGCTAGCGACGCCTGGCGCCAAATCCGTGTGGAGGCGAGTCCCCTGACCCGCCTAGCTTTACAACATCTAATGCCGACAGTCAAATACGCCTGTGGTCTGACTACTCACTACTACCCACTGCCCGCTACCTTAGCTAACTGTTCGCTGCCTGCGTCCCGGTCTCTATGGGCAGCGTGACTGTGAACACGGACCCCCCGCCCGGGACGGACGCGGCCTCGACGTTTCCCCCGTGTTCCTTCAGCACCGCCTTACAGATGCTCAATCCCAATCCCGTTCCACGTCCCGGCCGCTTGGTGGTGTAGAACGGATCGAAGATGTTGGGCAGATTCTCGGGCGCAATGCCGGGCCCGTCATCCTGGAAGCCTGCCGAGACGAACTTGTCGCCGCGTCCCAGGCGAATGCGCAGTGTTCCCTTTTCCCGAACTTCGCGAATCGCTTGCTCCGCATTGAGGATGAGATTGAGAAACACCTGCATCAACTGGTTGGGGTCGCCGATCACCGAGGGCAGGGCAGTGTCGGATAGGTAGTCCACGGTGATGTTGTTCTTCCGCAACGAGTAAGCGTGCAGATGCAAAGTGCGCTGTACTAGTTCCGCGATATTCACGCTGCTTTTTCCCGGCGCTGGGGGCCGCGAAAAGTACATCAAGTTCTGCACGATTTCAGCTGCGCGTCGAGCCTGCCCGTGCATCATGGTCAGGTGCTTGCGGGATTGCTCGCTGACTTCCGTTTCCTGCAGCATCTCGCTGAGGCCAAGAATGCTGGTCAGAGGATTATTCAATTCGTGAGCGAAGCCGCCGATCATGTGTCCCATCGCGGCCAATCGTTCGGTCTGGATGATCTGCTGCTCCAATCTTTTCTCGACCGTGATATCGCGAACCGACATCACTACACCCCGAACGTGATTTTCTGCGTCGAACAAGGGGCTGGCCGAGGCACGCAGAGTCCGCCAGTTTCCGTTCCTGTGTTTAAACCCGCATTCACAGAAACCGAACACGCGCTTCCCGGACAGCACGTCTCGGCACAATTCCAGAAATTCCGGTGACTGCTCCTCGATTTCGCCGACCTTCTTGCCATTCAACATGTCGGCGTCGTATCCCCAAGTGTCACGAATTCGCGAGCTGGCGAATGTGTAACGCTCCTCCGGATCGATCACCAGGATCAAGTCAGGGAAGCTTTCCAGCAGGTGACGCTGGAACTCTTCTTGTTGGCGTAACTGCCTTTCCATCTGCCGCTGTTCGCTGACGTCCACTAGAGTGCCCTGGTACCGAATCACTTTCCCGGTGGGATCCCAAACTGCGCGCGAGCTATCCAGGCACACGGCGGCTTTGCCGTCCTTGCGGCGTACGGTGATTTCCCGAGTACGCACGCCGCCGCCTTCATCCGGGTCGCGGCCCAGCACCGGCTGTTGCCCAGGATCAAAATTCAGGCCGGTTACATCCGTCTCCAGCAGGTCGTCCTTACTCTCATAACCGAGCATGTGGACTAGCGCAGGATTGGCATCCAGCAGCTTTCCTTCCGGGGTGCTGAAATAGACGCCTTCCTGTAGCGTCTCAAACAATTCCGTGAAGCGAGTTTCTTTTTGCCGCTCCTCGGTCACATCCCGCGCCAGCGCGCTGACTCCAACTACTTCGTCATCCTTCAAGATGGCATTGAGCACGCAATCAAAGTAAGCAACCCGACCGGTCTTTTTCACCTTGACCTTGGTGAACCCTGCCCAACGCCTCTTCTCGACGAACCGCCCCAAGCCTGCTTCGACCATGCTTCGTTGCGGCTCCTCGATGAATTCGTCCAGCCGGTGTCCCACGATCTCGCCATAAGTAAGCCCCAGCGCCTCGGCCATGCGCCGGTTCACCGTGCGCAGGATGCCCTCCAGCGACATGGCAAAAGCCACGTCATCGAAGCTGTCGATCAGTTCCTTGAAACTGCGCTGCGAGCGCCGGATGACCTGGCTGAGTTGGTCAAGCTGTTCTTCTGAGGGAACTACCCCCACCCGGTCCTGCAGCCCGTGCAGCAGAACTTTCAGCTCGGAAACTTCGCGCCGCCGTCCATAAGCATAGGCAGCGAACAGGATGGCGATGATCAGCAGGCCAACCGGAATTGCGCCCAACCGATAAGGGAGATTCTGCAGCCGCTCCCAGCTCAACGCGGCCAGGGCCGTGGCGAGTAAGACCACAAACAGAAGCACGACTCGCCACAGTTTCGATTCTTCCAGCTCCAGCTGACTGGGACTGCGCTGCGAGCTTCGCTTTTCGTCATTAGCCATGTAGTACACCGTCCCCAACCATTCCGGCGAAATAGCAGTGGCGCTGGATATAGTCGAATCCTAGTGGATACCATAACGGCAAAACAACAATAAGCTCGCAAGTGTTCTGTTTTTAATAACTCGGTTTTAGGTAAGCCACTGGTTCGACCAGTGAGACTCGATGGGGTTTGACGGTTCCGGCATAACATCCTCCTCAAGGTAGCGTGATGAGAGTCCTTGCCAGGAGGATGTAATGTCTGACCTTTAGCCAAGCCTATCCCACTCGAAGTAGGACTGTAAACATCAGGTTGTGTGTGTCCCCAAGCGAGGGCCCAAAGTGATGTGCGGGCAAACACGTCATCATCTGGGGGAGATTTTCCATGCTCTGGCTCGGCAGAAGGAGTGCCAAGATCCTGGAAGGGCATTTGATGCCGGACCGCGTGCACATGTGCATCGCGATTCGGCCCCGGCACGCGGTGGCCTCGGTGATTGGGTTTCTGAAAGGGAGGAGCGCGATGGCGGTGGCGCGATGGTGCGGGAAAGAACGAAACTTTACCGGGGAACCCTTATGGGCGCCGCGCGGGTACGCCGACTCCACCGTGGGTTTCGAACTGGAGCAGGTCCGCCAATACATCCGGGAACAAGAGGGCGCGGATGGAACCGGCGGAGAATTCTAAACTAGCAACGGAGGCGCGCATCGCGCGACGTCTAAAGGATTCGCCGACTGTGATCTCTCCGCCGACCTGTGAACGCCTCCTCCAGTGCGCTATGACCCAGCAGGGACTCAGCGTCCGCGCTCACGACCGCATCCTGAAAGTCTCGCGCACCGTCGCCGACATCGAAAGCGGCGCCGGGATCGAACCCAAGCATATCGCCGAAGCCATCCGATACCGCACGCTCGATCGAACGTTCTGGGCGTAGAAGGGGCTCGGTTGAATAATTTTCAAATCTACCGATTTCCGAATTCCCGACAATTGGAAAATCCTGCAATCCTCACTTAAGTTCCGATCACTGCTGCCTGGAAAAGTCGTTTGCATGGCCCGGATATCGCCAGGATCCAAACCGGCGGAGCAGGTAGTATTCGTTGACCGGGCGGTCGTCCTGCAACGCGGGCACGTCAGGAGCTTGGGTGATGATCCGCTCGACCGGAACTTCATTCTTAAGGAGTGCGCCAAACTGCTGCGCCGCATTCGCGTACGGTCCCCACTCGATTAAATCAGCCGCTGCTGTTGCTGGCATGCGGCTGGCTAATTCGGCGGCAGAACGGTTGGGAATAGGCTGCTGGCTGGCCAGAAAATGGAACCCCCACAGTCCTCGGTCATGGGCGATGAAGGAACGCACATAAGGAAACGATTCTTTCAGGGCGCGTGCCACGGAAGCTTGCGTGGGAATATCAGCCGAGCCTGGCAGCCATTGTTGAAGGATTCCGCGGGAGCGGAGACGCTGCTTGCAAAGTGAATAAAACTCGCTTGAATAAAGCAAGCTGGAGGCAGCCGCTTCTGGCGGAGGCGGCGGGTCGAGAGCGATCACATCGAACTGCTCAGTTGTTCCCGCCAGAAATCGGCGCCCATCGTCAATGACCACATGCGAACGTGGTGACGCCAGCACCTGCGCTCCATCTGCATGGAAATACCAGAAAAATCGCGGAACGCTCGGTACCAATTCCACCGCTGTCGATGAAATTCCCCACGACAGCATGGAGCGATGAGTTGTCCCCATACCGAAGCAGATGACCAGCGCATTCTGCGGCGCATGGTCCAGAAACGCCAGCGGCAGAGCAGACATCATCTTAGTGATGGGAGTAAGTACCGTCATCCCAACGCCGTTGACCACCAGGCTTCTTTGCATTCCGTGACCCGTAACGATGACCGTTGCCGTACTGTCTCGCAGCAGATTACGTCTAGGGAGATTCCTCTCATAGCCCTTGGTGCCGAACACCAGCACCAGGGACGCCAGTCCAATTGCGTAGGAGGCGAAAGCGCGCGGAGTAACCAATTCCTGGGCTCGCGCCTTCCACACGCGCGTGACGGGAAAACCAACAAATAGCCATGGCAGCGCCAACAGAATCAGAGCGCGACGTTCCCCCAACCACGGCACAAGCCCGAATCCTGCCAGCAAGGGTCCAAGGATGCAGCCCAGAACATTGACGGCATAAGCCGTTCCCGCCTTATCCGGATCTCCCGCCGACCAGCGGTCGGCCAGCATCGGAGTCAGAAATCCGAGCAGAGCACTGAACGTTGTGATGCCCAGCAGCACGCGCCATTCGTCCGCAACCTTGAACGTGGGATCGGCGCTAAGAAGGGGCAACAACGCCGCCAGCCAGACCAGCAGCCAGACCAACACTCCTTCCTCATGGTGCCGCCGGCTCCAGATTCGATAAATGGCGGAACCGAGAAAGGTGGCGCTCAGATAAAGAGCCAGAATCTGCGCGAAGGAATAAACAAATGTGCCTATATACGGCGTGAATTGCCGTATCCACACGACTTCCATTCCCATGCTGGTGAGGCCGGTAGCAAACAACAGCCAGAGACACCTGGTTCCGGCCTTATGCTCGCTGTCTAAGGAAGGTGTCTGGAGATCGTCAGCTCTTCTGGCCCACGTTCCCCTGAAGGTGAGTGCAAATGCGGATAGGAAAATTATGAAGTTCAGCAACATTCCCACCCGCAACACTCTGCTAAAGCCGAAGGCTTCGATCAGCAGCAACGGGACAAGAGCACCGGCGACTGCACCAAACACGTTTGCCAGATAGAGGAAGCTGAATGAGCGTCGCGACTCCTGCCGCTGATCGCTCCGGATGGCGAACATGGCCAGAGGTATCGTGCTGCCCATGCAAGCGCACCAGGGGATCAAAGTGAAAGCCAGCCAGCCACCCGCGACTAGGTAATACACCGGCGAGGACTGCGAGATATTGCGCGTGAAGTGCTCAAGCAGCGTACCACCCAACCTAAACTCCAGCGGGACCAGCAGGGCCGAGCAGCCGATGAGTAGTTCCGACAGGGCATAAAGTCGCAAAGGTGGAAAGGTCAGCCGATTCCCGTATTTGCGAACCAGGAAGCCGCCGCCCCACGAACCTATCCCTAGACCCGCCATGAAGATGGACAAGACAATGGACACTAGCGAGGTAGTAACGCCAAACTGGGCCATTGCCAGACGCAGCCAAACCAGTTCGTACAGAATGCTGCAGAAGCCGGACACAAAAAAGAACCCAAAGTACCACCCTATCGCGTGGCCTGGCGCAGTTTCGGGCACGTCAGATGGTCCGCGTTCGATCGCCACAGATGTTTCGGTGCTCATCGCTTGTCCACAATTCCGGTCGTCTTGCTGAGCGAGGGCTTTTGCCCGAGTCGAAGCATCCCTGCCCCAGGGTGCCCATGCTACTGCAAGCCATTCTCCCTTTAATCTTTTCCCGTTGCTAATCGCCGCAGACTCGGCTCGCTGCGTCTTGCAAGAATATCTCTGATGACACTAGCCTCAGCGATGTGAAATTTTAAGCTTAAAAGCGCAATGGATAGCACCTCGATGACATAACAAAACACTGGAGCACGCATTTCAAGTCATGCCTCGCACCATTGTCGCACCATTGTCTTTTCGCTCCCAGTGCGAGGTAGTAACATGCCAGCAAACGGCGTTAGCACCTTAACTATGATCGGGCAGGCGCTTTCTCGCTACGTAATTCGTGAACAGATTGGCGCCGGCGCGATGGGAGTTGTGTACCTCGCGCACGACGGGCAACTGGAACGCGACGTCGCGCTGAAAGTCCTTCCTCCCGGTGCCTTAGCCGACGAAACCGCCCGCAAACGCTTCCGCAAGGAAGCTCTGGCTTTGGCCAAGCTGAATCATCCCAACGTCGAGACGGTGTTCGACTTTGGTACCGAGAATGGTGTCGACTTCCTGGTTACTGAATACATTCCCGGGACGACTCTGGATATCAAGCTGGCGGCGGGCCCCCTGCCGGAAAAGCAAGTGCTCATTCTTGGAGCCCAGCTCGCGGAAGGCCTCGACGCTGCGCATAGCCAGAATATTGTGCATCGCGACCTGAAGCCGGGAAACCTCCGAATTACGCCCGATAACCGCCTGAAAATTTTGGATTTTGGCCTCGCCCGCCTGGTCCAGCCAGTCAGCAAGACGGCGGTTACAGAAACTGGCGGCGAAAGGGGACCGATGGGAACCATTCCCTACATGGCTCCCGAACAGCTGCGCGGCGAGGGAGTCGACACCCGCAGCGATATCTGGGCCGTGGGCGCTGTCCTCTACGAAAGCGCTACCGGCTCTCGTCCTTTCCCGGAAACTCATATGACCCGTCTGATCGACTCCATTCTCCACGATCAGCCGGCGTTGCCCAGCGCCGTCACTCGCCAGATATCGCCGGTACTCGAGAACATTATTCTTAAGTGCCTGGAGAAAGATGCGGAGAATCGCTATCAGTCCGTTCGAGAATTGCTGATCGACCTGCGCCGTCTGAGCACCGGAATGTCCACTAACGTGGTTCCGTTGCGCCGCAAGGCGGGGTGGCGCTGGATGGCTGTCCTGGCCGCGCTTGTCGTCCTGATGCTGGCCATCACCTGGATTGGCTGGCGCCAGGGATGGTTTCCGGGAGCTAGGGTTCAAGTCGAATCCGTCGCGGTGTTGCCGTTGGTGAACCTTTCCCACGATCCCGAGCAGGATTATCTGGCTGATGGCATGACAGAAGCGTTGATTACCGACCTAGGCCAGATTCGCGGTCTGCGCCGTGTCATCTCGCGGACCTCGGTAATGCGTTACAAGAAGGAACCTCAGCCTCTCCAGGAAATTGCACGCCAGCTCAATGTTGACAGAATTGTCGAAGGCTCCGTACAGCGGTCGGGCGATACTGTCCAAGTCACAGCTCGCTTGCTTAATGCCAGCACCGACACCCAGCTGTGGTCCCAGAGCTACCAGCGCGAGCTCCGCGACTTGCTCACCCTGCAGCGCGAGCTGGCTCTCACCATTGCCAATGAAATTCGCGTCAAACTCACGCCCCAGGAACAGGAGCGGCTCACCACGGCGCACCCCGTTAATCCCGCTGCCCACGATGCTTATCTAAAGGCCAATTATCTGAACACTGGAACGTACGAGCAGCGCAAGAAAGCTCGGGAATATTACGAGCAAGCCATACGCCTTGACCCCAGCTATGCTCCGGCATACGCCGGTCTGGCCGATTACTACTGGGGTACGCCTGACCGTCCCGCTGCCGAAGTCATGCCCAAAGCCAAAGCGTATGCCCTCAAGGCAATTGCTCTGGATGACTCGCTGGCCGATGCACATACGGCGCTTGCATCCGTGCTTTTCTATGGTGATTGGGATTGGGCTGGCGCCGACAGGGAGTTCAGGAGGGCGCTGGAACTCAATCCTAGCGATGCCGAAGCCCATCGCATCTATTCGGTATTTCTTTCCGCTATGACTCGGTTTGAAGACGCGGCAGGTCAGGTCATGGCTACGCAGACGCTGGATCCTCTTTCTGCTCATAACAACAGCACCGCGGGCTGGGTTTTCTATTGTGCCCGTCAATATGACCGCGCCGCCCAGCAATGCCGGAAGGCCCTCGAATTGGCGCCAAACTTCGATGGCGCCCACGCTTGTCTCGGGTATGCGTTTCTGGGCCAAGGAAGTTATTCGCAGGCCATTGATGAATTCCAGAAAGCCTTGGATCTGTCCGGAGGAGACGCGGTTCGAACCATCTGGTTGGGACGGGCCTACGCTCAGGCAGGTGACCGGCCGAATGCCCTCAAGGTTCTGGCCCGTCTAAAGGATCAATCCACCCGATCCTACATCCCCCCTTATTTTTTCGCGACCCTGTACACCGCCTTGGGAGAAAAGGAAGAAGCCTTTCGCTGGCTCGAAAAGGCCTATTCCGAACGAGATCTTTACCTCGCGTGGATTAAGTTCGATCCCGCCTTGGACCCGCTGCGCTCCGATACACGTTTCCAACGTCAGTTACTGCACCGCATGAATCTTTGACCGGTCTAGGACGGCTCCGTGGCAGAGTAGGTGGTATACACTGCCGTGCTGCCTGGCCAATGACCGATGACTACGTACCAGTAGGTCTCGTCCGGCGGCGGATCCTTCTCCGATTTGGCTGTTCCGAGGGCTTTCATCTCCCTTACTTTAGCCTTGAAGATGTGGTGGTCGTTGACCCAGTCTTTAGGATTTTCCTGGAACTTCTTGTACTCGGCATCGCTCAGCCGCACGATGGCGAACTCTGTTTCTTTGTCCTCACTAATGCGCGGAACGTTGGCTATCTGGAAACCATCTTTCGTTCTCCAAGGTCGTGGAATTCGCTTCTTTGCCGACATCTTATGCTGGTCGCTCTTCGGGGTACCTTCCTGGGCGCGGACGGGTATGCCGATCAGCAGGGAAAGCAGTACCGCGAGGCTCAAAAATATCGTTCGTTTCATGGCGCTCCTCCTGTGGTGCCGCTTCTATACCCTAAGGCTCGCCATGTCAATGGAATCCAGCCAGCCACTAGCCCGCTTCCCCAGGATAGCAACGGCCCGAATTTTCCCCTTGACCCTTCGCCCGGCATTCGCTAATCTATCTTGTTTTCAGAAGTACCTGTTCTGTAGGCCGTCTGGAACAAATCTCCGCTCACACGGGCCAAATCCAGAAAATTGAGCAACTTTCGGAAACTGCGGAGCATCATTACGGGTGTAAGAAACTATCCCGTACAAAGCCCATCTAATAAATAAGGAGCCTGTCCCCCGGGGATTGCGCTGTTGCTGCCCGAGGGCTGGCAGGGTTAGTCCGGCCGACTCTTGAAATTTAGGAGAACCCAAAATCATGCGTTCTGATCGCGTTTTTGACGCTTTACAGACTCTGCGTAACCGGTATATGCTCTGCCAGCTTGCGTCCAAGGCTACGCGGAAATTCCATAAACCCAATACCCGTATCCAGGAGACTATGAACGAAGTCCTGGATCGGATTGCAGACTCGGAACGGCAGGCAGTCCTTTCCGAGCCGGAGAACGTTTCTGAGGCGCAGCGGCGGGCTGCCTGAATTCAGCCCCGCCGCGTGCCCGCGCGGTGTAGCGAAATCCTCCTTTTAGCGACCTCCCTTGAAAAATCTCCTGTAGGTGACCATGACCATAGCTGAACTCAAAGAAAAGAACATCACGGAATTAACCAAGATCGCCCGAACTCTGGATCTGCCGGGTGCGAGTGGCTTGCGCAAGCAGGACCTGATCTTCAAGATCCTGCAGGCGCAAAGCGAAAAAGAAGGCCACATCTTTGCCGAGGGCGTGCTTGAAATCCTGCCCGACGGCTACGGCTTCCTGCGCTCGCCCGACTACAACTACCTCCCCGGCCCCGACGACATCTACGTCTCGCCGTCGCAGATCCGCAAGTTCGACCTCAAGACCGGCGACACCATCAGCGGTCAGGTCCGTCCGCCCCATGAGGGCGAAAAATACTTCGCACTGGTCAAGATCGAAGCGGTCAACTTCGAATCACCGGAAGAAGCACGCAACAAGATCCTCTTCGATAACCTGACGCCGCTTTATCCGCAGGAGCGAATCAAGCTGGAAACTGCGCGCGAAAATGTCGGCGCCCGCGTCATGGACCTGCTGACGCCGCTTGGAAAAGGCCAGCGCGGCCTGATCGTCTCGCCGCCTCGGGCCGGCAAGACGATGATCCTGCAAAATATCGCCAACTCCATCACCACGAACCATCCCGAGATTGTGCTTATCGTCCTGCTGATTGACGAGCGTCCGGAAGAAGTGACCGATATGCAACGCTCGGTGAAAGGCGAAGTCATCTCCTCAACCTTCGACGAGCCCGCCGCCCGCCACGTGCAGGTAGCCGAAATGGTGATCGAGAAGGCCAAGCGCCTGGTCGAGCACAAGCGCGATGTCGTGATCCTGCTCGACTCCATCACGCGTCTCGCACGTGCCTACAACACTATCGTTCCGCCTTCCGGAAAAGTGCTCTCCGGCGGCGTGGACTCCAATGCCCTGCAGCGCCCGAAGCGTTTCTTCGGAGCGGCCCGCAACATAGAAGAAGGCGGCTCGTTAACCATCATCGCCACGGCTCTGATCGACACCGGTTCGCGTATGGACGACGTGATCTTTGAAGAGTTCAAAGGCACCGGCAACTGCGAAGTCATCCTGGACCGCAAGCTGTCTGATAAGCGAGTCTTCCCGGCCATCGACATCCAGCGCTCGGGCACCCGCAAGGAAGAACTCATTATCCCGAAGGAAGACCTGCAGCGAATCTGGGTGTTGAGAAAAGTTCTGAACCCGCTGTCGCCCGTGGAAGCCATGGAGCTTCTGATCGACAAGCTCAGCAAAACCAAGTCGAACGGAGAATTCCTGGCCAACATGAGTTCGCTGTAGAGAAATTATGGAGGGACGGTCGTCCTCGCCCGTCCGGCTTTGCCGGTGTGGCGCGGACACTCTTGTCCGCGTTTTTCTCTGTTTGTGTAGCCCGTGTGGCGCGGGCGCGAAGCTCGTGTGTGGGGTCGGGTCTCCGACCCGACCACCCTACGCCGATTCTCTCGGCGGCACTCCAAACCTTCGGCGGGTCGTCGAGTCCACCGCCGCTGCCTTCTCCCGCATCTACTGCAACTCGAACAACGCTGAAGGCATGCTCCTCATCGCTCGGCTCACCCGTCGCCGTGACCGCAGTCAGCCATCGGAACAGTTCACGCATTCGTGGACGAAACGTTGGCCCCCATGATCCCCGCCGCGCACCGGTCGATACTCGTGGGAAGTGTCCAAGTCCCACAGCGCTCGATGCAAGAATTCGGTTCCATCGTGCGCATTGACAAAGTCGTTGTCGCCAACCTCCAGGTAAATCGGCAAACCAGATTCGCGGATGCGGCGTGCGTTGGTCCGTGCCCGGTTCGCGGGATTGTCGGCAGCGAAGAGTTCTGGATCACCGCGACCGCGGCGAACTGATCGGGATGCGCGAATGCAATTTTCAGCGCTCCCTACCCGCCCATCGACATTCCCGTAATTACTGTCGATTTTCGATCGCCTCCCACATTGCAGGTTTCTCGCAGGTGAGGGATGAAGTCCTCCATGAGGAAGGACTCCTAGCGCACGCCGTGCTCAGCATCTTCGACGTAGTAGCTTATGCCCGCGCTGGGTGTGACGAACACCATTGGGAGCGAGCCACCCTTCCGACCACCAGGCTTTCGAATAAAGGTTGGCAATCGATCAGGCTCTGGCGACCCCGCCGCCGCCCATGGGGACGAGACCTAAGGGGAAACGGACCCGACTCGCGATAACCGGGGGGAGTTATGACTGCGTAGGGCACCTGCCTCGGCAAGATTACTGGACGACAGCTCCGACAACTCGACATTGGTTGCCATGACGGCGAGATTATCGCGGCACCCTGTCGAAGAAACAATCTGATTATGCACGTGATAAAATGCGGTTTCTACCGACAGCCATGTGGCGCGGGCGCCCTCGTCGACGAGTCTGCTCTTCCGAGGAAAATATTAGACTGTAACAAATAGAGCACCCCCTGCGCGTCCGACGCGCGAGGTTTCCCCTAAGCTCGACGCGGAGCAGCCCAGGAAAAGTTTAGGGGATAAAGGTCTGGACTGCCCCGGTTCGGCCCCTTCTTGCTGAGGCCAAGAGGCCGCGGCGGCCTCATATAACTCGGGCCCGGCTATCTTCCCAGGATCTTTACGCGTTCCGCTTCTGCTGTTCTTGGAACCTGTCGAGGTAACGCTTCACTACCTCGCCGGCCTCTTTTTCGGTGCCAGCGGAGCCCTCTATCATCAGCATCCGATCCGTTGCCTGCCGAATGATCGTGTACCGGAAGCGCACGGAGGCGTGACGGTCAGGAACTCGCATGGGGCTGATCACGGCAATGTAGGGTCCGCGTTCAATTCGCATTACTTAGATCCCTGTCTGCGCCCGGCGTTCTGGCTCGCGTTGGTTGTCTTTCCGGGTCCCGTAATCGCTCTGTTCCCAGTCACAGATAGCTCTTTGCACTTCATGGAGCAACATGAGCTTTTTCTTAAGATCGCTCTCGGCGAAGGCGTTTCTGTATAACTCACCGAAATCCATGGGTGCGCTAGTATTCACTCTACCTACTCCTTTGTCGTGGGGCCTGTCTTTAGTCGCGCGGCAGATTCAAAATCTCAGAGACTTTACTGAAGTGGCAGGTGCCGCAATCGCGCGAAGAAGACGCCGCGATGCCATCGGTTCCAGTCCTTGTTGGACACCGGTAGATACATTCCTAACTGCGCACGAAAAACCGCGGAGAAGCACTTTTGGCACATAAAGCCTCCCGGGTGATTAGATCAACTTTCACGCCGAATCCGCCGCTTGTCAAGGAAAATGACAAGAAAATAATGTTAAATTACTGTAAAAGATGATTTATTTTACCTCCCAACGCTGTTATCCAAGATCTTGCCATCCTGTTCTGAACGCCGCGCCGCTTGCTAAGCACTTGTCTCTAGGCGCGCCTAAATGGTATTTACGTGGTGCGCCCTTCGCCAGAGAGGAAAGACTTCAATGAAGCTCTTGGCAGTCGTGTTGTTTCTGAGCGTTGCTCTTGCTTCTACCAGCTCCCCGAATCCCGAAGCGCCAACCGGATTCGACAACAAGAGTAATGGAATAGTGGACGATGCCACCCATCAAGCCGATCAGGCGAGATTCGACGAGACGGAAGGCGTAGACGATGGGCTTGGGCCTCTCTATAACGCCCAATCCTGCCGCGAATGTCACCAAAACCCGACGTCAGGCGGAACCAGCCAGGTTGCCGAACTGCGGGTCGGCCATCAAGGTTCCGATCACATTTTTCACAATCCGGAAATCCCGATTGCTCACGGAACAGAAATCATTAAGGGTCGCACTCTGGTGAACGATCGCTCCATCTGCCCCAGCGCGGCCTTCCCAGATACGGAAATCCAGGAGCATGTTCCCAACACCGAGAACATCCGCACTAATCGCATGTCGCTCGGCCTCCTGGGGGACGGCTACGTCGAGGCCGTCGCCGACCAAAGCCTGTTAGACTTGGCGAAGAAACAATGCGAAGAATCCCATCACAGAATCTGCGGACAGGCGATTTATGTCCCCATCGTTGAGGCTACCGGGCAAACCGGCATCGGGCGTTTCGGCTGGAAGGACCAACACGCCAGTCTCCTATCATTCTCCGGAGACGCCTACTTGAACGAAATGGGCATCACGACCCGCCTTTTCCCTGATGAAGTCACCAAGCTTTGCAACACGGCCACCGAGCCGAATAACCAGGCTGGTCCTGACGGCTTGGACGACGTCGACCATTTTGCGCGCTTCATTCGCGCCTCCAAAGCTCCTGCCCGCGACGCCAAGCTGGCCGACACCGCGCAAGCCAAGAAAGGGTCTCAACTCTTTGACAAGATCGGCTGTGCCACATGCCACGTGCGCACTCTAACCACCGCAGCGGCAGGCACCAAGATCAACGGCGGCACATACACCATTCCCGACGCGCTGGGAGGGAAAACCTTCTACCCGTATTCCGACTTCCTGATGCACAACGTCGGGACCGGCGACGGGATTGTTGTCCCGATGATCGAGCACTACGGGGTCAGGATGTACCAGACGCAGTGGAGAAATTTCTCGCCTAAACACTTTCAAAACGCTCAGAACAAACTGCGCACCGCGCCGCTATGGGGTGTCCGCTTCCGCAACCACCTGATGCACGACGGAAAATCAACCACCCTGCGAGACGCCATTCTGCGGCATTGCAAGGAAGCCCGTCCGGCGGCTAAACGCTTCAAGCATCTGTCTGACGCAGATCAGCAGGCCGTTCTCGACTTCGTAAACTCGCTGTAGTTACGTTTTCTTGCGTGGCGCGGACACTCCTGTCCGCGCTTTCTTATGGTGTGACGGGCGTTTCGCCCCGGGGCACCCTGGCGCGCCCGGTTTTGGCGGGCTGGGGTGGTTTTGCCCTTTCCAGCGGAGCGAGGCTCTGCAGCCACGCATCTCACCGATTATGATCCGTGTCCGTGCAAATCCGTAGCGGCTTTTCTTAAATCAACAATCGACAATCAAAAATCAACAATTCCAGGGAGCAACCATTGGCTTTGTTCCGGGTTCCAAGCAGAGCAGAGGCCTTCAAGGCCCGTGCCGGAGGCGATACCGTGAAATCTCTCTTTCTCAGTTGTTTCCTTCTGGCTGTTCTGTCCACCAGCTTTGCCGGGGATAACCCGCGCGTCTACGTCACCGATAGTAAGTCCTGGGAATTGAAAGGCGGAACTGGCGGAACCGCAGGCGGTTTTGGCGGTGCCGCAGGTGGAGGTGACCGCCCGCAGACCGCGGAAATCATTAAGACTTTTAATCAACGCTGTCCGCAGGTGACGATCAACAACAATAAGGAGAAAGCCGACTATATCGTTCTAATGGACCATGAGGGTGGTAAAGAGGTGTTTTTGCACGATAACAAGGTAGTGGTCTTCAACCGCGACGGTGACGCCATCATGAGCAAGTCCACCCGCACTCTGGGCAGCGCGGTCAAGGACGCCTGTGAGATCATCACGCGCAATTGGAGCGGGGTGAAAGCCCGCGCGCGCTACTCGCAATCCGAGGACGATAAGCAGGCTAAGGCCCAGGACAAGAACTAGCGGCAGTCCCAGAATTCTCCCAACCCCGTGTGGTGCGCACACTCCTGTCCGCGCTTTGTTTTTGGTGTGGCGCCGGCGCCCCCGCCCGCGTGTTTCCGGGAAACTCTCGTCGCTGTGGATTTGGTCTCGCCTGCCGTCGCGACCATTCATCGGATGATTGTTGATTTGGAGAAAGAGGCGCCACGGATTTGCGCGGATACGCACGGATCTGATCCGTGAGATCCGTGGCAGCATTTCCTGGAGTCCAAAAGTCCGCGGGCGGGGGCGGCCGCGCCACACAGAACAGAAGCCGCACAAAAAAAAGCGCGGACTCGGTGTCCGCGCCGCACAGCAACTCTGCTTACTGTTTTTTGGCGGTTTCAGCAGCCTTTTTGGGGCCAGCAGCGACAACCGTCTTGGCATGCCAGAACGTCGGATCAGCTTTGGCCCATTCGGGCGAGACGTAGCTCATCTTGGGCTCGAAGCTGAACAGGTTGGTCTGGCTGGACTCGATGGAGGCGGCCGCCAATTCGCGGGCCTTCTTCATCGTATCTTCGCCCATCTCCTCTTCAATCTGCTTGCCGGCGACGAAGTTGTGGTCGATTTCCGACGCTGTCTTCAGCGGCGAGAACAGCAGGATGGTGTTGCCTAGTGAGCCGTACGCGACTTCGTACGCGGCCCAGTGTGTGTCAGGAACCTTGTCGTAGGAGTTGATGTAGATTTTGGCGAGCGCTTCGAACTCCTTCTCGTGCCCGGGTTTCACGCGGAAGTTCATAATTTCGAAGTAGCGCATGTGCGGGATATCCGTCGCCGCGTGCAGGCTGAGGTCCTCGCGATAGACGAATACGCCCTGATCGAAATCGCTCAGCAGTTCGCCATCATTGAGCGAGGCGCGATCGAGCGCAGTGGTGAGAGTGCCATTTTTTTCCACCGCTTTGTTGTCCTTTTCAACTGCCTCGAAAGAATCGTAGCCGGTCAAGAACAGCGAACGCGGTTTGCCGGACATCGAATTGATTGCCAGATAATAAGTCGGCCATTTCGCCGTGGCAAATGCCTGGACGAAGGCTGCTTCGGATTTCTGATGGGTCATCCCGGCTTTGCCCGGCTTCAGGAATTCGCGGGCGATGACCAGGACTTTCGGCGGCTGGTGCAGGCCATCAGTTTTTTCTTGCGCTAGAGCCGTGGCCAATCCTCCAATAAAGAGAAAAAGGCCCAACACGAAGCTAGTAAGTCTTTGCATAAACCTCCTTATGATTTACGCGTCGATCAGACGGGAAGGGTTTCTAGGTGTGGAAACAAACTGTACCCGACAGACGAACCCTACTCTGAAAGTTTGGCAAAGTCAAACCAGCGGCGGTGTGCACCGGTGTGCATGGTCTGCAGGCAATGATGGTGCGGAGGCGGGTCTTCGACCCGCCGGGACGGGTCACCCGTCCCCACAAAAGCAGAAATGGAATTACATCAGTTTGGACTGAATTCCCAGCGCGTGGCGTCAGAAGGAAAATTCTTTTCCGTCCAGGCCAGCGCGATTCTCGGCCGCACGGAATCAATCACGTTCTCCGGCCCGACTAGGAGAGGCATCTTGTACTTCGCGCGCGAGGCCGCATCCAGCTTCTTGAACATTGACTGGTCGCTGACTTCGACCACCGCCCTCGAGAATCACCACATCGTCCCCCGATTCCAGGTGCACCGATACTGCTGGCTTGTGCGCAAGGTTGCCTGCCTTCCGCGACGCGCGCGCTGTGCCGAAGTACAATGCGCCTTCGAGCCACAAGCCCCATACCGGGATCGAATGCGGACGCCCGTCGTGCCGCGCCGTGCAAATCCAGTAATTGCGGGACTTCGCCAGACGTTCTTCCGCATGACTCCAGGGAAGATATTTCTTGTCTTTCTTTAATCCGTACATGGGCGGAACGTGTGGCCGCCCAACTTTCGCGTGCGGGGGATCAGCAGCTTTTGCTTTGGCCACGACTCACCTCGCTAGGTTTCTGATTTCAGTTCGTCGGAGCTCTCCAGCAAAGATTCCTGCCGGGTTTCGATGCTGGCGTTTCTGCCGACCGCGACCGCGCCCACGACGATCGCGGCAGCGATCAGCATCGCAGGAGTAATCGATTCTCGCAACAGCAACGACGAGAACAGAAGTGTGCAGAAAGGCTGCGCCAGTTGGAGCTGTCCGATGCGCGCGATGCCTCCGGTCGAGAGACCCCGCAGCCAGGCAAACATGCCGGTCCATTGACTGACGACCGTGATGTAGATGAACCCGCAC
Organism: Terriglobales bacterium; assembly: GCA_035272945.1. GTDB lineage: Bacteria > Acidobacteriota > Terriglobia > Terriglobales > Acidobacteriaceae > Gp1-AA122. The sequence continues at coordinate 65,328 of DATEPX010000241.1, forward strand.
CACGCGCTCGCCGGTGCCGACAGGCCGTGAGCTCGAACGGCGAGCAAGAAGGGAACCACGTGCAACGGCACAGCGATTGCCAGCGTCCAGCTCATCACCTGCCAACCTGGCATAACACGCGTCAGCCGCGCTCCTTCGGCATAGCCTAAAGCCGACGCGGCTACCGAGAGCAGCAGGATAAGGTCGCCGAGCTGGATGTGTCCCGCGCCGTTGAGCTCGGCAAAGGCCAGTACCGCCGTACTCCCCACGACGCTCGCCGCCCAGAACCGTAGCGACGGCCGTTCTCCGGCGCGTAAAGTCGCCACCAGTGCCGTTCCCAAGGGTAAAAGCGCTAGCGTGATGGCACCGTGAGAGGAAGGCAGGCTGTGCATTCCCCAGGCGAAGGTCAGCGGCACACCGATTCCCGCGCCCAGAACCACCAGCGCGAAATTCTTCCAGTAACGGCGCGGAAAACTACGCTGACCGGTGACGAGCAGAAGAATCGCCGCGAGCAATCCCGCCAGCAGCGGCCGTCCGAACGCCACTACGGAAGGATCAAGGTAGAGAACGGCAGCGCGGGTGGCCGGCAAGGTGAGGCTGAAAGACAACATGCCCAACAGCCCATACATCGTCCCGATTGTCTTGGGATTCGACAACCAACCTCCGCCCCTGCATGGGTTAAGAGGTGAGCTTAGCACAGGGATGCGGGTGGACCGGAGTGGCACTGCAACGCGCAGCGTCAATGGAGGAAATGCTGAACCAGCGCATAGCCGGCGAGGCCGAGCAGGAACAGCATCATCACCATGGAGCAGATCAGATCGATTGGCCAGTGTCGTGGTTGCAGCATTTCCTATTCCTCCAAAGACACACAACAGACCCGACTGCTCTGCCCGCTGCTCCAGCAGGTTTTGGGGAAGGCTGCAAACCGCAGCAGCGGATTACCTTCTACGTTATAACCCGCAAGGTAGCACATGGGGGTTGCGGCTGCAACAGCATAAAAGTACGTAGGCGATAGATGCTTCCCAATTCGGGTCAGTGGCTTGACGTTGGGTGCGGCTTGCCGTCGGCGGTCACTTCTTTGACATACACGCGACCCGGGATTCCAGCCTGGACATTGTTCTTCTCGAAGATCTCCTTGATCCTTCGGCGCAACTCGCGGCTTACGGCATATTGCCGATTCGGTTTGGTTTTGACCAGGACCAGGTACTCGGCCTCGCCGTTGGCCACCCGCTCGATGCCCGGCACCTGCACGTCAGCGAGGATGTCTTGTTCGCACGCCGGATCATGACCGATGTCGTCGCCGGCCTGTTCCAGCAGAGTGATGATTTTGTCGGTTGGTTCGCTGTAGGCCACAGAAACATGGAGTGCAACCTGCGTCCAGTCACGAGTCATGTTGGAAACGATCTGTACTTGACTGTTGGGGATGATGTGGACCGTGCCATCATCATCACGCAGCTCGGTTCGGCGCAGGGTCATGTTCTCGACGGTACCTTTCACGCCGGCGAGGCGAACCGTGTCGCCGATGTTGTATTGGTCCTCCAGCAGCACAAAGAAGCCGTTGATGAAATCCCTGACCAGGGTTTGCGCGCCGAAACCAATGGCCAGTCCCGCAATCCCGGCGCTGGCCAGCACGGGTCCCAGGTTGAGGCCCAGCAGGGGAAGGATTTGCAAGGTGGCCACGAACAGGATGACAAATGTCCCTATGCTGTTGATGACTGCGGCCAAGGTCTGAAGTTGTTGGGCGCGAAAGCCGGGTGGGAGTCTGCGCGATTGTAAGGCGGTCATCCCGCGTGTAAGCACACGCACGATGCGAGTGAGCACAACTGCGCCTGCGATGACGAGAACGATCTTGGGCACCTCGTGTCGCAGGAAGTTGGCCCAGTCCTGTCCCCAGTCCACGAGCAGGGAGCGCAGGCGCTCCTCCAGCGGCATAGCGATCCTGTTGGTAAGGGCCACAAGCATTGAGGCGCGATTATAGCAACTGCACAGCAGATTCCGGGCCTGTGGAGAGGTCCCTATAATTAGTATTATTCGGAACGCTTCGAGGTCATCGTGCTGCAAAAATACTTTTCTCTCCTGCTGGTAGTGGCTGTTCTCGCTGCTTGCCCAGGTTACTCATTAGCCGGGTCGCAGGGGGACCCTGTACCCGGGCAACATCCGTCAGAACATCCGGATGAGCAAGAGGCAAAGCTTCAGCGGGAACAAGCCAAGAGGTTGAACAAAGACCGTCAGGAAGCCCTGAAACGAGACACGGAGAACCTGCTGAGGCTGTCCACCGAGTTGAAAGAATACGTCGACAAGTCCAACGAGAACGTCCTTTCCTTGCAGGTCATCAAGAAAGCCGAACAGATCGAGAAGCTGGCCCACAGCGTACGGGATAAGATGAAGGGCTATTGAACCGATTCGAGTATCTGTCTTAGTCATTGGCTGAAGCTAGAGTGGAGGCTAAGATTAGCTGCAAGTCAGTTGCAATAACTCGAGGCTCCTACCATGCCCTTGCCGCAAACTGAAACACCCGGAAGGCTGCAGACTGAGCTGATGTCACGCGGTCTGCGTATGACTCACCAGCGCCGCATTATCCTCAGCGTCGTAGAGACGGCCAAGCAACACCTGGACGCCGCGCAAATCCTGCGTCACGCACGCAAGCTCGATCCGGGCGTCGATCGAGTCACGGTTTATCGGACGTTGAAATTGCTCAAGCGTCACGGCTTGATTGATGAGCTCGACCTGATGCACTTGGAAGGGGAGAAGCACTTTTACGAACGCCGTCCTCAGCGCGATCACATCCACATGGCCTGCCTGCGTTGCGGCAAAATTACCGAGTTTGAAAGCGACCTGTTCGACCGCTTAAAGGGGCAGATCCAGAGGGAATGTCATTTCCACATCGTTGTGACCCGTCTGGAGGTGGGTGGTTATTGCGCCCAATGCCGGACCTCAGCCGCGGCGCGAGACTTACCTGCGTAGTTGCAAGTAGTTGCAAGCGAATTGCAACAAAAAATTCACGGTCTCTGTTGACCGGCTCGTCACAGTGATCTAAAGTTAGTGCCAAAGCTACTAATGCAACTCAGTTGCAACTGAGAGCTCGTTTATGCGCCTTCTTCGCCGATTCATCCTTGTACTCACGATCCTGCTCTCATCATTCCTTTTGGCCCAGGAAGCTCCGTACTTTGTCACCTACGATCATCATCTGGAAGAACCCCGGAACCTGGAGATTGCGACCAGCAGCACCATCGGCGTGCCCCGTGCTGGCCAGAAGGCCTACTTCGCGCCCTACCTGGAGCTGGAATACGGAGCAAAAGCTTGGTGGACGACAGAGTTCTACCTGGAGGGCCAATCCACGCGCGGGGACAGCGCGGTTTTTACTGGCTGGCGGCTGGAGAACCGTTTCCGGCCTCTGATGCGGGAGCATTGGATCAATCCGGTGCTTTATGTCGAGTATGAAAATGTGAACGAGGCAACGCGCATTCAGAAGGAAATCGTGGGGAACACTCCAGATTTCGGCGCACCCAACGCGGAGCTGGTCAGAGAGCGTTCCCATGAACTCGAAGCCAAATTGATTCTATCCAGTAACACGCATAGCTGGAACGTGTCAGAAAACTTCATTGTCGAGAAAAACCTTTCCGCAAGCGAAGGCTTTGAATTCGGATATGCACTCGGTGTTTCCCGGCCTCTGAGTACCATGGCTTCTGACCGGCAGTGCCGCTTTTGCCGCGAGAACTTTACCGCGGGCCTGGAGTTGTATGGCGGACTGGGCAGCACGGAAGGTTTTGGGCTGCACAATACAACGCACTACTTGGGCCCCGTCATCTCATGGCAGGTGAGCGACAACGCCTGGCTGCATTTTTCCCCGGCGGTCGGCCTCACTCGCGAGAGCAACCCCGTCCTGCTTCGCTTCGGATATAGTTACGAAGTGCGCGGCTTCGGTCGCAGGCTGGCACGATTCTTGAGAGGAAGACCGTGAAGCTTTTCGTTCTGCTGGTTCTTGCCGGGGCGGCCGCATTGGCCGTTGGACAGAACTCGCACTCCAAAACTGACCCAAAGTTTGTTGCGCCTCCGGAGGCCGCGACCAAGGAGAACCCGCTGGCAGGAAACGCCCAGGCAGCAGCCGGAGGAAAGAAATTATTCCTGCGGAGCTGCGGTGAGTGTCATGGGGAGGATGGTACTGGGATCGAAGACGCCGCCAACCTGCAAACACCGGAAGTGCAAAAGCAAAGCGATGGCGCGCTCTTCTGGAAGATCACCAACGGCAATGTGAAGAAAGGTATGCCGCCGTTCGCCCGTTTGCCCGAGACGCAGCGCTGGCAAATTGTTTCTTTTCTGCGCACCCTCAAGCCGGCAAAGGAAGCTTCACCGTCCGGTGGGAATCCGCCCAGCAGCCCCAAGGGACGGTAATCCACATTGTCAAAGCCCCCCAGGCCAGGGCGTTCACGCTGGGCGGAGGTCCGCTGAGTAGCGTGCTTATCCATCCCAAGAAGAGTAAGGCCATCAGGAGCCCGAAGACGTAGCGACCGATAGCATCCCTGGGCGCCGTCGTGGCCAGATAAATCGCCAGTCCGGCTCCGAAGAACAAGACTTCCAGTGCGCTGGACGCCGCCCAGGAATCCCACAATTCAAGCCCTACGCACGGACCTCGCGGCCACAGGGGCAGATCGGGACGATGCACGAGGAAGTCAAGCACCCAGTGACTGAGCACAGCCAGGCCAACATTCCATGATCCGCGGGCATAGCGCCGCACCAGAAAATAGATTCCGCCGACCGGCACGGACCAGCCGGTCGCAGTGGCAAGACTGTGTGAAATCGGATAATCGTAGAAGTCGAACGGTGAAACTTTGGTGATCCCGGGCGCAATACGCACGTGCTCCATGCCCAGCAAGAGAAGGATGGGCCACAGCAAGTCCAGGAACTGGGCTCCCAGGATGAGTGTGCCTAGGGAAGTTCTGGGAGCAACCCGCTTGGCGGCTAACGCGACACCGAAGTGGCCGATGAACATGTAGGCAGTATGATCTCAGATTGGTCAATTAGGGGTGTATCTGCTCGAAGACAAAATGCATAGCGTTGGGTGGCGCAGGGCCTTTAGCCCTGCATTCTAGAACGAACCGAGATTGTGGTAGAGACGTGGCTTGCTGCGTCTCCAACTGTTGAGCAACACTAATTTCCTAATACAGTGGCTTCCTCTGCCTTCGGACGGTGCGTCCTCCGGCGAAGTTGGGATAACGGGGACAGGACGGCAGCCTTTTTCGGAAAACGATCATTCATCGCATATCGTTGACAACGCGGTATGGCTAAGAAAAAGTTATACTCTTGCCGATGAGTACGCTCGCTAAGGAGCACTTCGTCATGCAATTCTGCGCTGAACCCCCAGCCGCGGCAAAGACCAGCCAAACCCGATACGACACCGATGTTCAGGAAGCGATCACACGTCGTGCGCGCGAATTGTGGGAGCAACGTGGCCGAGTGGACGGACATGCAGATGAGGATTGGCTGCAGGCGGAGGCCGATGTGATGATGTCACGGCAGACTCACGCGGCGCCCAAGACGGCTTTTATCGTGGTGAAGTTTTCCGGTTCGATCTATACGGCCGCTTATGATCCGGAAAACTGCGGGGACTACCGGCCCGGGGAGTTGAGAAAAGGCGCGCCCGTGGCGGTCCGGTTGGACGCTGACAAGATTTACGTCAAGCGGCCTAACGGCAGGGAATTGGAGGCCCGAATTTTGAAGAAGCAGCCGGCCGCAGAAGCTAGCAGCTAGATTATTGCCGGTATTGTGGGTGACTCGACGGCCGGTTGCTTCGCTTTCTTACTTATCAGTCAGCGGCTGCGCGCTGGACTGTGTCTTCCTCCTGAGCACTTGCAATTCGCATCCCGTAGAACGACCTGTGTACGAAGAACAGCGATACCAGAAAGAATGCCAGGGCCAGAATGTGGCTCAGGCCTGATCCTTTTTCGTGAGTGAGCGAAACCGCCAGTTCCACCGCCAGCAATCCAAATAGCGTGGTGAACTTGATAATTGGATTAAGCGCGACCGAGGAGGTGTCCTTGAAGGGATCGCCTACCGTATCTCCAACCACTGTTGCGGCGTGCAGCTCAGTGCCTTTCTGCTTCAGTTCGACCTCCACAATTTTCTTAGCGTTGTCCCAGGCGGCGCCAGCATTGGCCATAAAAAGCGCCTGATACAAGCCGAAAGAAGCGATCGACATCAGGTAGCCGATGAAGAAGAACGGTTCGACAAAGGCGAAGGCCAAGGTCGCAAAGAACACCGCGATAAAGATGTTCAGCATGCCCTTTTGCGCATATTGGGTGCAGATCTCGACTACCTTCTTGCTGTCGGCGACCGAGGCCTTCTCCACGCCTTCCAGTTTGATGTTGGCTTTGATGAACTCGACCGCACGGTAGGCTCCCGTCGTAACCGCTTGCGTCGATGCACCAGTGAACCAGTAAATGATGGCCCCGCCAGTGATCAGGCCGAGCACGAAGGGCGCATGAAGGAGCGACAACTTGTCCACATTAGTGGAAAGCCCGTTGGTGAGCGCCATGATAATGGAGAAGATCATGGTCGTGGCGCCGACTACGGCAGTGCCAATCAATACCGGTTTCGCGGTTGCCTTGAAGGTGTTTCCGGCGCCGTCGTTGGCTTCCAGCAAGTCCTTGGCGCGATCAAATTTCACATCGATGTTGAAGTCCTTCTTGATCTCCTGTTGCACATTGGGCACTTGCTCGATGAGCGAGAGTTCATAGACAGACTGCGCATTGTCGGTGACCGGCCCATACGAGTCCACCGCGATTGTCACCGGGCCCATGCCCAGAAAGCCAAACGCTACCAGGCCGAAAGCGAAGACAGGAGCAGCCACCATCAGCGCCGCAAGACCCATGGTGCTCATGTAATAACCGATCGACATCAAAAGGACCATGGTGAGTCCCAGGTAGTAGCCGGAGAAATTACCGGCGACAAAACCAGACAGGATGTCGAGGGAGGCTCCGCCTTCTTGCGCGGAGATCACAACCTCTCTGACGTGACGCGATTCGGTTGAGGTGAAGACCTTGACCAGTTCCGGGATGACCGCCCCGGCCAGAGTTCCGCAAGAAATAATCGTTGCCAGCTTCCACCACTGGGTTGTGTCGCCGCCCAGGGTGGGAATGATTAGAGCCGAGATGATGTAGGTCAGGATGATGGAAACGATCGAAGTGATCCACACCAGAGAGGTCAGTGGCGCTTCGTAATTGAATTCGTCGGCGTTGCCATAGCGCTCCTTGGCGATCGCGGCATTGATGAAGTACGCGGCGGCGCTGGCAATCAGCATGACCACGCGCATCACGAAGATCCACACCAGCAATTGCACCTGTACGGTGGGATTCTTCACCGCGAGCAGAATAAAGGTGATCAGCGCGACTCCTGTTACGCCATAGGTTTCAAAGCCATCGGCGCTGGGACCCACCGAGTCGCCCGCGTTGTCGCCAGTGCAGTCGGCGATTACGCCCGGGTTGCGGGCATCGTCTTCCTTGATCTTGAAGACAATTTTCATCAGATCGGAGCCGATGTCGGCAATCTTGGTGAAGATGCCGCCCGCAATACGCAACGCTGCGGCACCCAGCGACTCGCCGATTGCGAAGCCAATAAAGCAGGGTCCGGCGTAGTCTCCGGGAATAAAGAGCAGGATGATCAGCATCATCAGCAACTCGACGCTGATCAGCATCATGCCGATGCTCATTCCGGCTTGCAGCGGAATTTGATAGCAGGGAAATGGCTTGCCACCCAAAGAGGCAAATGCGGTGCGGGAGTTGGCGAACGTGTTCACCCGAATGCCAAACCACGCCACACCATAGCTGCCCGCAATTCCGACAATGCTGAACGCCAGGATGATCGGCAGAGTGACGGCGAGAGGCTTACCTGGAACCGGGGCCAGCACCCCAAAATACAGGATAATCGCGACCGCGATAAAGACCCAGAGGAGCATCAGGAACTTGCCCTGGGTGACGAGATAGGTCTTGCAGGTCTCGTAAATTAACTCGGAGATCTCGCGCATGGCGCGATGCACCGGGAGCTTCTTCAGTCTCTTGTAAATAGCCAGTCCGAACAGCAGGCCGAAGAGGCAGAACAGAATTCCAACCAGCAACAAGCGGTGTCCATTCACTCCCAGGAATTGAACCGACGAGAGATCAGGAACTTTCAGGCTGGCCTCGCCACCGGCCGTTTCGGTGGACGGTTGGCCCATAGCCGCGGCAGCGATTAGCATCAGGGAAGCTGCGGCGCCGGCTTTCGCGAAACGGCAGCCCAGGGACGCAGTTGTTGCGAGCCAGGTGCGCATAGGAAACCCTCCAACAGATCTTTGATCAGGATAATTACGTGTCTAAGGCACTAATCTCCGGAACACAACTCGTCCCGACGATTCTCAGATGCAAAAGACGGGAGAGCGCATTGTCGGAATTCCGAGCACGCTTCCACTTGCAAGACTTGACAGGAGTGCTGGGTTTGGCCGCGTCGGATAAAGGTTTCGCGCCGGCCCCTCGGAACCGGATTCTCCGCGATGGACACGACACAAAACGAGTTTTTATAACACGATAGGGGGACAGGGTCAAACCTTAGAGCGGCAGTCTTGTTCCCATTTTGGGAAGGACAACTTGATGGGTGGGCCCGGGTTTGTGACCCCGGCAAGGTGGATCTGCGACCCGCCTCCGGACAATTGTCATCTGCCGGCAAGATGCCGGCGCTAGCCTACGGCTTTACTCCCAGTTGCCAGAACAGAAAGGAGTAGACGTCGGTTCCTTCTTCGATCAGCTTGGTGACGGGTTTGCCCGCACCATGACCAGCCTTGGTCTCGATACGCAGCAGAATTGGGCGCTCGCGGCTTGAAC
>DATEPX010000242.1:0-32133 GCA_035272945.1 Terriglobales bacterium
GCTGCGTGAGGAAATGCGCGAGCATGAGGAGATGGTGGCGCGCATCAAGCGGCAGAAGAGCACGGAAGAAGATCACATTTTGAGCGAGTTGCAGTACATCAAGAACCGCATCAACCAGTCCTCCAGCATTCTCACCGACCGGCAGAAGACGGCATTCTTTTTTGTGGTCGTGCCCGAAGAGATGATCATCCTCGACACGTCGAAGGCAGCGCAGCTGTTCTCCAAGTTCGACGTGCCGATCGCCGGCTACGTGGTCAACCGGGTGCTGCCAGCGGATCTGGTCGGCAAGGGTATTCCGGCGTACCTGCAAAATCGCATGAAGATGCAGGGCCGCTACCTGGAAGAAATTGACAAGACGTTCGGCAGCCAGGTGATTGCCCGGGTGCCCGAGTTGGAACGGGACGTCACGGGATTACCCATGATCGAAAAGCTGGCCGGGTTGATGTACGGGAACGGGAGACATTGACATGTCGGAGATCAAGCAGAATTTGACGGAATTTGTGGGAGTGCATCCCAAGCTGAAGTTCCTGTTTTTCGGTGGCAAGGGCGGTGTGGGGAAAACAGTGATGGCGGGCGTCACGGCTATGCAAATGGCGCAGCAGGGCCGGCGTACTATCCTGGCTTCCACCAACCCGGTGCACAGCCTGAGCGGGTTGCTCGATCAGAACGTCTACGGCCAGCCGACGGCGGTCAAAGGCGTCCCCAACCTCTGGGCTTACGAGATCGACACCAAAGAGACCATCGAGCGGTCTAAGCAGGACATCAAAACCAAGATCCGCTGGTTTCTAAAATTTGCGGAAATTTCCACGCAGGCGGACGCCTTCGTGGAAAGCGCCACCATGAATCCCGCATTCGAAGAATCGGCGATGTTCGAAAACATGGTGGACCTTATGTTCAAGAACCAATACGACGTCTACGTGTTCGACACCGCGCCCACGGCCAACGCCCGCCTCCTGCTGGGCATGAGCAAGGTGTATTCGATGTGGGTCAACAAGATGGTGAAGTCGCGCGAAGAAGCGCAGTCACTGCGCGAGCTGTTCTCCTTCACCAAGAAAAAAGAAGCGGACCCGCTGATGGAGTACCTGCTGTCCTTCCGTGAACGCATCGGCCACGCCCGCGAATTGCTCACTGACGCCGAGCAGACCGCCTTCTTTTTTGTCACGCTCCCGGAAGCACTCCCCATCGCCGTGATCAAGCGCTTCATCAACTGGTTCCACGATTTCGGGATTCCGGTGGGTGGGGTGGTGGTAAATATGGTGATCCAGAAGGACCAGGTGCGGCCCGATTCACCCGAGTTCGTGAAGAACCGGGTGGCTATGCAGGATTCCTACATGCAGGAGATCTGGCGCGACTTCGACAACGTCCGCGCTGTGCTGCCGCTGTTCGACGATGAGGTGCGCGGTACTCAGGCTCTGAAGATGGTAGCCGAGCGTGCGTTCCCGCAGGCGGTTACGATCAGGTAGTTTCGGAAAGAAACATTCACCGCAGAGATCGCTGAGAACGCAGACGCAAGAAGATCTCAGCGAACTCCGCGACCTCGGCGGTTAAATGTAAATTCCTACCGAGTCTGGATGGATTCGAGGTACTGAGTCAACGCTTGGATTCGGGCATTGACTTCCGCCTCATCGGTGTTGCTCGCCGTCTTGAAGGCTGTACCCCAGACGGGCATCTCCTTGGACCCGTGTCCGGTGATTCCCCCGCCCCACTTGATGACCTGGTAGATATCGCCTTCGGGGAACCTGCCTCCCTTCCGCTTCGCCAGCACAGTGAGGTTCGGCGGGCGGACTCTGAGTGCAGGCGCTGCCGGTCCGTCGCCCTTGCCCTCTGCCCCATGGCAACTGGCGCAATAGGCGGCATACGTTTCAGCACCGCTGATGGGGTGGCTAGCAGTGGAAGGACTTGGCTGCGCTGACTTTTGCGGGCCGCTGCAGGCTATCGAGACGAGGAGCACAACAACGATTGGAATTCCGCGTATGATGACTGGCCTACCCATGCGGGGATAGTCCTCCGCTTCAGAGCAACCTGATAAGCATCGCGCGCCACGACTGTTCCCGCAATGACAAAGATCATGCGCCTCCGTCTGTCGCGACCAGAGGGAAGCGCAATCACGTGATGAGGATCAATGGCGTAGGGCATCCCCGGAGAAATCCGATCGCGATAATGCAACCCAATCATTACTTGGGAGCGCCAGGAAAACAGGCAAACAAGTATCGCCCGGGCGCATTGGCCCACGATGTTGGGCTTTCCACTAGAATAAATCTACACGAATTTCGCTTCGCATGGCTTTACTCGAGAAAATCCGTACCCTGCCCACCGCTGCCGGCGTGTACCTCTACAAGAACGCCGAAGGCCAGGTCATTTACGTGGGCAAGGCCAAGAACCTGCGCAACCGGGTCAGCTCCTATTTTCATGAAGCCAGGGTGGAGGACGCCAAGACCGGCACGCTGGTGCGCGAGGCTGTCGATGTTGACTACATTGTCGTCGCCAATGACAAGGAGGCGCTGGCGCTCGAGAACAATCTCATCAAGCAGAAGAAGCCCCGCTTTAACATCCTGCTGCGCGACGACAAGACCTATCCTTATGTGAAACTCACGCTGGGTGAAGGCTATCCGCGCGTGTATGTGACGCGTCGGCTCAAGAAAGATGGCAGCGCTTACTATGGGCCGTACTTCCCCGCCAATCTCGCGTACCGTATTGTGGACTTGATCCACCGGCACTTTCTGATTCCATCCTGCCAGGTAGACCTGACGCGCACCCACCCGCGGCCCTGCTTGCAGTATTACATTCGACGCTGCCTGGGACCGTGCGTCGCAGGCCTGACGACTGCGGATGTCTACCTGGAAGCGGTGCGCGACGTGAAACTGTTCCTGGAAGGCCGGCAGACTGATCTCTCGCGCTCTTTGCATGAACGCATGGCGAAGGCTGCCGAGAACCAGGAGTACGAGCGGGCAGCGAAATATCGCGACCTGATTTCGACTGTCGAACAGCTGCAGGAAAAGCAGCGCATCACTTCGGTCGAGGGCGATGATGCCGATGTCTTCGGATATCACTACGAAAATGGCATGCTGGCCGTGAATCTGTTCCACATGCGGGGCGGGAAGGTGCTGGATCGGCGGGAATTTTTCTGGGAAGATCTGCCGGAGTTCGCACCACCACAGGTGTGGGCCCAGGTCTCCGACCCGGGTGAGGCAGGTCCGAGACCTGCCTCCACACAGCCGGGCTTCCATCCCGGGGAGTTCTTCTCTGCCTTACTGAAGCAGCTCTATATCGGCCAGCCCTACGTACCCCGCAATATTTACGTTCCGGTTGAATTCGAGGATGGCACGATGTTGGAGGAACTGCTTTCCGAACAACTGGCGGCGGCAGGTGCGCGAGCCACGCGAGTTCAGATCATTATTCCTCAGCGTGGTGAGAAACGCTCTCTGATCGACCTGGCGGGAAACAATGCCAGGCAGTCTTATGATCAGCGCTTCCGGGTCATGAAGCCCAACATGAAGGCGATCCAGGAGGCCCTGCAGGATGCGCTCGGCCTGCCCGAGTTGCCACGGCGCATTGAGTGCTTTGACATTTCACACATCCAGGGTGCGGAGACGGTCGCTTCCATGGTGGTTTGGGAAGATGGGCAGATGAAGAAATCCGACTACCGGAAGTTCATCATCAAGGGCGTGGATGGGGTCGACGACTTCGCCTCAATGCGGGAAGTGGTGACTCGCCGGTATAAACGTATTCAGGAAGAGAAAAGGAAGATGCCAAGCCTGGTGCTGATCGACGGCGGACTCGGTCAGTTGCATGCAGCAGCCCAGGCGCTGGATTGGCTGGAGACCATCAACCAACCGCTGGCGGCCATCGCCAAGCGCGAGGAAATCATTTATGTCTACGGGCAGGAAGATGAACCTGTGGCGCTGGATCACCACTCTCCGGTACTGCACCTCGTGCAATTGATTCGCGATGAAGCGCACCGGTTCGCGGTGACGTTCCATCGCAAACGTCGCCAGATGCGGGACCGCTCGACAGAATTGATGGAGATCCCCGGCGTAGGCCAGAGCACCACACGTCGCCTGCTGGAGCACTTTGGCAGCGTGCAAGCGGTGCGGCAGGCCGACGCAGCGGCGCTGTCGGCTGTGGTCACACGCTCGCAAGCTGAGGCGATCCTGGATCATTTTAGGAAGTGAGCGGTAGGGCCGCGGTCAGACGCAAGGTGTAGCGCCGGTGTCCCGCCAGCATTCGGAAGGGCATGGATCTATGGATCAGATGAACAAACTTTTATTAGTTCTTCTCCTCGTTCTCGCGAGCCTCGCTGTCGCTGAGCAGAACACGTCTCAAAGTGCACCTACCCCAGGCTCTCAGGAAGAAAAACATCTCCACAACATCCGCCAACTTACGTTTGGCGGCCAGAATGCCGAAGCTTACTTTTCGGCGGATGGCAAGAAGCTGATCTTCCAGTCGACGCGCGACAATCTGAAATGCGATCAGATCTTCACCATGAACCTGGACGGCTCGGATGTCCGCATGTTATCGAATGGCAAGGGCCGGACGACGTGCGCTTACTTTTATCCGAATGGCAAGAAAATTCTGTATTCCTCAACCTACCTGGGCGGAGCCGATTGTCCTCCCAAGCCGGACTATTCCAAGGGATACGTCTGGGCGGTGTATTCGAGTTTTGACATTTTCACCGCCAATCCAGACGGCTTGAACCTGAAACGCCTCACCACCACGCCTGGCTATGACGCGGAAGCAACCATCTCAAATGATGGCAAGAAAATCGTTTTCACTTCCCTACGCAACGGCGATCTCGACATCTACACCATGGATGCCGACGGCTCGCATGTGAAGCAATTGACCCACGAGCTGGGTTACGACGGCGGACCGTTCTTCTCACCCGATGGCAAATGGATTGTTTATCGCGCCCATCATCCCAAGACGGAGCAGGAGATTCGCGATTATAAGGAACTGCTGGCGCAGAACCAGATCCGACCCACTTATCTGGAACTGTGGATCATGAAGTCCGACGGAAGCGATAAACGCCAGATCACGAACCTGGGCGCCGCCAGTTTCGCGCCCTCTTTCTTTCCCGAGGGCAAGCGGATCATCTTCGCGTCGAATGTGGGCTCGACTGGCGGCATGGGCAACTTCGAGCTTTATGCCGTGACTACAGATGGGACAAACCTAGAGCGAATCACCTACACGGACGGTTTTGATGGGTTCCCGATGTTCAGTCCCGACGGCAAAAAACTGGTCTGGGCTTCCGGCCGCAATGGCAAAGTACCGCACGAAACAAACATCTTTATCGCCGACTGGGCCCCGTAACTGCTTTGCTTCGCTCCACCTGGAGCTGGTTAGACAAAAGTGAAAAGGTTCTACTCTCAAATTTTCTTGACCCGCTACTCCCCTCTGGCTGTGCTCGGAAAAAAATCAGCGCTTCGCTAATCAAGCAGCAATACCAGCTCTATACACTTTCACCTCAGGAGTATTGTCCTCATGCGTTGTACTCCATGTGCAGTCCTTGTGTTGGCAGTTTTGTGTGTCCCGGGCTTTGCTCTGCCTGCTTTCAATCATGTTGTCATAGTCGTGGAAGAGAATCATAACTACCCAAGCGTCATCGGCAACAGTTCCATGCCCTACCTCAACAGCCTGGCTAAGAAGTACGGGTTGGCCACGCAGTATTACGCCAACACCCATCCCTCTATCGGTAACTACTTCATGCTGGCGACCGGGCAAATGATTATTACCAACGACAGTTTTAGGGGGACGGTGACAGCCGACCACGTGGTGCGGCACCTACTCACTGCCGCGAGACGTGGAAATCGTACGAAGAGGGCCTGCCTTATGCCGGCTACATCAGTCCCGACACGGGCAGCTAGGTCCGGAGGCACTGTCCGCTTTCCTATTTTTCTGACGTAGTCAACAGTTCAATCCAGAAAATGAACCTTGTGCCGTTCAGCCAATTCGCCAAGGAGCTGGCGAACAATACCCTGCCGGCCTATTCCTTCATCACGCCCAATATTTGCAACGATGCCCACAACTGCACGTTGGCAACGGCGGACAATTGGCTGAAGACGCATATCAATCCGCTGATCCAAAATCCATCGTTTCAGAACGGCTTGCTGATCATCGTGTTTGATGAATCAGCCAATGACAACACGCATGGGGGCGGCCGAGTGGCCTGGGTGGCGATCAGTCCCATGCATTCCAAGGCTGCGTACAAGCCCGTGACGCTCTACCAACATCAGAACACTTTGCGACTGATGCTGCAGGCATTGGGACTGGCCAGCTATCCGGGCAAGGCGAGTGCAACGTCCAACGTGTCGGAGTTCTTCAAGTAAGAAGATAGGGTAGGCACAAGCGCTCTCGCCTGCACGTTTGATAAGTAGGGAAGGAGGGGCGAGGAGGCCTGTCCCTCCATTTTTCGTTTACTCTGTTGGCAGGATAGCGGTCTGCGGCTTCTTGCCGGCTGTCGAACACTGTTTCACCGCGTTTGGGTTCCAGTCAGAGGCTTTGAAGCGGCCTGTCGTGATGATGCGCGTTGGTATCCCTTCCAAGTCGGATGGGATAGCACGGTGCGGCTTGCCACGCTCCACATAAATAACGATGACGGGCTGACCGGGCGTGCTGCCGGTCCCGATGCCGACGGCCAGTACCGCGGGATCGCTCATCAATTTGGTCTCGTGGCGCTCTTTGACAGCAATGGCGGCGGGCACGGCGGCCTGAAAAAGTTGCTGCTGCGCGCTAGCCAAGACCGGTCCCGGTTGCGCCGCCAAACCCGTGCAACCGGACACTTGATGCGGAGCAACGCCGACGATGGTCGCGGCGTTTGTGCCGCTTTTGAAAGCGTCGAGCACTTGTTGGATCGGGTTTCCCACGGCGGCTCCGCTGTTATCTCCTGCGTACAACAATGCCAACGGCTGGGCAGTGGTCGAGTCCACGATGAGGGAACCCGAATCGCCGGCATCGGAGAAACTTGGACTGGTAATGACCTGATTGTTATACGTGACTGTTTTTGTGGTAGCTCCGCCACAGCTCGTTGAGTAGTCAACCTGCACCGACACGTTTGTCCCTTGGACCGTGCCACAGCTCAGACCGGTAGTGCGCCCGCTTTTGGCGATGGACATATTCAGGACGGGGGCAGCCACCGTATTGGCCGGGGCCGCAGGTTGAGGAACTCCGCCACTAACGGCACCCAGCTGAAGAATCGCACCTGTGGTATCGACTTGTCCGGTAACGATTTGGGCGATGGCAGCATCCACGCCTCCGTTCTGGAGTGGGGCCGCCTGCGTAAAGGTGGCGACAAACGTCGCGGGATGGCAGCCGCTGTCGACTAATCCGGGCTGATCCACAGGTTCGCCAGCCGTCGCTTGTCCGCTGCGCGCCAGAACGTGATTGTTGCTCAGAATGTAATACGTAGGAGGGCTGCCGCGAGCGACCAGCGCGCCCAGCGTACCGGAGCAACATACTTTGGTGGTTTTATCGTTCTCATTCCCGCCGGAAGTACCCAGCGCGACGGGCGCCGCCTCGGTCTTCTGATTGATGGTCACGTCGCCAATCCTGACGGCGGCTTTTCCCGACTGAGTGGGGTCCGCCTGTGAGACAGCACTGACGGTCACGCTCGCTGGGTTGGGGATAGCAGCCGGGGCGGTGTAAAGACCGGCGTTATCAATTGTCCCGACCGTGGTATCCCCGCCGGGTGTTCCGTTTACGTCCCACGTCACGGCCGTGTTGCTCTGCCCGGCTAGGCTAGCGGTAAATTGCTGCTGTGCGCTAAGGTTCACCACGGCCTGGGGTGGAGTCACGCTAACGGCCACGGTAACGGTAACGCTGGCCGATGCTGATTTCGTGATGTCGGCCTGCGATATCGCACTTACGGTCACGGTTGCGGGACTAGGTATATTGGCCGGTGCGGTATACAGTCCGGTAGTAGAAATTGTTCCGGTTTTGTCATTTCCACCAGCGACCCCGTTTACTCTCCATGTAACCATCGTGTTCGTTGCATTTGTCACCGTCGCCAGGAAGGCAACAGTGCCTCCCACCGGGACTCTCTGGCTGGTAGGAGAAACGGTGATCGTAACCGGCGGAGGAGGAGGCGAGCCGCCGCCGCAATTCGGCAAGACCAAGGCCGACAGTATCGTCGCGGTCAGCAGGAAGTCCCGCCTGCGCATGATTACCTCCGAAAATGCCTTACGGTAAGGCTAGTA
Organism: Terriglobales bacterium; assembly: GCA_035272945.1. Classification (GTDB taxonomy): domain Bacteria; phylum Acidobacteriota; class Terriglobia; order Terriglobales; family Acidobacteriaceae; genus Gp1-AA122. The sequence goes on from DATEPX010000242.1 coordinate 8,190, forward strand.
GTCTGATCCGAGTAGAACGGCGATGAAGTGGTCACCGAATACGAAAGTCAGGCGCTGGCATCGTTTGGATCCGCCAAAATAATCTGAGTTGAATATGTGCAATCGTAGCCTGCCCTGTGATTACGAGTCAATCTCCGTGTCCAGTACGGCTTCCAGCCCAAAGGTACATGGTCTACCGCCAGCGATCAATCAGGTCCCACCAGGCTAACCGCATCCACTCATAAAAGGTGCTCTTGGCCCACTCCCGACGCTTCCACCATTCGAAACCGAATTCAGCCGGATCATGGGCAGCGGCCACGCTGAAGCTCAGGTCTGAAAACTCGTGGCGAAACATGCTAAGGGCACGCCGAGTGTGGAAGTCCGAAGTAACCAGCAAGACGCTATGAGCACCTAGCGGTTTAAGGCAGCGACCGGCCTCGAGCGCCTCCTCCCGGGTAGAGAGGCCTTGGGTGGGACAAATAACGATTTGGGGTGCCTGGGGCAGGCCTTGCACCCAGCGTTCGGCGAGTTCCTCCACTCGCCATTGGTAAACGCGATCGCGGGCGGGAGCATCCAAGACCAATTTTGAGCCGTATCCATGGCTGAGCAATTCCAACCCGCGAACTGGCCGGTAATTGGTCTCGCCGGCAATAACCAGGATGGCATCGGACTGTCGTGGATCGTCGATCACGAGCCAGCGCCCGGCGTTGGCGGCGAAGGCAAGCAATGTGACGATTGCGAGGGCGCAAATAAAGATGCGACGTTTCTTCATCCTCTCCCTGACCATGCAATGTGGTGAGGCAGATCCGTGACCCTGCCTGGACGGGCCAAAGACCGGGCCCCTACGCGGATTAATGGTATCTGAATCACTTTTCACTCGACTTACCGCTCGAACTTCGGGCCAGTCAGTGTGCTAGGATTACCTTTTTACTGCCTACTCTTATGACCACTCCTGCGATGACATCTGCCCTCTCCGAAGAACTCAAGAGCAAGATCGAAACCCGCCGCGCTAATGTGGCCGTCATTGGCATGGGCTACGTAGGCCTGCCGCTGGCGCTCCTGTATATTGGCCAAAAATTTCCTGTGACCGGCTTTGATATCGATCGGAGCAAAGTCGACACCCTCAATGAGGGTGGCTCTTATATTTACCGTATTGAAACGTCAGAGATTAAGGGCGCGCTCAGCCGTGGTTTCTCCGCCACCTCAGAGTATGCGCGGCTTACCGGGATGGATGCGGTCATCATCTGCGTCCCTACGCCTCTTGATGAATACCACGAGCCAGACCTCAGCTACATCCGGGCGACGGCCGAAGCCATTGCTCCTCATCTGCGGGCAGGGCAACTGGTGGTTCTGGAAAGCACGACCTACCCGGGAACCACGGAAGAAGTGTTGATCCCGATTCTCGAGAAAAACAACCGCCATGGTCTCAAAGCAGCACGCGGCGGAGAGCCCACAGCGCAGGAGTTCTTCGTTGCCTTCTCGCCCGAGCGGGAGGATCCGGGCAATACCAGCGTGGCGCGGCGGGATATTCCCAAGGTGGTGGGCGGACTCGATCCGCAGACGGCAGACTTGGCAGCCGCATTGTACGGTTCGATCTTCAACCGCGTGGTGCGGGTCTCATCACCGGCAGCGGCCGAGATGACCAAGCTCCTGGAGAATATCTATCGCTGCGTGAACATTGCGCTGGTCAACGAGCTCAAGATGTTGTGCCTGCGCATGGGCTTGGACATCTGGGAAGTCATCGACGCTGCTTCGACCAAGCCGTTTGGGTTTCAGGCGTTTTATCCTGGTCCCGGCCTGGGCGGACACTGCATTCCCGTAGATCCCTTCTACCTTTCCTGGAAAGCAAAGGAATTTGATTTCCGCACGCGCTTTATCGAGCTGGCAGGTGAAGTCAACGTGGCCATGCCGTATCACGTCATCGCCTCAGTTATTAACGCACTCAACCGCCAGAAGAAGCCATTGAATGGCGCGCGCGTACTGGTGCTTGGGGTTGCGTATAAGAAGGACATTGACGATCTGCGGGAGTCGCCGGCCTTAACCATCATCGAACTGCTGCAAAAAGAAGGCGCAGAAGTTTCTTATCATGATCCCTACTTCCCTTTCATCGGCAAAGGCCGCAAATATGACCTGCAAATGAAGCGCGCCGAACTTCAGACCCTGGGACAATACGACTGTGTGCTGATCGTGACCGACCACTCCGACTATGATTACAAGCGCATCGTGAAGGAGTCCCAACTAGTGGTGGACACGCGTAACGCTACGCGCGGCATCCACAGCCCGAACATCGTACGTTGTTGAGAAAGTCGAACCAGCACCTATTGAGTCCAAAGAACATTTCCCAATTTGGGGAGATTTGCTTCCGAAACAGGTAATTTTTGGCCGCGCCGTCCTCGAGCGTTTGCTAGGAATGTTTGCCGCCAAGGCAAGTAGCTGGTTCCGAAACCCTTAGCAATGCGGCCGTGCTCCAGAAGTTGGCCTTACGCGTGCTGCCTAAGGAGCGAGTTGTGCTGTCTCCCAGATGCGAAGCCCGATGCCGTGGCGGTGTCCGGGCAGGAATCTGCCAAGAGGCATCAATTCAGAGTAGCTGATCATCTCAGGTAAACATGGGCACAGACGTAAATGCGGGCCTGTTTTCTCTCTTGCCCGAGCCTAAATCCCGTTGGAGAGAGTTTTCCTTCAGCTATGGGATTGAAGTTGTGGCTGTGTCATTTGTACTCACACTGAGTATCCTAAGACCCCAGCTCATCACTGACACCGCGCGAAATTATAAGATCATCTCCCTGGTGCCCACTCCGCCAGCGGTAAATCATCAGCCGGCGCCGGTGCGAATCATTGAGCGGCCCAAGGTAGTTGCCGAGCTGAAGACACCGATTCCAGACAACCTGCGCCTGATTGCACCGAAGCCAAAACCCCCACTACGGGAGGAAGTCGCACCTAAGGCGGAACTTGCGGCGGGAAAAACGCCCATGCTCACTGATAAGCCATTCATTCCACATCAGTTGGTCCGCACCAACGTATTCTCAACAGGAAGCTCGGCCGTCCCCACCATAGCGGCTGCGCCGCAGAAAGTGCAGACGGGCGGGTTTGGCGACCCCAACGGCGTGCCGGCGTCGGAAAATCGCGGGAGAACCGTAAACATCGCGCAACTGGGTTCCTTCGATCTGCCCGCAGGGCCGGGATATGGGAATGGGACCGGCGGCGCCCGGGGAGTCAAGGGCGTAGTTTCCAGCGCCGGCTTTGGTAACGGCTTAGCGACCGGCGACGGGTCCGGGCGCATTTCGGCGTCGCGCGGAACGGTGCGACAGGGTGGCTTCGGAGATGCCGAACCGGTTGCCGCTCAGGCTCGCGCCCGTGTCCCAGACGTTGGCAAGCCGAAACTGACCCCGGCAGAGATTCTGTCCAAGCCGACTCCGGCATATACCGAAGAGGCCAGAAGATTACGCATCGAAGGCGAAGTAGTTCTGGAAGTCGTTTTCGGAGCATCGGGCAAGTTGCACGTGGTGCGGGTAGTGCGCGGTTTGGGCCACGGACTAGACGAAAATGCGGTCCGCGCTGCGGAACAGATTCGCTTTAAGCCGGGGCTGCGGGAAGGCCAGCCTGCAGATTCCACCGCCATACTGCACATCATTTTTCAGCTGGCTTAGAATTTTCAAAAAGGGACTATGAGCAGTTTCAAAAGTTTCTTCCTGGTTTCCACCATTGTGGCCAGCTGTGCGGTCTGGTCGCTTGCGCAAGATGGCTCGGCCAACCACCCGTCGGCTTCCGAAATCAAGCAACCCGAGAAAGCGGAGCCTGAGCCTGCGGACCTGCGTGTGCAGCCGCCGCCCACTCCGTTGTCTCCGGCCTCCTTCGACGCGGTGGTCGATCGCGTAATCGAGCGGGAGCATTTCTTTCTCAGCCAGATGCGGAAGCTGCATCCATTGATTGAGACGTACATCCAGAACACGCGGAGGGACCAGGAATTAGGCGAAGTTCCATCCAGCGATCATTATTTTCTTGGACGCCTGGAGGTAAGCAATGGAACTGGCGATGACTCGTTTTTGGGGCAGCCCGGTTTTGGAAGCCGGTTCTTGAGCAAGCTGACTACTCTTTATTCGCTCAAGTTCCTGCCTCTGGGATTTGCGCAGATGGTGATCCTGGATTCGGATTTCCAGCGCAAATATTACGACTTCCGCTATGTCCGCCGCGAATTTTTGGGGCAAGTACGCTGTCTCGTCATCGACGTTCAACCTAAGCCGCACTCGGGCAATGGCCGGTTTGTGGGGCGCGTCTGGGTAGAAGATCAGGACTACAACATTGTGCGCTTCAACGGTACCTACGCGCCGCGGCCCAGATACAGCTACTATCTGCACTTCGACAGCTGGCGCTTAAATCTGCGGCCTGGCGTGTGGCTGCCGGCCTATATCTACAGTCAGGAAACCGATCTCAAATACCGGGGCTCGCAAACGCTGCGGTTCAAGGCGCAGACCCGGCTCTGGGGATATGACCTGCAGCGGCTGGCCCATGATGAAGAATTCACGCAAATTGTGGTAGACGAACCTGAGAGCGTGCATGACCAGAGCGAGTCGGCCCAGGACGCCGCGCCGGTTCAGGCACAGCGGCTTTGGCAGCGGCAAGCGGAAGAGAACACCCTGGAAAGGCTGCAGAAAATTGGCCTGCTCGCGCCGCCCGGTGAAGTGGATAAAGTGCTGCAAACGGTCGTCAACAACCTTGAAGTCACGAATAACCTTGACGTTCAGCCTGAAGTGCGCTGCCGGGTGTTACTGACTTCGCCGCTCGAATCGTTCACCATTGGGCACACCATCGTGCTCAGCCGCGGGATGGTGGACGTGCTGCCCGACGAAGCATCGTTGGCCATGGTGCTCGCTCATGAATTGGGACACCTGGTGTTGGGCCATGAAATCGATACCAAGTTCGCGTTCAACGACAAGCTGTTCTTCCCCGATGACCAGACCTTTGAACACCTCGGCTTCGGGCACGGTCCGGAAGAGGAAGAGGCGGCGGATAAGAAGGCGCTGGGTTTTCTGCAGAACTCTCCTTATAAAGACAAGTTGAGCAATGCGGGATTGTTCTTACGGGCTCTACAGGAGCGGGCGCCTGAACTCAAGAGCCTGATCCGGCCACACTTGGGAGACCGCGTGGGTAGCAAGAACAGCGTGCGCATGGCAGACCTGCTTATATCAGCTCCAAGACTGGACGAGCGACGCATAGATCAGATTGCGGCTCTGCCCTTAGGAGGACGCGTCAAGCTGGATCCCTGGAGCAATAAGATTGAATTAATCAAGACCAAGCCCGTGGCCTTGAATTCTCCGCGCGAGAAGATGCCCTTTGAGGTGACGCCATTCTTCCCCTATTTGACCCGACTTCAGGACAACCCTGCTGCACCCCAGAAAGCAGCTCTCACGGAGCGTGTCGAATAGAGGTCCCTCGGCACACTGGTGCGAGAGGATGGAGAAGGTTTCTTAGGATCACGCTACGGAGTGACACGGGGAGGCATAGCCGGAGGCAGCCTTCCTGAAGAGCTGTCCTACTGAATACCGCTGGCGACTCCTGAAAAGACCGCGTTGGCACTGGAACCAATGAGGCGGACCGTACCGATCACGATCACTAATATAACTGCCAGCATGACGGCGTATTCGGCGATGTCCTGACCGGCTTCCTCCGACCAAAATTGAACTAGCAAATCTGCCACGGCAGGGCTCCTTAGCTCTAACAACTCTAACGGCGCCGGACAGCGACAAGGAGGGCGAAAATGAATATAGAACTGTGCACGCCCAGCTTCCCGTTATTGAGCTAATGGTAGTTTTCCCGCAGGGGGTCCGCCAATGGCCCACTGGTGACCCCCCATGGCACGAAAGTGGTACATGGGCCGATCCGGAAAATCGACCCAAACAAACCGGGCTAATGGACGCTGATTAGCGGCAAAGACTGATTTACGGCAAAAAGGGCCAGTTCCAAGCGGGTCGAAACCCCAAGCTTATCGAAGATATTGCTCAAGTGATGCTTTACGGTATCTTCGCTAATCTTAAAGTATTCAGCGATTTCCTTGTTGGCGAAGCCGGCCACCACGGCGGAGACGATCTCCAGTTCTCGCGGCGTAAGCCCAAACTTCTTCTGCCGTGCGTCTTCCCCCGATGCCTGCATCAGGCTCTGCAGATACTGCACGAGGTTGGAAACGCTTTGCCGGGCCACCCAGTATTCGCCGGCCATGACCGTGTGAATAGCCTTGAGTAGAAGTTCGGTAGCTGAATCTTTCAACACCACGCCGCGGGCGCCCAGTTGCAGGGCTTCAACAATCTGGCCCTTTTCCGCAGCCGCCGTGAGCAAGATGACGCGCACGGAGTTCGCAGAACTTGCCGTACTCAGCTCACGCAGCGCCTCCAAGCCCGGGTACTTGGGCATGGCCAGGTCGAGCAGCATGATATCGGGCTTGAGCTGGCGGGCCAGCTTGACTGCCTCGGCGCCGTCCTTCGCCTCTCCAATAACTTTGAGGTCAGACTCCGCCTCCAGGAGGCGGCGCAGGCCGTCCCGAAAAATGGGGTGATCATCGGCAATGACGATGCGAATCGGCTGGGCTTTCCTATCCATGAGCGGCTTCCTGCTCTTGCGGCACAGTAATCTCCAGGCGCGAACCACGGCCCGGATTTGATTCTATCGTGAGTTCTCCATCAATCAAACGAACTCGTTCCTTAATTACGACTGGGCCTTTGCGCACCTCGTCTAATTGGACCTGGGAAAGACGCCCGGTGAAATCAAAGCCCCGGCCATCGTCCTCAATCGTAAGCTTCCAATGGTTGTGATCGGAGGAAAGCCGCACCATTACCTGGCGGGCCTTGCTGTGCTTGCGCACGTTCACCAGCGCCTCCTGGACGATGCGGGTCAGTTCGCGGCAGGTGCGGGCAGGCATGCCCGTGGGTTCCAGATCGAAGACAAAGCGCGCCGAAATTCCGGTCTCGCGCTGGAATCTTTCCACGGTGTCGTTCACGAAGCTGGGCAGCTTGCGGGCGTCCACGTCAATGGATTTCATCTCCTGCATCAGTTCGCGCAGCTTCAAAATCTCTTCGCGCAGCAAACCCTGGATACGGCCCAGTTCCCCCGAGATTCGCGGCGATTCGCCCGCGGATTGGCGGCGCAGAACATCGACTTGCATCTCCATGGAAATCAGAGACTGGACTGCGCCGTCGTGGAGTTCGCGAGCCACGCGCGCCCGCTCCACCGCTCCGGCGCGGAGGCGCAGCCGGCGCAAGAGAAAAACGTTGTAGACTGCCGGACTGACCTGGCGAATCAGTTCCTGTAAGAAGCGCAATTCTTCCAGCCGGTCGCCGGTCAGGAGGGGATCGAAGAGAAAGATGCGCCCCCACCATTCCCGGCCCAAAGTGAAGGACACCGAAACAACCGCCTGGAACTTATGGCGGGTGCCTAACCGATCCACAAACTCGGAGGAGAGGCTGCGTTCCCGCACACCGTCCGGGTCCAGACCGATCAGCTGAAAGCTTCCGCCGTTGTGGCTGGCATAAAAAGCGTCCGCGGGCGAGTCGGCCAGGTACAAATTGCGGTCGGAAGTGGCTGGGTTCAGCCACTTCAGTGGTGTGACGGTACCCCCCGAGACGGCGACCTCGCCTACAAAGATTCGAAAGCTGTTGGCTTCCTGGCTCGCCATCACCGCGCATTGCGCGCCGAAGGTCGAAAGCAGCTCGTGAAGAATCCCGTGCAGAGTCCCGCTCGTTCCCAACTCCACGCGGGCCTTGCCCAGAATGTGCGCGATTACCGCTTTTTCCGCGCGTAGCTGCTTTTGCTGCTCGGCGAGATAGCCCAGGAACAAACCAGTAATCATGAGGGAGATGGACCTCATGAAGAGGCGTTTGGGAAGAAACTCTGCGAGGACGGTCCCTGTGGGGTGAAAGACTTCCTCCAGGATGAAAGCCTCACCCCAGAGCAGCGCCACGGCGGCGATCGCGGTTCCCAGGGTTTCCCACAAGCCCCAACGATAAGCGGCCGCCAACAAGACGAAAACAAAGAAAAGAAAGAACGGGCTGGGCTGCCCAGCCCCATAAATGGAAATGATGGCCGGCCAGATCACGTCAGCCGCGTGGACCAGAAGCCGGAACGCAGGCGTGGACTCGCGACGCCAACGCACCAGCAACATGACCACAACGCTGTGCGCGATGTAAATGCGCAGCAGCCAGTAAGGCACAGCCGAATTGGTGCTCAGTGCTGAGGGGTCGAGCCAGATCGCCACCAATGCGGAGATCGCCAAGAACACCCGGGCACTGGCCAGCCAGCGCTCGACACGGCGAGTCTCGTCGGGGCTAATGGGGGCCCGCAGTCTCCACAAAAATCGGTGGCGATTGGCTAGTAAGGGCAATCGAATGTTACCGCTGGTGCTGGCTGCGCGCTTTTCAGGGATATTATGGGCATTCGGGATAAAGGGCAAGCGAAACTTAACATCCATCCTGTCATAAAGTTGCCAGCTGTCCCGCATCGGGAAGAGAGTCACCTTGAGTGCACCGGCATTGGTTACCAAAGTAATTCCTGGTCCTGGCCATTCACAGCTAGAATTGCCGCCGGGTGACTGTTTTGTCCAGGCGTTCCAAACTGTGGCTGCTGGCGACAGTTGTGTTGGTTGCTGCCCAGGCGTTGGCCGCGCTGTTGATTCCCCGCGGCTACCTGCTGACTGCGTTCAGCGACATCCTGCAAGCCTTGCTACTGCTTTCCGGCACACTGGCTCTGATTCCAAACGCCCTCGCCACTCGCGGACGCATTCGCGGCTTCTGGATCCTGATGGCCGTTGGCGTTGCCTTCTGGTTCACCTATCAGCTGTGTTGGATCTATTTCGAGGTTTATCGCCGCCAGGAACTGCCTGCCCTGTTCGAGGGTGACATCATTCTGTTCCTGCATGTCGTCCCCATGATGGCCGCCTTGGCGTTGCAGCCGCAGCGGCAGCAGGATGATCGCACTACCCGCCTGGGTTCCCTGGATTTTGTCCTTTTGCTGGTCTGGTGGGTTTACTTGTATCTGTTTACGGTCATCCCATGGGCTGCTTACCCGAACGAATTGGCGTATCAGCAGAATCTGAACACAATTTATCTGGCAGAAAAAATCGTATTTCTGGCCGCACTGGCCGTGGTGTGGACGCGCAGTTCGCCTTCTTGGAAGATGATCTACGGGCAGCTGGTTGGCGCCAGTCTTATCTATTCACTTAGTTCTTACCTGGCCACCTGGGCGATTCAGAAGCACGTCTACCACACCGGCAGTCTGTACGACATTCCGCTGGTGGTATCCATGGGATGGTTCACGGTCTTCGCCCTGTCGGCCCGCGACATCCCATCGCGGCAGGAGCGAACGTTGAAAAGCGGGCACGGCGTTTGGGTAGCGCGATTAGGTATGGCGGCCATCTTCTCTTTGCCTCTCTTTGCCGTGTGGGCGCTTTTAGACCACGGGGTACCCGGCAGCGTGCAGAAACTCCGCCTGCTGCTCACGTTGGGCACGATCATGGTGATGGGGGCGATGGTGATTATCAAGCAGCACGTGCTCGATCGGGAGCTACTCAGCCTTTTGCGAGCGTCGCAGAATTCCTTCGAAGACCTAAAACGGCTGCAGGCGCAGCTGGTGCAGTCGGAGAAGCTGGCTTCTCTGGGTCAGCTGGTAGGTGGAGCAGCCCATGAACTGAATAATCCGCTCACCGCTATGCTTGGATATGCTGACCTGCTGGCATGCTCGCCATTGAACGAGGAACAACGCTCCCTGGCGGACAAAATCGGACACCAGGCGCGCCGCACCAAGGCGCTGGTCGCCAGCTTGCTCAGCTTCGCGAGGCAGGCGCCCGGGGAGAAAGCGCCCGTCGACTTGAGCGCTCTGGTACAGACCGCAGTGAAGCTGTTTCAACCGCAGTTGCGCGCCCGCAAAATCGAGGTGCACACCCAACTCACAACCGACCTCCCGGTTGTGCTGGGCGACTCAAACCAGTTGCTGCAGGTGTTCATGCATATCAGCAACAATGCATTGCATGCGATGGAAGAAACGGGTGGCGGAATTTTCACGATCACTACGCGGCGCGACGACGACAAGGTGGTGATGGAGTTCTGCGACAACGGCCCGGGAGCACGACAACCGGAGCTGGTATTCGATCCTTTCTATACCACCAAGCCGGTCGGCCGGGGAACGGGGCTCGGCCTGAGTGCCTGTTACGGCATCGTGCAGGAACACAAGGGCAAAATTTCCTGTCACAACCGTCCCGAGGGCGGCGCGGTGTTTCGCATCGAACTTCCTGCCATCAACCCCACCGATTACCTTGCAGAAGCGAGGGCGGCGGGAGCGGCCGCTGGACTGTCCCCGTCCGAGAACTGAAGGCTACTTCGCCGCGCTTTGCTTCAACATGCGATCAAAGAAGTCTGCAGTCGCCGAGTAAGTTCTTATCCACGTCTTCCACATCAGGAATCCATGAATCTCATCGGGAAACACCAGTTGCTCCATAGGAACGTGGGTTTCTCGCAGTCTCTGGACCAGGTCCACGGTTTGGCTGAAGGGGACGTTCCGGTCATCGTCGCCTTGAATTAACAGCACAGGTGACTTCCAATGGGCCACTGATGCATTGGGCGATGATTCGAAGGCCAGCTTTTCGGCTTCCGCTTTGTCGGGAGCGCCCGGCGTTTTCTCCCAACGGGGAAGGAACATGGACCAATCGTGCACGCCATGCAGATCGACTCCTGCTGCAAAAATATCGGAGTTGCGCGCCAGTCCCAGCGCGGTCAGAAGGCCGCCATAGGAACCGCCCCACAGGCCGATCTTCTTTTTGTCCACAATGTCGAGGCCCTGCAGGTATTTCGCTCCAGCCACGATGTCCTTGTACTCGGACGAACCGCGCCAACCCGCGTTGTCGGGCTCGCGGAAGGCGCGCCCATACATGATGCCCAGACGATAATTGACGGAGAGCACGACATACCCGCGGCTCGCCAGGTATTCATTCATGGCGTAGGCGTTGTGGTAGTAATCCATGTAATGAAACCCGAGCATCATCTGCCGGATTGGACCGCCATGCATGAAGATCAGCGCCGGCCCGGCTTGAGTCCGGCCATTCGGAACGAAGAGCTGACCGTGAATCTCCAGTCCATCTTCGCTTTTGAAAATGACCTGCTTCGGAACCACCAGTTGCCGTGAGGGGAAATCCGCCGGCAGAGCGGAGGCGGCAATCGTTTCACGCCCCTTATCCGTGACTCGGTACGGCATCGCAGGACTCGTGGCGGTTGAACCCAGGCACCCGATGTAATTCCCTTGCCCGGTCACGACGGGATTCCACTCCATAGTCTCGCCTTGAGTGATGGGGCGAGGCTTGCCATCCGGCAGATCGACGCGCCAAAGGTGACGGCGATCCACATCGCCCTGATTCGACGAAAACAGCAGTGACCGTTTGTCTTCGGGCAGGGTTACATCCTCGACTTCGAATTGTCCGGGCGTGAGCAGGAAAGGCTTGCCGCCAGAAGGCGAAATCGAGTAAAGATGATTCCACCCGTCCTGCTCCGAGGCGAAGACAATTCGATCATTGGCTGGAAACAGGAAAGAAGTCTCCGCCGTCAGCCGAGGAAAGGAATCGTCAGGCTGGTTGCCGCTGTGCCAGATCTCCCGCCCGTTGCCGGTTGCGGCATCCGCTACCCAAATCGCCCAGGGCACGACGCGTCGCGGAATCAGGGGTAATTTTTCCTCGACGCCGGGCACGCGGATAAACGCGATCTGCTTCCCGTCGGGAGACCAGCGCGGATACATATCGCGATCAACGCTGGGTGACAGGTAACGTACCGAGTCGCGCCCGAAGTCATAGACTGCGGTAAAACTGTGATCCTCGCGATGGCTGACAAAAGCGAGTTCGCGTCCGTCGGGAGACCACTGGGGATCGGAATTCTCGCCGCGCACGTCGGTTAACTGGTGAGCCGGCGTCGCTCCGGAAACCGGCGCAATCCACAACTGCTTCCGAGCCGCCCACACTGCAAACTGCCCGTCGGGCGAGAGTTCGATATCTTCGCAGCCCTCTTCCCCACATCCCATTTCTCCGAGCAGGCGGGGACCTTCTCCATCGACGTCCATCGCCCAAACCTGCTGCTTGCGCGTCGAAACGCCGCTGGTGGGATCGGCAACGCGGCCCGCCTCATTCGTTTCCGTGCCGCGGGCGTAGACCACGCTGCGGCCATCGGGAGTTAGTCGCAGGCTTGCGATTGGCTCGCCGTCGTCGGCCGCATAGTGTGTAACCTGCCGCGCCGCAAAGCTGGGCCCATCGGCGATCCATGCGTTGCGCGCGCCTTTAGCATCGAAGACCCACGCTATCCGCGGGGAGTGCGAAGCGCCGACCAGGTTCGAGGGAAACGGCGAACTCAGGACTTGTTCCAGCGTGAAGTTTTGCGCGTGAACGGAAAGCGCGAGCAGGACGGCCAGAATGGCGAAATAAGGCATTCGGACCCACGACGGCGTGCGAAAACGCGTGCGCTTGTCTGTCATAGGGCCAACAGCCTACCGCACGCTTTCCGGATTTGCCAAGCCTATGTTAAGTGTGTCGTCCCACGATAGGTTCACTGGCGGGACCGGCCAGCCACGAACTATAATGCGCAGCTCTGCACGAGTTGACCGCAGGTTCGCATCTACCGGAGGATCCTAATGGCTCGTCGTCAGCTGCCGCTTCTGGCTGTGCTTTTGTTCTGCCTCACGCTTTCCGCCAGCATCGGCGGAGATAAGGCATTGTCTGGCTACTCGGCCGACTCCGCACGCGCCGAACGTGAATGGGAGACGAAGTTCCGCGCCATTCCCAATGCGGACAGCCAGCGCGAGTACATGAAGCGGCTCTCCGCTCGGCCGCATAACGTTGGCACGCCCTATGACAAGGACAATGCCGAGTGGCTGCTGGCCAAAATGAAAGCATGGGGACTGGACGCGCACATCGAGAACTTCGACGTCCTCTTCCCTACTCCCAAAGAGCGTGCGGTCGAGCTGATAGAGCCCACCAGGTTCACGGCTTCTCTGCAGGAGCCGCCGCTCGCAGTCGATCCAACTTCCAACCAGCAGGCCGAGCAGCTTCCCACTTATAACGCGTATTCCGCAGATGGAGATGTCACTGCGCCATTGGTTTATGTCAACTACGGCATTCCGGATGATTACGAGAAGCTGGAACGGCTGGGCGTCTCGGTGAAAGGCGCAATCGTGATCGCCCGCTATGGCGAGTCCTGGCGCGGCATCAAGCCCAAGGTGGCTGCCGAACACGGGGCGATCGGATGCCTGATCTACTCCGACCCGCGCGATGATGGTTACTTCGAGGGCGACGTTTTCCCGGACGGCGGGCTGCGCAACAGGAACGGGGTGCAACGCGGCAGCGTCATGGACATGCCGATTTATCCCGGCGATCCGCTGACTCCGGGGGTTGGCGCAGTTCCTGGCGCCAAACGGCTTGACCTGAAGGACGTCAAGACGCTCACCAAAATTCCTGTGCTGCCTATTTCCTACGGCGACGCGCAACCGTTGCTGGCGGCGCTGAAGGGTCCGCTCGCGCCGGAGGAATGGCGCGGCGCGCTGCCCATCACCTATCACGCCGGTCCGGGACCGGCGAAGGTTCATCTCAAGGTGAAGGCCGACTGGGCCACCAAGCGTCTGTACGATGTCATAGCAAAAATTCCGGGCTCGACGTATCCTGACGAATGGATCGTTCGCGGGAATCATCACGATGCCTGGGTGAACGGCGCAGAAGATCCCATCGCGGGTGCGGTCACGCTTCTGGAAGAAGCGCGCGCGCTGGGCGAACTCCAGAAGCAGGGCTGGAAGCCGAAGCGCACCATTATTTATTGCTTGTGGGACGGCGAAGAACCCGGCCTGCTGGGCTCGACCGAGTGGGCGGAAACTCACGCCGATGAACTGCGTCGGCATAACGCCGTTTACATCAACACCGACGGCAACGGTCGCGGCTACCTTTTTGTCGGCGGCTCGCACACACTGGAGAAGTTTCTCAACGGAGTGGCACGCGACATCGAAGATCCGGAGAAGAAGATCAGCGTCTGGAAGCGTGCGCAGGCGCATAAGATTGTCGAAGCCAAGACTGACGAGGACCGCAAGGAAGTGCGCCAGCGCGCCGACCTGAGAATTCCTGCCTTGGGATCGGGTTCCGACTACACGGTGTTTCTCGATCACCTCGGCATCGCTTCGGCCAACCTCGGTTACGGCGGCGAAGATAAGGGCGGCATTTATCACTCGATCTACGATGATTTTTACTGGTACACGCATTTCTCCGACACAGACTTCAGTTACGGACGCGCGCTGTCACAAACCGTGGGAACGGCGGTCCTCCGGCTCGCCGACGCTGATCTTCTACCATTTGACTTCACCGATCTCGCCGACACCATCCACAAGTACGCGGACGAACTGCAAAAGCTTCTGAAGAAAAAACAGGATGAAGTCACCGAGCGCAACAAGGAAATCCAGGACGGAGTCTTAGTCGCGAATGCCGATCCGAAAAAACCTTACGTGCCGCCCATGGTGGAAGAGGTCCCGCCGCATTTGAACTTCGCTCCGCTGCTCAACGCTTCGGAAGCCTTGACGCGCACTGCCGAGCATTATCAGAAGGCTCTGGACAAGGTCACGGAAAACGGCGGCCTGAGGATTGGCAACTCTTCTCTGCACGATCTGAATGCCAAGCTGATTCTCAGCGAGCGCAGGCTGACCAGCCCGGACGGCTTGCCCGGCAGACCGTGGTTCCAGCACCTGATCTACGCGCCCGGCTTTTACACCGGCTATGGCGTCAAGACCATTCCCGGAGTTCGCGAAGCCATCGAGCAGAAAAAATGGAAAGAAGCGGATGAGCAGATGGTGCGCGTGGGCGCTGTCCTGCAGGATGAAGCCGCATTGATTGAGTCCGCAGCGGCGGAGTTGGAAAAGCAATAGTAGCCGAAGGCGCGGACGGAGTGTCCGCGCCACACGGCCGATCTATCCCCAATCGGACATAGGTCATAAGTTATCGACTACCTCAAGGGCATCCTTAGTGGGTTGGCTGCGATATTCCTGTCTGAGCTCATGCTCAGTTTTGGTCAGGGTATCAGTGAGCAAAAAGCAGCGGAACTGGCTGCCGTCGGCGCCGGCTTCGTAGAGAGCTTGCTCTCGCCGCTATTCTGGGTTCTTGCAGTCTTCTTCTTCGCGTTGCTCTTCTCGGCCAGCCGACTCGGGAATAAGCTGCTGCGAATAGTCTTGTTCTGGATTCCAGCGGTCCTGGTTGCCAGCCTCGGGATTGCATTCGTCACCTTACTGACGTACGTGCTCATCCGTTTCAGACACCGCTAAATCCGGGAAAAGTTAGCCGCTGCATTTGTCAAGCGTTCGATGCACACAGGTCCTACTAAACACGCGTTGCATGTCGTCACCCTGAGCAGATGTAGTCTGCCAAGGATCTCGCGTGGCCGACAACAAGTTCTGCCACTGCACGCCAGATCCTTTGCGGCTCGAAGCCGCTCCGGATGACGCCATGATTTAGGGAAGGACGCCGACTTGCGTGAGCCAGAAGGTGATCGGCGGGTAGCCCACCTTTTGCGTTCTTGAGATTGTTACGACCCTCGTGCCGCCCCGCTAAAGCGGACTCAGGTTGTTCAACTCTCGCGTTCCCAGCGCTCACGCGCTGGGCTAATGGAATGCCGCCATTGTGCGGCTAAGGCGTGTTTCCTCCCACCGTTCGGGATCGAAACCGAGTTTCGTAACAGCCTCGTTCTTGATAAAGGTGGGAATAATTCGCGCAGTTCAGGCGTGCTCACCAGGGTTGTCGGTGATAACAAGTGCAGATTATGAAATGCAGATGGTCGGTCCCCTAAGAACGCTTCAGCTGACTGGGCACGGAGTAAATCTAGCAGTCGTGACGGTTGAACTCTTTGGCTCCCCACCTTTGCAAAAAGCGCAAAGGTGGGCCGCCCCCGTGTACCGAGGACTATGCCGGTTGCAGCAACTCTACTGTCCGCTTCAACTGTCCACAGGCGGCGTAAATATCGCGGCCTCGGGGACGGCGGATGAACGCCGGGATTCCGGCGGCGATCAAAATCTTCTGAAATTCCAGGACGGGTTCTTCTGCCGGGGTTCGGAAATCGATGCCGGGGCCGGGATTCAGCGCGATCAAGTTTACTTTTGCGCGCATTCGACGAATCAGTTCGACTACTTCGCGTGCATTTTGGGCAGAGTCGTTGACTGTATTTAGCAGGACGTATTCGAACGTTAGGCGCTCGCGCGCACGCAGCGGAAAATCGCGGGCGGCGGAAATCAGCTTCTCGAGGTTCCACTTGCGATTGATGGGCATGAGGCGCGTGCGCAGCTCGTCATTGGAGGCGTTCAAGGAAATCGCCAGCTTGGGGCGGACTGGCTCGCGCCCAAAATCCACAATGCGCGGTACGATGCCGGCCGTGGAAACCGTCATGCGCGACTCGGCAATGCCGACGCCCTCGACCAGCAGCCGCACGGCTTTCATGAAGTTCTCGTAATTCAAGAACGGCTCGCCCATGCCCATGAACACCAGGTTTACCCTATCCTGCGGCGGTGAGACATGCTGGTCGTTCAGCACAGCGCAGATCTGGCCTACGATTTCGCCGGGACTCAGGTTGCGTTTCACGCCCAGCAAGGCAGTCATGCAGAACCGGCAATCGACGGCGCAGCCTACCTGGCTGGAAACGCAAATAGTCGCCCGATCCCATGCCCGAGTCACCCCCTTCTCGAGTTGATCGCCGGCTTCGCTGCCATCCCCGGTCTCGCCCCCATCGCCCTCGGGCATCCAGACAGTCTCAACGCTCTGGCCGTCGGCAAAGGCCACGAGGTAGCGAACGGTGCCATCTTGCGAAACGAACTTTTTCTGCACAGCGGGGAGGACCGTCCCCAAGCCCTGGCCGACGAGGTTGCGGCGAAAGTCCTGGGGCAGAGTGGAAATTTCCTCAACCGACGCAACCCGCTGGCGATAGAGTCCTTCAAACAGCTGCTGAGCGCGATACTCTGGCTGCCCGACGTCCTGGATCAAGGCGCTCAGCTCCTGCAGATCAAGACCGAGCAGCTCGCATTGTTTGTTCCTGCTCATGCATCTAATTGGGTAGTGTAATACCCAGGCCGGGGACGAGATGCGCGGCGGGTGGGCATCGGGTTCGAGGCCAGCCAACTCGATCTCATTTAAGTTATTGATAACAAAAGCGTAATGTCATCAGGCACACTTCTCTCCCCTGTGTCACAATAGGAGGAGATTGGGCCAGCTTCCTACCTGGGCCCGCGGGAACAATTCTATGGTTGAAGACGTCAGGCACATCAAGCGCCAGGTACTGCCCAACGGTCTCACCGTGATCACGGAGGAGATGCAGCATATTCGCTCTATCTCTGTCGGCATTTGGGTGAAGACTGGTTCCCGCGATGAAGATCCGCAGTGGAATGGGATCTCCCATTTCATCGAGCACATGGTCTTCAAAGGTACCAAGCACCGCACGGCCGAGGATATTGCCCGCCAGGTCGACTCCATCGGCGGCAACATGGATGCCTTCACCGCCAAAGAGTGCATCTGTTTCAACGTCAAAGTTTTGGACGAGCACCTGCCTATCGCGATGGACGTCCTTAGCGACCTAGTGCTCAACCCGGTGTTCGAGATCAAAGATATCGGCCGGGAACGGGGCGTGATCCTCGAAGAAATCAAGATGGACGAGGACAATCCCGATTACCTGGTTCATGAAATCTTCACGCAGAATTTCTGGAAAGATCATCCGCTGGGCAAGCCGATTCTTGGGACCAAGGAAACTGTGCGGAAATTTGATCAGCCCGTGGTCTTTGACTCCTATAGCCAGAGGTTCAATCCGGGGAACCTGATTATTGCGGCAGCTGGCAATATCAACCACGAGCGCTTTGTGGATCTGGTGATCCAGCACTTCCAGCACATGAAGCCGTCCAAGAACGGTTATCACAGCCAGGCGCCGAAGGTTTTCCCGCGTATCATCATGCGGAACAAGAAGGCGCTGGAGCAAGTACAGATTTGCATCGGCGTGCCTTGCCATCCCATTGCACACGAAAAGCGCTATGCGTCTTACATTCTCAATACCGTCTTGGGCGGGGGAATGAGTTCGCGGCTTTTCCAGAATATCCGCGAGCGGCAGGGACTGGTTTACGCGATCTACAGCGATCTGAACCCGTATCGTGACACCGGTTGCCTCGGTGTTTACGCCGGGACGTCGCGAGAGTCGGCTTCGCGCGTAGTGGAATCGGTAATCAACGAATTCCGCAATTTGAAGTCAGCGCCGGTGCCGGAAGAAGAGCTCCGGCGTTGCAAAGACCAGCTGAAGGGCAGTCTGATGCTATCGCTGGAGTCAAGCACGGCGCGCATGTCGAATCTGGCTCGGCAGGAAATGTATTTCGATCGCTTCTACAGTCTCGATGAACTGATTGAACGCGTCGAAGAGGTCACCGCCGAGGATCTGCAAGGGCTGGCCAACGACTTCTTCCGCACAGAAAATATCGCGGTCACTGTTCTCGGCAATTTGAACGGCCTCAAACTGACGCGCGAACAGTTAGCCTGCTGAGAATCCAACAGAGATAGAAGCGTTCAGCGAGCGAGGTGGAACCCGCTCACCAGGAGAATTCCGAAAGCGAGGGCGTGCGCCAGTTCCGTCCAGCCCAGACAGCGCACAGCCAGCGGTTGCGGCTTTTGTACGAACCAAGCGGCGCCCCGGAAGAGAACCGGCACAAAGGCGATCAGCGACAAGCTGGGCAGGAAACGATAATACACAACAAGACCAAGTAGCGCGGCCATCCCGAACTGCCCAAGCAGGAAAAGCCGCCCGCGTTCGAACCTCTCCTTCCATCCCGTGGCGCGAGCCGCATGAATGCGGAGTTGCACGAAATGGATCTGGTCGCCGGCGAACAGCCAGTTGGCAAGCCACAGGGCAGCAGCCCGCACGTCGAGGTGCCCGGTCATGACGAAATACGCAGCGGGCGCGCTGGCAGTTAACCCGAGCGCGCCCACTATCTGCGCCAACATTCGCAAATTCCGTCCGAGCTGTTTCAGAAGCGCTTGGCCGATAAAGGCAACCGCGATGATCGCACCGAAAAGAAGAAACTGCGCCCTGTTCGCATCCCAAAGTAGCGCAGTCAGGGACAGGGTAGCCACGCTGGCCAGCCACAGGATTGCCTGCAGGACGATCCGGCGCTCGGCTTCCGTCTGAACGCGCATCGGGCTGGTCCCGAGCAGACCTTCGACTGGCGTCCTCAACCAGAAAAGAGCCAGGGCTAAGAGCGTGAGCAGGACAAGCGGGAAGACGCGGCCATTGCTGAGCAGGCCCACAATCGCTCCTGTTGCGAGCGGCACTAGCAGCATTCCCCAGGCACCGTGCTCGCGTGGCACGATGAGAGCACGCACACGCTGAGCTTGTATCGCAGTCGGTTGGGTTGCGGTTCCCATGCTTACTACTCTTCCCGTGCCAGCCCGCTTCGCCTCAGCCTACGATTTTTCTCTTCGGCTTCAGTTCAGTCATCTTGGGCTGGTACACGCAGAACGGTTCTTCGTCCAGAAAGTCGCCGGTGGCGGCATAAGCGCGGGCACGGCAGCCCATACAGACGTTGCGAAACTCGCAGCAGCCACACTTCCCTTTCAGGTTGTCAGTCTGGCGCAGCTGGCGAAAGACTTCGGCGTGCTCCCAGATTTCGGTGAAGCTCTGCTTGCGGAGGTCCCCCGCAATCACGGGCAGGTATCCGCAGGGATAAACTTCGCCCTCATGCGAAATGAAGCAAACACCGGTGCCAGCCAGACAACCCTTGGTCATGGCGTTCATGTCGTGGGGATGGCCGGCGGGATGACCGGCAGGAGGCTTTCCGCGTTGCGGCTTCAGCAGGATTCCGGTAGAACCCGGCATCATCATGTCGCTTGGGCCGATCTCAGTCTGAGAGACTGCTGCCTTTACTCTTGCCGCAGCCTCAACTGGGCGGCGCTCCGCAACTCTGCGCTGGCGAACCACGCGGAAGTAATGGGGCGCGCAGGTAGCTTTCAGCTCGATGCCGCCTTCCAGCGACTGGTCATAAAACCAGTTCAACATCTCTTCGTATTCTTCCGGCGGGACCATCTGTTCGGCGGCAATATCCACACCGCAGCCTACGGGCACGAGCAGGAACGTGTGCAGCGCATCGGCTCCCAGGGACTTGGCCAGCGCCAGCACCTGCGGCAACTGGCGGGCGTTATGCCGGGCAATCGTCATGTTGATCTGCACCGACATGCCGCGCGCCTTGAGGTTGCGCAAGCCGTACACGGCCGCGTCGAATGCGCCAGGGATGCCACGGAAGGTATCGTGGGTTAGGGAGTCCGCTCCGTCTAAGCTGATGGAAACCCGCTTGATGCCGGCATCGACGATCATGCGGGCGACTTCCTTGGTCACCAGCGTTCCGTTGGTTGCCAACGCCACCCGCAGGCCTTTATCGGTAGCGTAGCTAGCTAATTGGAAAATGTCGGAGCGATAGAGCGGTTCGCCGCCGCTCAGCACGAGAATGGGATTCGTAGCCGCAGCGATCTGATCAATGATTCCCAGCGCCGTTTTGGTCGACAGGTCGGTAGGCGAACTGAGTTCGGTGGCGCTGGCCCGGCAGTGAATACAGCGGAGATTGCACCCCTTGGTAACCTCCCAGAAGACCAGCCTCGGCTTGTTGCCGCCCGCCTGCGGATGCTGTCCGTTACCGTTCCCCGTGGCCATCGCGCAGCCTCCTTCTTCCCCTGGACCCTGGAGCCCCGTGCGGCTCCTGGATGCAAGCTTAGAGAAGGCTGTACGTAGAGGCCGTGACAGTTGTCACTTGCAGTTGTGACGTGCATCACCAGACAAGTTGTTCAGGAAACAGGCTCCTACGGGCCGACTCCTCCGGTATGGCAGTCGCTGCAGTTTACGGCGGTCAGGTCGCCTAAATCGATGGGATGCTTGAAAGCCATGCCCTCGGACGTAACCGGAGGTGTATCGCCCTCCTGCTCGCTCAAGACCGTGTGGCAGGTGTCACAATCTTTCCCGACGACCTTGCCATCCGCACTAACGTGCTGGCCGTCGTGACAGCGGAAGCAACCCAGAAAATAAAAGTGACCGATGTTGTTGTTGTGAGTTTTCCAGTCCAGCCTCATCTCTGGGAAGGTGGTGCTGCGATAAATGCGTTGCAGTTCCCCGATCGCATTGCGAATCTCGATTTCTTTGGTCTTCTCCAGGTGGGCATACTTGCTGGAATAGAACTTATGAACCTCGGTGGCGATGCCGTCCATGGCTTCGTCGGTCGTCTTGTAAGTATTGGTGAGCGAAGACACTGAAGTCTGCTTGATGAAGGGGAGCGAGGGATCAATTCGCCTGGCAAGAATAGCCTGATCCACGGCTTGGTCGGGCGCAACATAGATGTGGGTCGGACGGTTATGGCAGTCTACGCAGTCCATTCGGCGTTTGGGGGCTTTTTCAATCTGCTCCTTGGTGAGAGTTGAGTCCTTGGCGAAGTATTCGGTCACGCGGCCCTGCAGGTCCTTCACGTGGATGTAAGGAATGGTCTGACGCTTCTCGTCGGTGGCCACATAGGTAATCTGATTACTGATATTCATGTGCCAGTGAATGCCAGACGGCAGGCCAGTGGTGGGATCGCCGCCGCCCGTCTTGATCAGCATGCGAATCTGGCGAAAGGTGTTTTTCTCGTCGCTGGCGTAGTGGGTGAACACTTTGAGCTGCGCGCCGTAGAACTTGCGCGGCCAGTGACACTGCTCGCAGGTTTCCTGCGCTGGACGCAGGTTCTTTACCGGGGTGGGAATCGGCCGCGGAAAGGTATTGAAAGTGGTGGCGAAGACCTGGCGCGCTCCGGACAACTTGGAGCGGACATACCAGGTCGCTCCGGCGCCCACGTGGCAGTCGACGCAAGCCACGCGCGCATGCGGGGAAAGCTGATAGGCAGTGAACTCCGGATTCATTACGCTATGGCAAAGTTGGCCGCAGAACTGTACTGAATCGGTGAACTCATACGCGCGATAACTGCCCATGGCGCTCATCATGACGAATACGACCAGAAAGCTGAGAAAGAAAGCGACGGCGCCGCGCTGGCCGGGGTCGCTGAAGTCAATGCGCAGATAACGCGGGGTTTCCCCCGGTTTTTGAGACAGCCGCCGGCGGCGGTCTATCCAAACGCCTATGGGAACCAGCAGAAGTCCCAAAATCAGAAAGCCCGGCGCCACCATGTACGCCAGAATGCCGACGTAGGCATTGGGGTGCTCGGACATGAGGTCTATCAGGAAGAGAAAGAGAATATTGACCAGGCTGACCACTGCGAGCGCGAATCCGACCAGTGAAATCGGATTGCGCAACAGCTCACGTAATCTTGAGAGTCCTGCAGCGCGTGTAGATTCGTTCGGCTGGTCAGCTGCCATGCCTCATCTCCTCACTGGCATATTCGTTGAAGACGGAAAGTCATCTTACAGGAAAGCTCTTAGCAGTAATTTTTGGACAGCAAATCTGCCCCACCTTATCGCAAGGACCACAGCTTAGCAATTTTGTCTAAGGGTTCCGCGCCGGCAACCCCACTGTCACTTGTGCTGCACTTCTTCGGCCTGGTCGGTCTTGCCTTCTTCCGCGACCGTTTCCGTTGCAGCCATCTCGGCAGATTTCTCACCAGCGTGCTCGGCGCGAGCGGCCTGCAGCAGGGTTTCCATGTCGAGAGCGTGCTCTTCGCGATAGTGCTCGAAGGACATCTTTCCGTCCCACCATGTCCAGTTCATGGGGTAAACGTCGGGATCGAAGAAGACCTGATAGAAGTGCCAGACTACGATTGCCAGCGTGGCAAGCACAGCTTCGTAGAAGTGAATCGCAGTGGCGATGTCGAGCCACCAGCGCGGCAGCAGCGTGCTGAACGAGATCTTGGCCCAGAGCATGATTCCGGTACCCGCCATTACCATCAGGCCCCAGACCAGGGCCCAGTATTCGGCTTTCTCCGCATAGTTGAAGCGGGCGAATTCCGGCTTCTTCGGCCCGAGTCCCAGGTAGTAACCCATTGTGCCCCAGACGTCAGTGGCATCTTTGGGCACAGGCATGAAGTCGCGGAAGAGGCGCCGCCCATCGCGACTTACGATGAGATAAGCGAGATGGTACAAGCCCACGCTGATCAGTATGACTCCTGCCACGCGATGAGTGATGCTACGCACTTTCTCGTTCATCGCAAGCAGCGATGCTAACCAGGAGTCTGGATATTTCAACGCAAAGCCTGTCAGCACCAGCGTGATAAAGCTGACGAACAGCACGATGTGCTGGAGGCGCTGGTTATTGCTCATGCGGGTTACGGGGCGATGCTGGCTTTGGCGGCGCAGAACCGCCTTCCGCCGCCAGATAATGAAATTGTGCAGCAGCATGCCGCCGATCACCATGGCAATCATGCTGAGATAGAACTTGCGGATCCAGCGTACAGCGACGCTGCCGACATCGGCGGAGAGCGGTGCGTCGACGTGCACCTTACCAACGATGAATTTCTCGCCGACACCCGGGTGACATTGTCCACAAGTCTTGACCAGATTTGCTTTATTGATGGTCGAACGAGGGTCGCTCGACGGCAGGATGTTGTGGACACCGTGGCAACTCGCGCAATTGGCTACGACGTGGGACCCCAGCTCCGAAGCCAAGCCGTGATAACTCTGCAAGTAAGTGCTGGCCCGCGAGCCAGCAATTCCCAGTTCCTGGGATAAGCGAACGCCTTCATGACAGCGCGCACAGGTGACCCGGGCCAGGTTCACCGCCGAGACAGAAGACTTGGGGTCGATGTGCGACTTGATGGAGTGGATTCCATGGCAATCCGTGCACACCGGAGCTTGCCAATTCCCACGAGCGATGGCTTGCCCGTGGATGCTCTGCGCAAATTGTTCTTGCACTGCACTGTGGCACGTCGCACAGGTTTTCGGCACGTTGAACTTGAAGATGGATGAATTCGGATCCTTGGCGGTCAGGATCTCGTGTACACC
>DATEPX010000243.1:0-10889 GCA_035272945.1 Terriglobales bacterium
CAAACACGCGTACCCTCACCATGCCGGGCTCGTCGCCGATCGTTTTCATGACCTGGTACAGGCCTTCGCGATCGTTGTGCATCATGTAGTAGCTGGTGCTGCGCTTGATCACGTCGCTGATCCGCTCGGCGCTGCCCAGAACGGCGGTTTCCAGATGTTGGCGATGCAGCCGGATGTTGAGATAACCCAGCAAGCCAAAAATCGCCACCAGTGTCAGCAGCAACAACGTGATGAGCTTGGCGCTCAGGCTGTGGCTCAGGCGGGCCCAGCGCCCCAGGTGCTCGCGAGTTGGCTCAATCTCCGGCATGACTCAAAGCAGGATTGGCTGCCCTCGCCGGCTCTTGTCCCGGCATTGCGATGTGTTCGGTCTCAGCCGGGAAGATCGGCAGATACTTCGTAGCGAGGCCAAACAGCGCGAATCCGGCAGCGATGATGGCTCCCGTAACGGCGATCTCTGTCCACTTGGGCACGTAGTGCACTCCCGCCGCCGATTCCAAGCCGGTTATGCTGACGTTCAAGCGATTGGTGATGAATCCCAGTACGACCAGCACCGCCGTTAGGTACAAGCCGCTGGCACTCTGCCGAATATGGCGGCGCGAGAGCAGGATCAGAGGCGCGATCAAGCTCAATGCGATCTCCAGCCAGAACAAGTACATCTCGTAACCCGGGCGGAGTGTCAGCCTCAGCACGCCACGATGCAGCAGGTCCTCGAAGCGCAGGATCGCGAATACCGAGAGCACCACAAACAGCACGCGCCCCAGTTCCTGCAGAATGGGCAGTTCCAGTTGACGCCCGAAGTGGTTCGAGCTCATGGAGGACTCGAAGATCGTCATCGCGAGTCCCACCGCAATCGCAGAAATAAAAAAGAACACCGGCAGCAGCGGCGTGTACCAGAACGGGTGCAGCTTCTCCGGCATGATCAGATAAAGAGTCCCCAGAGATGACTGATGCAGGGTGGATAGAATCACGCCACCGATCACCAGCGGAATCAGGATTCCGCGAATGATCTTCAGCGGCTTCTCCAGTTTGAAGCGTTCCAGCACGATGGGTGAGAACTCCAGCGCCAGCACCGCGGTGTAGAGCATCACGCAGTAAGCCACTTCAAACATGACAGAGTGCGGGTTGCGCATGATGAGCGGATGCCAGATCCGGTAGGGCCGCCCCAGATCAAACATCAGCGCAACGCAGACCAGCAGGTAACCGAGAAAGGCGGTCAGCACGGTTGGCCGCACGATCGGCCTCAGGCTCTTGATGTTGAAGATGTGCACGGCTGCCGTGAGGGTGAAACCTCCAGCCGCCAGCATCACGCCGCACAGCACATCGAAGCCGATCCAGATGCCCCAGGGGAACTGGTCACTTAAGTTGGTCGACGGCCCGAGGCCCTTGGCAAAACGCACCACCGTGGCATAGAACCCGGCTGCCATCAGCGCCAGGAACACCAGCTTCCAGAAACTCAGTCTGAGTCTCATCGGGTCCTCTCTTTCTGGCCTTCCGGCTCTGGCCTGGCTTTGCTTTCCGCAGCGGCAACTTCTTCACGGCGATGTGTGATCCACCAGATTCCGCCCAGCAGCATTCCGCCCAGAGGAACAAAGTCCGGAATGCGAGAGAGCACGCGATAAGTGAGGAGCGGCAGCGGATCGCGCGTGAGATCGGTGCGATAGCCGAATTCTTCAAACGGCACGCTGGACAGCAGCAACACTGAAGTTCCGCCAACCTCGTTCAGACCGTAGATGTGGTTAACGTAGGTGTTCGGATTCTCGCGTATGCGCTTCTGCGCTTCCGCGATCAGCTCATCCCGTTCTCCAAACTTGGTAGCGCCGGTAGGACAAACTTCCGCACAGGCAGTTTGTTTCCCTGTTGAAACGCGGTCCGCGCACATGGTGCATTTCTGTACCCGCGGCAGCACCTTATTCCATTCGTACTTCGGCACTCCGAACGGGCACGCCACCATGCAATACCGGCAGCCCATGCAGCGGTTTTCTTCGTAGACCACCGGCCCGGCTGCGGTCTTGTGCAGAGCTCCCACGGGGCATACCGAGGCACATGCGGGCTCGGCGCAGTTCATGCACAGGCGCCGCATGAACTTGTCGCCCCGGGTCAGAACAACCGTGTACTTGTGGGCCGATTGCTTATCCTCGGCGGCGGTGGCGTCGTCGTAGGGAAGTTTATTTTTCTCCGCGCACGCCTGCTCGCACTGTTTGCAGCCGATGCACAGGGTGGCGTCATATAAAAGCGCCTTGCTCATGGAGTTCTCCGCTGGTTTCCCGGCTGGCGCACCCGGTCGTCACGTCGTACCTCCGCAGAGACAAGTAAGAAGGAAATAATTGCTGCCGAAGGAAGGAGGTCGTGACGATGGGGCTGCTTACCAGAAAACCGATTAGAGTTAAGCGCCCGGGTCCGAAGGGCTTGATCCTCGAAACCGGGTGGGCTGTTCCCGGCACCGGAGTGATTAAGCGGAACGGCGCAGCACCGGAGCACCCGGGCGAACCGGTTCGGCATTCGATCAGCCGTGTTGCGGCCGATAGCTTCACGCGACACCCCCGCTGTTTCTGGCGCAAGCCGGGCGGCCTAAAACCTACCCTGGCCCGGCGCGCGGCATGGAACAGCCGGTCCTTCACTTGTTCAGGTCGCGGATGTGGGCTACGAGGGCCTTGATCTGGTCCGGGGTCACACCCTTGTTGGCATATGCGTGCGTTGCCTTCTTGTTCTTGCCGCCGTTGGCGATCGCCTCGGTCAGGTCTTCGTCTGACAACTTCTTGACGTCGTCCGACTTCAACGCTGGTGCCTTAACCGCGGGCTTGCCTTCCCCATTGGGGCCATGGCACATAGCGCATTTCGCCTTGTAGAACGCTGCTCCATCATCGGCTGCCCACGACAGGTTCGGGATCAGAACAAACAGTGCCACCGCAATCGTCAGGATCAACGCTGCCAGTCTCGTCATCTTCATAATGGGCTTCCTCTCCTTAGAAATTTGTACAAGCTGCCGTGGTGCCTTCCGCGAACGGGGCGCAACTGTTGCGAAATTGCCCACCGGCCGGACCTTCCTAGCATTTGCTGTATAAGAACTCAGCATCATGACGTCTTACCTGAGTAAAGTTTCAACTAGTGGGGAGACCCGCCGCCGTGATGTGAGTCACCCCAAAACGTGACCCACAGCCCTTCCGAAAGTGAGTTTCAACGTGCTGTTACCGTGGGGTTCGGGCCTCTTCTAATCGGCGGTAGAGACGCGGCTTGCCGCGTCTCCCATTTGTCCTGGGTAGTGAGACGGGGCAAGCCCCGTCTCTACCAGGGTTCAGTTTGGAAGGCACGGGCGTCCTCACCCTCCACTCTCCCCGGGCCGCTGTCTTGGAATCAAAGACTTACAAGGGAATCCTGCGAAATCTCTGATCCGAGGAGATTTGCAGGAGTTATCCCGAGTTGCAGCTTTCAGATTTCAGCCCTCAGCTTTGACTGACTCCGGGCACTCCTCTCCTTAAATTCAGTAGGCGACATTCGGGGGGAAAATGGGACAGGGAAGGGCTGAAACATCTGCCATGCCATCACAGAGCTGGAAAGAATCGGAGATCGATCGATCACCTCCTGACGGCAGTAGCGGTTTCATCGAGAGCATTGGCCCAACTTGCGCGAGAAGCCCCGCGGACAAGACGGTCCGCGCCACACCGGCGGCACTAGCTCCTAACTCCTAACTCCTAACTCCTAGCTCCTACTCCCCCATTACTTTCACAATCAGTCTCTTGTCGCGCTGTCCATCGAACTCGGCGTAAAAAATCCTCTGCCAGGGACCGAAATCGAGCCGCCCGGCAGTAATGGGCACGATAACCTCGTGGTGAATCAGCAGCGCCTTGAGGTGAGAATCGCCGTTGTCCTCGCCAGAGTCATGATGCCTGTAGCCTTTCCGGTACGGCGCGAGGTGTTCCAGCCACTCGTCGATGTCGGCTATCAGTCCTGACTCGTTGTCATTCACATAAACTCCGGCGGTGATGTGCATGGCTGAGACCAGCACCATGCCTTCCTTGATACCGCTTTTCTTCACGATGGCCTCGACCTGCGGGGTGAGGTGAATGTATTCGCGATGCTTCTTGGTATGAAAGGTCAGGTATTCCGTGTGGAATTTCATCGTTCTTCCTTTCTGCCGGTCAAAAAAGCCAATTCAGTTTCTCAGATGATGATTTAGCATTGCACCCCAATGACAGAACCGCGCAACCTGCAGCGCGAAATTGAGGAATTGCGGCAACTCGCCCGTGAGTTGTCGGCCCGCATTGAACGCGTCGAGCAAGCGCTGGCCAGCGAACCTGGCGCTAGGCAACCACAGGCGTCGCCTCCGCCCAATGTCGGGCCCGCTTGGCCACGACCTCCGGCTCCGCCGAAGTCAGATCCCAAGCCACTGCCTTCGATTCCACCGCGTCCGGTCAGGGAAGCCACGATTCCAGAGGCTGACTTGGAATCCCGTATCGGTTCACACTGGTTGAACCGAATCGGCATCACCGCCGTGCTGATTGGTGTCTCGTACTTCCTCAAGTACGCCTTCGAAAACAACTGGATTGGACCTGCGGGACGTGTCTTGATTGGTTTGGCGGCCGGGGTGGCGGTGATTATCTGGAGCGAGAGGTTCCGCCATCGTGGCTATCAGATCTTTTCGTACTCGCTCAAGGCGCTTGGAATCGGAATTCTGTATCTCTCTTTATGGGCGGCGTTTCAGGTTTACAGCCTGGTTGCAGCCGGAGTCGCATTTGTCGCGATGCTACTAGTGACATCCGCTACCGCAGCCATGGCCCTCCTCCAGGACGCCCAGATCCTCGCCCTGTTTGCCTTGCTCGGTGGTTTTGCGACGCCGCTGTTGCTGTCCACCGGGCGGGACCGCGAACTCGAGTTGTTTTTTTATCTGGCCCTGCTTGATCTCGCCACGCTGGTCCTGGTCACGCTGAAACCCTGGCGCAAGGTTCTGGTATTGGCCTTCTTGGGAACCCTGTTCGAGTACATCGAGTGGTATGAAACTTTTTACGACCGCGGCCATTTCCCTCTGACGCTCGGATTCGCGACCTTCTTCTTTGCCATCTTTGCCGTTGCCCCGCTGATTGCACGGTTCAGGATGGAACCCGAAGCCAAGCCGTTCTGGGCCATCCCGCACATCCTGGCTTTTCTGAATGCGGCGGTTTACTTCATCCAGTCCTGGGTCATGATCGAGGACTTCGCGGACAAGGGCAGCGCATGGGTTGCAGTGGGTTTGGCTGGCGTTTACGTCTTCTTGAGCCGCCAGGTTCGCCCCGCGCAACACGAGATGCGGGCCGGCGAGAGCTTGCGATTGCTGCATCTCGCGATTGCCATCGGCTTCATTACTGTCGCCATTCCGATTCGCCTCGAGTCTCACTGGATTACAGTGGGATGGCTGGTTGAGTCGGCCGCTCTCGTCTGGATCGGGGACCGCATCCATTCGGATTTCCTGAGCATATTCGCGCTGGGTGCGCTGAGCCTAGGTGTGGCTCGCCTGCTGTTTGTCGACAACTTTTATTCCACCCGGCTATTTTTCAACGCGCGCGTGGCGGTTCACGCATTGGCCATCGCGGTCCTCGCGCTGGTCGCGTGGTACGGCTATCAGAGAGATGATGACGATGTGCGCAAGGTCGCCGCAGCATGCATTATTGCGCTGAACCTGCTGACGGTGATCGCGCTCACTCGTGAAGTTTCGGACTACTATCAGCGGGCGATCACGGCCTTACTGCCCCCGCGCAGTTTAACGTTGCCGAGAGAGTGGTCGCACACCCGGAACCTGCAGATCGCCCGCGACTTTACCTACTCAGCCTTGTGGATGTATTACGGAGCCCTGCTGATGTTTGTGGGTTTCTGGAAGCGCTCCGCGTTTGTGCGCTGGCAAGCCCTGGTGCTGATCGCCATCACGATCTTCAAGGTCTTCATCTACGACGTATGGCAACTCGAGCGAGGCTACCGCATCGTCAGCTTTGTGATTTTGGGGATACTGCTGCTGGTAATTTCCTTCGCGTATCAGCGGGACTGGCTGAAGCTTTCCCGGGCTTAGTGCCGGGACGTGGAGGCTCCTGCGGCCAGCTCGCGCAGCATTTCCAGCCAACCTTCGGCGTCCACCTGATCGGGGAGCGAATCAATTTCCAGAGTGGCCGAGAAATGCGGTGAATCCGGGCTGTACCGGACGCTTACGAAGTTCTTCTCCCGCGAGGCCATCAGGGCGTTGATGACCGGGCTGAGTTCCTGCCCCCACTTACTCCGGCTGGTCAGCACGATCGGCCCGGGACGAGTCACCAGCCAATTTCGGGACGACAGAGAGCCGCTGTTGTGGCCGCTCCAGCGATGGTTGTGAACGTCCAGCTGGAAGCGCGGAGCACTGTCCAGGTCGGCCTCAAAGGAGAGCGTCTCCTTCTGCTTACGCCAGCGGCTCCAAACCCAATTAGTCGGAACTGGCCGCGGGAGCAGCCGGACGACCACCCGGGCATGATCGAACATATGAGGAGGAAACCGCAGCTCTGCCAGCAGCCGGGAAGTGCCATGCCAGCGGACTTTAAGGACCCGGCCTTTGCCCGCACAGGCAGACTGGACCCAGTGCAGCACGGCAAGCGCCCTGCGCCGGTTGTAGCGGGCGAACCAGAAATACCAAAGCGTCAAGATAAAGACGGCCGCCCCAGCGTCAATGGCCAGAAACCATTCCATGCAACTACCTGAGATGCGCATCTTAAGTCTGCGGATGCTGTCATTCAAGCCCCTTCATAAGGGTTCGCCTGTAACCATCCCCTTGATTGACCGGGCGGCAGCCATTGGCAAGTAGCCGCCTGGCTCACAGCTACAATGTCCCCCGTGCAGGTTACGATCCGAGATTTCCACAGCCGGGATTTCGAGACGCTTTGGCGCATTGATCAGCAATGTTTTGCGCCGGGCATCTCCTACTCCCGCCCGGAGCTGGCCGCCTACATGCACGCCGCTGGCTCGTTCACTCTGGTGGCCGAGTCACAGGAAACACCAAATACAGAGTCGCCGGTCGGCTCGGCAACGTCCGGGTCCGGTGAGATCATAGGCTTTTTAGTGGGCCATGCCAACCGGCGTGGTGCTGGACATATCATCACCATCGACGTGCTGCCACAAGCGCGTCGTTCCGGGATAGGGTCGCGCCTCCTTTTGGCGGCGGAAGAACGCCTGCGGGCTGCGCACTGCAGCATGGTGCGGCTGGAAACCGCAGTGGACAACACTTCCGCCCTGACCTTCTACAAGCGCCACAATTACTCGCTGCTTAGGACCATCCCGCGCTACTATCCCGGCGGTCTGGATGCCTTCGTGCTGCAGAAAAATTTGCTTTCCTCGCCTTCCGACAGATAACTTTCCTGCATGAAAGTTGCCATCCAGGGCGAATCAGGCTCTTTCAGCCACGAGGCGGCTGGCCGCATGGTGCCGGGCTGCACCATTGTGCCCTGCGCCCGCTCCGCAGAAGTATTCGATCGCGTGGAACGCGGTTCGGTCGAGGCCGCGGTTATCCCCATCGAGAACTCCCTAGCAGGATCTGTGGCCGAGCATTTGGACCTGTTGCTGGCGCGAAGGGTCTTTGTCCAACGCGAATTCCATTTACGCATTATCCACAATGTGATTGCGGCCCCGGGTGTGAAGTTAAATGGTCTGAACCGCGTGCTTTCGCATCCGGTGGCCCTCGAGCAGTGTCGCGATTTCTTTCGGCGACATCCGCGGATTCAGGCGGAGCCGTTCTACGACACTGCCGGCAGCGTGAAGCATGTCATCGAAAACAAGCTCCAGCATGCAGCGGGAATCGCCAGCCGTCACGCGGCTGCGGTTTACGGAGGCAAGATTCTGAAGGCCAGCATTGAGGATGATAAGCGCAACTTCACACGATTCTTTTTAGTCCGTAAGAAACAGCACATCCTTCCGAGAGCCAACAAGACCTCGGTCGCTTTCAGCGTGAGAAACGTGCCTGGGGCTCTATTCAAGGCGTTGAGTGTTTTCGCGCTCCGCGACATCAGCCTGAGCAAAATCGAATCGCGTCCGTTGCGTGGCCGTCCCTGGGAGTACGTCTTTTTTGTGGACTTCCTGCGTGGAGAAGATGAAGCCTCTCGCAACGCCTTGCGCCATTTAGGCGAGGTTACGGACCTGGTCAAAGTGTTGGGCGTTTACCCGTCGGCATAGGTTTCAGGACGTTTTCGTTCAAGCGGTCCCTATTTCGGGGTTTTCACATCAAACCAGTACGCTTCAATTCAGGAGGACTAATGAACCCACTCGAGTCCGAAGCTCGCCGAGATTTTCTGCTTCGTGCCGGCACCATTTGCAGTGGCTTGGCGCTGCCTGCAGCCGTGGCTGTCCCGCTGATTGCGCAAGAGAAGGAAAGAGAAGAAAAGAAAGATGAAGGGGAGGAGATCTCTCCTGCCGAGGACTTAATGCGCGAGCATGGTGTCCTCAATCGCGTGCTCCTGATCTACGAGGAGCATCGCCGACGGTTGGAGTCGAAGCAGGATTTCGATCCGGCTGTTCTGTCGGACGCTGCCGGAATCATCCGCCACTTTGTAGAGGATTACCACGAGAGGCTGGAGGAGGATTACCTGTTTCCTCGTTTTCGAAAAGCGGGCAAGCTGGTTGACCTGGTGGACACGCTTCTTCAACAGCATCAGGCGGGACGCCGTGTCACCGCCCAAATCCAGCAATTGGCCGTGGCGGGCACCGCAAAAGACGACGCCAGGCGTCGCCAGCTCTCCGACGTTCTGGCCTCGTTTATTCGGATGTACCGTCCCCATGAGGCTCGGGAAGACACGGTCCTGTTTCCAGCCTTTCGCAAGGTCGTTTCACCTCACGAATACGGCGCACTGGGCGAGGAATTTGAAAAGAAGGAGGACCAGTTATTCGGAGACGAAGGTTACTTCAAAGTTGTAGGTCAGGTTGCCGGGCTGGAGAAGAGGCTGGGGATTTATGAATTGGCCCAGTTCACCCCCAGGTGACCGACTGTGTCCTGGGTCACACTCTTACGTGAGTTGGCACACTTGCAGGCTTCCCCCGAGGCGCTAACCTAAAAATAGCGGCCCAAGGACTTTGGGCTGCCAACGGAGGAAGCAATCATGCGTCTCTTGAAATTTACGTCCCTACTGGCCATTTTCCTGCTCACGGTCGGTTTATCCATGGCTCGCCAGAACCAGTTCGGAGTAGCCGACACTCAAAAAATCTCTTTCGGCGAGCCGGTGAAGGTTGGCGAGGTAGTCCTGCCCAAGGGCGAGTACAAGGTCCAGCACACCATGGAAGGGGAGAACCACGTTATGGTGTTTAGCCAGTTGCATGCTTCCAACCCGGCGACCGTCCGCGTGAAGTGTCAGCTGGTCCCCTTGAAGGCGAAAGCGCCGGCTACGCAGCTCCTGTACGGGCATAATGAAGCCGACACGCATGTGCTTCAAGAATTGATTTTTCAAGGCGACACGGCAAAGCACGTTTTCTGAGTCTTCCTTCTGGGGCAGAGGCCGGGTAGTG
Source organism: Terriglobales bacterium (assembly GCA_035272945.1). Taxonomy (GTDB): domain Bacteria; phylum Acidobacteriota; class Terriglobia; order Terriglobales; family Acidobacteriaceae; genus Gp1-AA122. Next base: position 9,478 of record DATEPX010000243.1, read on the forward strand.
TCCTAATTTGCCGTTTTCACGGCTGGATTGTGGCATGAATCGTGCTACGCACCCATTCTGAGACAGTTTGATTGTTGGCCTTGGCTGCCGCTTCGATTGCCTTAAGATCTTCTGGCTTGAAGCGCACAGGCACGATTCTGCCCTTGGCTTCACCCTTGGGTAGTTTGGGTCTACCGAGTTTTTTATTCTTCTTCTGCTGTGCCAAGGTTTTTGAACTCCTGCGCGATTGCCGACCGAACAGCGGTGACGGGCGATACCACGGGCGGGATGCGTAGCACGGTAACGTGCCGTTTCGGTTTCTGCGGGTCATCCGTTTCGTGCGCCCAAGCATAAGCATGAGTCGCTTTCGGATGGCCACGCAATTCAAAGACTTCCACGATTCCTTCCCAGACTGTCTTACCTTGGAATGATTCTTTTACTGGCACGCTTTCAACGTGCTGTGCCTCTGCTCCATGCAATCGGCGGATGGTATCCCGCAAGTCCTCCACATAGGTCACGCCATTGCCTCAACGAGATCGGCTACCGTCCAGAAGTCCCGTTCAATTCCAGCAGCCATTGCAGGAGTGCAGCGCAGCGTACCGTGCCGTTTCACGAAATTGTAGTAAGCAAAATGCAATGCCACTGCGGCCTTGAAGTTTTCCAGTTTCTTGCTGAAGGCCAAGGTCAGGCGCGAGAGTCGCTTGACGTGGAGCCGAGTGGTTGCATTCAGACGTTCCACATAACTGGTTGAAATCTTCTCCATGTCTGGCTCACCCATGATCGGCCTACGAATAGCAGATGCAAACGACGGGGCGCTGTACTTGCGCTCCGGGTGCTGCGCGATGTCGTGCACGTACACCTTGACGATTTGCCCGTAATCTACGTCTGCCCCGAAAGATTGCTCTACCGCTTCAACATAGCCACGTAGTGCATCAGTGGAAATCTGCACACGATTCCGCATCCGACTGGCAACATCCTGCACAAACGCATTCGCGGTTTCATGGTTGCGCTTGCCACACAGGAATGAAGGAACTAACTTAGTTTCGGCATCTATCGCGCAGAACGTCCATACATCACCGTACCCTGGGTTGTCATCAACTCGCAGATGCCGCTCTTTCTTTCCGATAAATCCCCACACTTCATCAAACTGCAGGAAATGGCAATTCAAGTCCTGCATCTTCGAGTCCAACAGCATCTCGCAGCCCCTGCCTACCCGCACACCTAGCCGCATGATTGTATCCCGGTGAATGCCGGTGATGCGCTCGATAGAGCGAATGCTGGAGCCTTCTGCCAGTGCACCAATTACCGCGATTTGCTTATCGGTGTTGAGCACGTTTGCCATGTCTATTACTGTATTACATAAATGATAAGATGTCAAGGATTTTTGTGTTACAATTTTCTCCCCCATGGCCATGCAACTATAACGACGATGG
>DATEPX010000244.1:0-3723 GCA_035272945.1 Terriglobales bacterium
ACTTCTTCGTGCAGAAGTCACGGCTGGAGTCCTGGGTACAGTGGTTGACCCAAGCGGCGCCGCCGTTTCCGGTGCGACAGTGGTCCTGAGGAATCCGGATACAGGACTGCAGCGCCGTGCGAAGACCAACGAATCGGGCGACTACGAGTTCTTAGCGGTCCCGGTTGGAGAAAAATACAGTGTCCAGGCCGAGGCGAAAGGGTTCGAAAAGTCCGTTCAGAGCGGAATCAAGCTCGTACTCAACCAGAAGTACAGGGCTGACTTCAAGCTTGTCGTCGGTGCCGTAACCGAAACCGTCGAAGTTAGTGGCGCCACGGCGCAAGTGGATACCAGCAGCACACAACTTGGCGACGTCATCGAAGACAAGAAAATGACCACCTTGCCGCTGAATGGCCGCAGCTACATTGATTTGCTCGGCTTGCAGGCTGGCGTCGCACCAGTTTCGTCGGATGCAGCGATCGCCGACCGAAAGGTTTCCGGCAATGGTGATTCCGGCCAGGTGTCGGTCAATGGTCAGCGAGAGTCCGCCAACTCCTTCCTGGTGAACGGCGGCGACGTCGAAGAAAGTGTCGATAACGGCGCGTCCATCGTTCCCACGCTCGACTCGATTCAGGAATTCCGACTCTTAACAAATTCGTTCAACGCTGAATACGGCCGTTTTTCGGGCGCCATTGTCAATGTCTTGACGAAAAGCGGAACCAACGAAATTCACGGCTCGGTCTACGAGTTCCTGCGCAATGAGAAGCTAGATGCACGCAACTACTTTGACCCGGAGCGGGGCGACTTCAAGCGCAACCAGTTCGGAGGCACCATCGGCAGTCCCATCGTGAGGAATAAGCTTTTCTTCTTTGGGGATTACCAAGGCACCCGAGAAGTGCGCGGAGTCTCCTCAGGCCTGATTAACGTGCCTTCGGTGCTCGAGCGTGGTGGTGACTTTTCCGATCTGGCGACGACTGGTTTTGCAACCTTTACCGACTCGGATGGAAACCCAACCGTGGTTCGGGGCGATGCTAGTCCAACCAACTTTGCTGCAACGCTAAGCCAGCGCCTGGGATACGCGGTCACGCCTGGTGAGCCGTACTGGTTGCAGGGCTGCGCGACAACTAGCCAATGCGTGTTTCCGGGAGCGAACGGACCATTCGTTCCTCAAGCCGCCTGGTCTCCGGTTGCGGTAAAAACGCTGAAGTTTATCCCGACCCCGACGGGAGACTCGGGGGGAACGCCGAACTTTTCCACCACCGCCGAGAAACTAAATCTGCGCGATGAGAAGTTCGGGATCAAGCTTGACCTGAATACGGCACATCTGGGCAACTGGTCCGGCTATTATCACTGGGACGACGCGAACTTCTTGAATCCCCTCCCCGAGGTTTTTGCCGCGAAAGTGCCGGGTTTCTCCGCGGTGACCCTCTCGCGAGCGCAGCAATTCCAAGTGAGCAACACCGCCATTCTCAATCCGAATACCGTTAACGAAGTGCGTCTGAACTACACCCGCTTCGCATTCTTGAAGAATAAACCGGTGGGTGGGCTCGGCAAGATCGAAGACTTTGGATATATCCGCGGCGACGCGGCGAATCCGCTGGGAGTTATCCCGACCAATTCTAAGTACGAGGGGGTCGCCATCATCACCCTGGCCAACACGGGAGCCGAGTTCGGCTTGCCCGACGGCACCACCGGCCAGTACAACAACACTTACCAGATTACGGACAATTTTTCGAAGGTAACAGGAAAACATACTCTTAAGTTCGGCGGCGATATCCGCTACATCCAGGTCAATGAACGTAACACGTACACTTCGAACGGCTGGTTCGAGTTCGATGGAGGCGAGACCGGAAACGACTTCGCTGATTTTCTACTGGGAGCGCCAGACGTCTTCAATCAAACGAGCCTGCAATTTCTGGACTCGCGAACAAGGTATTTCGGTCTGTATGGGCAGGACACTTACAAGGTAAGGTCCGACCTCACCATAAACTACGGGCTGCGCTGGGATACAAGCCAGCCCTTCTATGACACGAAGAACAGAATCCAGACATTCGTCCCCGGTGTGCAGTCGAAGATTTACCCGGACTCACCCACAGGCTTTGTTTTCCCCGGTGACCCGGGTGTGCCGCGTACTCTGGCACCCACGCAATACAATCGGTTTGCCCCCCGCCTGGGGATAGCGTACTCACCCGGAGCAAGCGATGGGTTGGCAGGAAAAATCTTTGGCGGTCCGGGGAAGACTAGCATCCGCGCCGGCGGCGGCCTTTACTACACCGCCATCGAGGATGTCACCCTTTTCAACGAGGTTGGCGATGCTCCCTTCGGACTGTTTTGGGTTAGTCCGTCGCCAGTTTACCTCGAGGAACCCTACAAACGTCGCATTGATCCGCCAGATCCGGTGGGGAACCGCTTCCCGTTCACGATTCCGCCGCCGGGAGCTACGGGAATCTGGGCGAAATACCTGCCGATCGCATATTCGCCGGGGTACAATCTGCACAACAAGCTGCCATATGCCGAACACTTTAACCTTACGATTCAACGCGAGATTGCTAAGAGTGCAGTGCTCTCGGTTGGGTATGTGGGGTCACGTGGCCGACATCTGCTTTCCACGATAGAGTCGAACCCGGGAAATCCCGCCAAATGCCTACAAATCCTAGCCGCGCTGGGTCAGACCGACGGCTGCGGTCCTTTTGGAGAAGACACCATCTACGATCTCGGGGGCGGTAATTTTGCCTTCGGCACGCGGCCCTTTTCGGTGACCTCTGGCCGTGAACTTGACAAGACGACTGGGGCTGGTTCGCTCGATTTCCAGAACAACGCCTGGGAAGCTACGGCCGCGAACTCAACCTACAACGCTCTGCAGACCAGCCTGGAAAAAAAGGTCGGCGACCTCCGCCTACTGGCAGCCTATACCTGGTCCAAGTCCATCGATAATTCTTCCGGCTTCTTTGACCCGATCAACCCCTTCAATCCAAGCTTAAGCCGGGCGCTTTCCACCTTCGATATAGCGCACAACTTTGTCGTCAGCTATAGCTACGATTTGCCTTTTGCCAGAGCGGCCCACGGCATCCAGGGCAAGTTGCTCTCTGGCTGGACAATCTCGGGAATCACGCGTTTCAATACCGGTTTCCCGGTCACACTTACTGAGGATGACGACAACTCACTGTGTGGCTGTAGCGGCACCGATGTGCCGAACTACAACGGTCAGCCGATTCATTTCCTCGACCCGCGAAAGCCTGGGAATCTGTTCTTCGATCCCTCCCCCTTCTCTCCGGAAGCCCTTGGCACCGTCGGTAACGCAAAGCGCCGGTTCTTCCATGGGCCGGGGATCAACAACTGGGACCTTGCATTTCACAAGAACACACGAATCGGAGAAAGGACGGCTCTGGAGTTTCGCGCGGAGTTTTTCAATGTCTTCAATCATGCTCAGTTCATGGTGCCCTTCGCGGTCACAGGCGAAATCAACGGTAATCTCGGCCAGGTCACCAACGCCCGTGACGGCCGGATAGGGCAGATGGCGCTGAAACTTTCTTTCTGAGGATCACGACACCCGCAGTGGGCAAAGGGCACGGCTTCGGCGCGTGCCCTCAATTTTTTCATTCTGCACAACCCCGAGTTTCCGCAAAGGACGGGCGGGGACGCCCGTCGCTCCACCGGGCCAAAACTTTTTAAGGACGGAGCGATGAACCTCTATCTCAAGAAAGTCGGCTTTTTTCTTACGCTGCTGTTCCTGTTGTGTTCAGC
>DATEPX010000245.1:0-12655 GCA_035272945.1 Terriglobales bacterium
AGCCACGCTGCAACGCATCAGCAAACTCCGCAGCGACACCGAAGCCGCACGGCTCATGCAAGAAGCCAAGCACCGGCTCTTTGAACAACTGCGCAAGCCTGCTTAGGCTCCTACGGCGCTAGCGAGGCAAGGAGGCTCAAACGCCGCCCCCTTGCCTCGCGCTCCATTCCCCTGCTCATCCCAAAAACAACGCCACTTCCCGCACTACTGCTAGACTTTATTTCGCAAACCTTCAGAACGGAGTCCCATCGGCTTCCTGCCTTTCCCTTCCTTCAGGCTCATTCTTGGATTGGAAAACACTAACCCCTCTCGTCCAGTTCACTCTCCAGCATTCGTTCCAGGACAGGCTCGTCCCTGCGCTTTTGCCGTGCTCTCGGCGGTTACGAAAGGCGCTCATGGGATGAAGTGGACTTCCGTATGGGACGGTTACACAGCCCGCTTCTGGCCAGGCACAGGGCCAGCTTCCACCCCACGCGCCTGCTTCTGTTTGCTGCGTTGCTCAAGAATTACGGCCGCGGCCAACAGAACTCCAATTGCCCCAAATGCGGCAAGCGCCAGCCCGGCGACCATCAGGATTGGCATACCCGACTCCCGCAGCCATTCTTCCCCTTATTGAGCCTTCATACGGTGACCATAATCACCGTAAACAGTGATGTCGTGCCTTTCGCCATGTTCGTTGTCCCTTTCCGAAGGCCGGCGGAAAGCTGATAAAGTATTTGCTTTGCCGGGGGAGTTGCCCTCGATCTCTTAAACGGGGAATTTTAGGATGCGGATCACCCTGGTTGGTTCGGGGTACGTTGGCTTGGTAGCGGGCGCCTGCTTCGCCGACCTGGGCCACGAAGTTATCCTGGTGGATAACGACCAGCGCAAACTTGTCGCCCTGAAGAACGGTACAGTTCCCATCCACGAGAATTTCCTTCCGGAACTGCTAGCCCGTCATCGTGGAAAACGACTCGACTTTGCCGGCGACCTGTCCGAAGCCGTGCGAGCGAGCTCAGCAGTCTTCATAGCCGTGGGAACTCCTCCGACCGATCAGGGAGACGCCGACCTTTCTTATGTCGAATCGGTGGCTCGAGAAGTCGCCGGCGCGATCAACGGCTACAAAGTCGTGGTCGAGAAGAGTACGGTGCCGGTATATACCAGCAATTGGATCCGTACCGTCATGTTGCGCAACGGCGCCGCACCCGATTCCTTCGACGTCGCTTCCAATCCAGAGTTCCTGCGCGAAGGTACCGCGGTCACCGATTTTTTGTATCCCGATCGCATTGTGTTGGGCGCTGATCATGACCGCTGCGCCTGCCTGCTTCGCGAGATTTACCAGCCGCTCACAAGCGGAGCGTATTACCAGCGCCAGGATGCCATCCCACAGCCCGATTACGCGTGCATTCCTCCTCCTCTGATTGTGACCAGCGCCAAGAGCGCTGAGCTCATCAAGCACGCCTCCAACGCATTTCTGGCAATGAAGATCTCGTTTATCAATGCGGTGGCTTCCATCTGCGAGTCGGTCGGTGCCGACGTGCAGCAAGTACGTCAGGGAATTGGCTCGGATTCACGCATTGGTCCGCGTTTTCTGAATCCCGGCATTGGCTATGGAGGCTCGTGTTTTCCGAAAGACCTAGCCGCTTTCCGCTCCGTGGCCCGCGAGTGCGGTTATGATTTCCGGCTCCTCGATGAAGTGATACGAATCAACGAAGAACAACGGCACCTTTTCCTGCGAAAGGTTCGCTCCGCTTTATGGACCTTGAAGGGGAAACGCTTGGGCGTGCTCGGCCTGGCATTCAAGGGTGGCACTGACGATATTCGCGAGTCTCCCGCTATTCTGCTGATTCAAACCCTTCTTCAAGAGGCCTGCTCAATAGCAGCTTATGATCCTGCCGCCAGCGAACGCGCTCGCGAAGTGCTGGGCTCGAAGGTGCAGTTCGTATCCAGCCCCTACGAAGCGGCCGCTGACGCGGATGCCCTATTGATTCTGACGGAGTGGGACGAATTCGCCGCGCTTGACCTTGACCGCCTATACAGCAAATTGAAGTATCCCATCGTGGTGGATGGCCGGAATCTCTACGATCCGCAAACCATGACAGCACATGGGTTCACCTATTACAGCGTGGGCCGCCAAACCATACCTCCGGAGAGCCAGGTCGACGCCATCGCTGCGGGCAGGAAGAGTAAGCCCAGAACTGATGACTAGCGCTCGCGTTTTGGTAACCGGTGGAGCCGGCTTTCTGGGCTCACACCTTTGCGACGCTCTGCTGGCAGAAGGATACTCGGTCATCGCGGTTGACAACCTGCTGACCGGGAAGGCTTCCAATCTCGATCACCTGGCTCGGGAGTCGCGGTTCGAACTGCAACAACTCGACATTTGTGAGCCGTTCGACTGTGGCAAGGTGGAGTATGTCTTGCACTTCGCTTCACCCGCCAGTCCCGTGGATTACTCCATCCACGGAATTCCCACCTTGAAGGTGGGATCGCTTGGAACCTTTAATACCGTTGAGCTGGCTAAGAAATATGGCGCGGAATACCTGCTGGCATCGACGTCGGAGTGCTACGGCGATCCACTGCAGCACCCGCAGAAGGAAACCTACTGGGGAAATGTGAATCCCATTGGGCCGCGTTCCGTTTACGATGAGGCCAAGCGGTTCTCCGAGGCGGTCATTGTGGCCTACCGGAGATATCACAAAGTGGATACGCACATCGTGCGCATCTTCAATACCTATGGACCGCGCATGCAGCTCAATGACGGCCGCGTCATCCCTAACTTCATGAAGCAAGCCTTACGGGGCGAAGATTTGACCGTTTATGGCGATGGCAGCCAGACACGCAGTTTCTGCTATGTCAGCGATGAGATTGAGGGGATTTTGCGGCTCGCAAAGTCCTCAGAACCGGGTCCGGTCAACCTTGGAAACCCGGCAGAATTTACCATTTTGGAATGCGCAAATAAGGTGCTAGCAGTTACGGGATCGAAGAGCCGGATCCGCCACGAAGCTTTGCCGCAGGACGACCCGAAACAGCGCTGCCCTGATATCAGTAAAGCCCGGCAAGTCCTCGGATGGGAGCCGAAGATCAAGCTCGAAGACGGGCTGAAGCTGTCACTTGATTATTTCCGGCACGCCTTGCGCAGTCACTGAGCCTTGCGCTTAATTCGAGAGCTGGAGCATTACGGGAGCTGGGAGAAGAGTTTTCAGAAACGAGTGATGGGGTCTGCGTCAGCTTCCCGGTTCTTGAAGACCAATTGGATCAGTCGCTGCACTTGCTCGCGCTGCTCGGCGGTGTGCTCTCCAAACGCCACTCCCATGCCAAAACCCACGTGCATAACCTGCACGACTCCCTTAGAGCGGAACTTGATTTCTGGCGTGCGCACCACCATTTCCACCTTGGTGCTGGTCGAAAAGGGGGATGGCATCTCCACGTAGCAACCGCCTACGCTGATGTCGGTCAGATTACAACGGTGTGGAATATCGGTACCCGTACGGTAAACTGCAGCGCCCAACTGACAGGCATGCCGCGACTCGATCCGCCGGTCGGAAGGCGAAGTGGCAAGCGGTCCCGGCTGGCCGGCAGGCAACTGCAATGTAACGGTTGATTCCTGTACCGCGAATCGGGCGTTCAGCCATTCCTTGAGCAGGCGCCTTGCAGCCTGCGGGACATCCAGAAAACGAACGCCTGCCCGACCGGTGGAATCCTGCCAGACCGTCTCGCCGGAGATCTGAACGCATTTCGTCTGGCCCGGCAGGGTGAATCGAAAATAGATTTTGCTCTCCTTGGGCAACTCGTGCGCGCTCTGAAGGGCCAAACCTTCTACGCTCAGATCAATCAAGGTCGCGGGCACGTTCTCCACACTGGAGTAACTGAGATCAGCTTCGGCCCGCAGCGGCGCACGACGGTGCTGTCTTTTTTCACGTCTTGCCAGCGGACTGGCAGCCCGCAAGCTGGCGCGGGCCCGCTCTGGTGATACCGGACGATAGACCACGAAATTCGCGCCCATGGCGAACGTACTCCGGACACTGCTTCCTGCGTTCACAACGCTGATGACCAGGGAACTCTTGTTGGTTTGCGAGCAACGTGCCTGGCTAAGCAGAAGACTCGCGGTTCTCTCATCCGGGGCATCCACAAGGACGAGATGATAGTGGTCCGTTGTAAGTTTTTGGCCGGCCGCGGAGAAATCCCGGCATTCTTCCACTTGGATTTCCATTTCCGCCAAAGCCTCGCTGAGCACACCAGCGGTTTGCGCGTCGGCGGAAATCAGCAGCGCGCGAGAGTTCATGACTAGTGGGAATCGTAGGGGTTCCACGGATGGTGAACAAGTTACCGCTGTAACGCGACATCCCGCTCCGTTCTCCGGCACCAATCCGCGATTTCACGCCTCATATAGCGGTTTGTTGCTCTAAATGCAATGGGAAACGGCTCATGGGGTCCGCGGCGTCTTCCAGTTACTTCAGTCATCTGGAGAGGGAAACCCTAAGGAGGTATGTTCAAACTTGGTTGCCGGCCCAAAAGTTAGCGCCGGTCGGCCAAGCCCAGCCGGACGAAGGATGATCCGATGTTGAAACAGACGTGGAATTGGTTGATCGCCGCAGGTGCGCTTATCTCCTTCGTTGGATTGCTCTTCCTTCCGTCCGCTCTGGATGCGCAGCACCGAGATGAAAGCCTGTTGGGAGCGGGACTGGCCGTTTTTTCGCTGGGCGCTCTGACGATGGCCGTTGCCTTCTACTTCAAGACCAAGATACTGCGAGCCGAGATCGGCAGTGACCCGAGCCGCGCCTCTCTACCGAATGGCAAGCGGCGCCGGATTAGTTGTGATTCCTGCCATCAAGCCGCGCCCGTGATACAGTGCACCATGCACAAGATGGGTTTGTGCTCGAACTGTCTGAGTCAGCACTACGACTCGCGCGCCTGCGTGTATGTGCCGGCAATTCGTAAGGGTACGGGGAAAATGGCGAAAAGCGCTTCTGCCGCTCGCGTGTGATCCTTGAAAGACTGCCATGTTGTCCCTATTCCCTACTGCCAGGCATCGGGACCCAGCTTTTGTTTGAAGATTCGGCTACTAGCGTCGGGTCTTAGGCGCGCCGGTCGCAGGATTCGTCTTGGCAGGTGTTCCTTCCAGTGGAGTACTCAAACTGAGGTCAGCTGACCAGGAATCAACCACTGCTTTCCAGTCTCCAGTCTTCTGCCGGGCAAAGACTACAACGTACTTGCCTCGTTCTTCTCGGCGCTTGCCTACCGCAACTGGCACCAGCATCTTGCACCGTCCGGCTTCATAGGCAAGGTCGCCTAGCAATTCGACGCGGAACGCCTCCATCTCGACATCTCCCAGGCCCGAGTCCAAAGCGGAGAAGAAGAATTCGCGGATCGCCGGGATCCCGCGAATCGCCGGCAGGTTCGGACGCAGCACCAGGGCATCGGTGGCATAAAACGCAAGTAGATCGTCGAGTTGCTTGCTGTTGCAGGCCAGAGCCCAATCCTGGGTCATGCGGCGCAGGGCACCTTCTGCTCGGCTGAGGCCGGTTCCAACCAGCGGAGCACGTACTCTCTCGGATTCCTTTGCAGGGGTCGAAGCTGCCGGCTTTTGCCCAAAACCACCCCCCATCAATTCGGCTCCCGGTCCTCCCCCTTCGAAATAGTGCTGGTGGTAATGGTGGTGGTAATGATGCTGACCTTCGGTCTTGGGAGCCTTCCACGAGCTTGCTTCTGCACCCAAGGGGGCGCCGCAAAGCCCGCAGAACTGGTTTCCGGAGGGATTGTGGTGTCCGCAGGCGTGGCATGCTGCAAGCCCTTCCCGGGAAAAGTTATCCGTTGACAGGTTTGCTGATTGTTCTTTTTGTGGCTCGTGGTCCGCAGTAAAACCCTGAATGGCCTGGAGTGCTGCGGCAATGGCTTCGTCTCCGGGGCCCGAACGGTGCGGATCCTGTTTGTCCAGCAGTCGCTTGAAGAATTCCTCTACCTCGGGATTCCGCTGCAGTTCGGGGGAGCGGTTCATGGAAAGGTTACCTCCGGGCTGTTTTTCATCGTCCACATCACCCGCCAGAGGTCATTCTAGACGACAACCTGTGCTCAGCGACGCGAAAACTCGATCTTGGCCTCGGCTTCGGTGGGTACGCCATTACAAGTCGCGGGCCGGTAACGCCAATGCCGCACAACATTAAGGACAGCTTGTTGCTGTCGCACATCGCCACCCTGGAGGATCAGCGGGCTGTGCACGGAGCCATCAGCTCCGACGATGAGGCTTACGGTTACGGGCCCGTCACTGTCGGCAAGAACCATTGGCGGATCAGGTGTTGTTAAAGCCTGGGGAGGCCGGGTGTCCTCGCATTGGTTACGCGCCGTGGAATGCGCAATATCCGCGAATTTTTCATCGTGCACAGCTGGTCTGAAGATGCGCTGTTCCCGCATGGACAAGGCGTTCGTGGTATCGGGCATGACCTTCGTCTTAGGGGTGGATGCGGCGCAGATCATACACAGCAGCAACAGCAGCATTGGCCAGAGCTTAAGAGCTTTCATTTGTTTCCTTCTTACAACTGCGGCGCATGTCGGGGCCGAATAGGCCCCGCTTTGTTGTTGCCAAACCGCAATCGGTGTGCCACCCGCAGCCCGGTATCCCCTTGATTTCCGGGCAAGAACGGCCTGCGAGCCCCGGGACTGTGAAATGTCTTGCAGCTTAAATGCACGCAGCAAGGATGCCGTCTGGCCCTAATTGGGTGATTCATGGGCTTATCCCATCCGCGGAAAGGCAATTGTGAGCTGCGAACTTCGCTTTGTGAGTCAGGTCACATCGGGCTATGAGCCCTTGGTACAGAATTTTCTTACGGTGGATTCTCAGCCACGGGGTCTGCACATTCCGCCGGGAGGGCTGCGATGTTCGAACAAGAAATCGAAATGGAAAAGCGTGAATCGTCTGTCGTCCCACTGCTGCTGATCGTCGCAATGATCCTGGCGATCGTTGGCTTAGCAGGTTATTACGTGTGGCAGAACCAGCAGGTGATGAGCACTGCGGATGCCGGCAACGTCGTTTCCGCATCCTTGAAAGCGCAAGGCCCGGCGGTGGTTCGCTTTCACACCGGCATGGTAAAAGCCAGTGTGAATGAGAAACCCGAGGACCCGCACTATCGCCTGTTGGAGAAGGCCGGCCTCCTCAAACGCGGCAAGCTTTCTGGCCGAACCTATCCGATCGTGCTGACCTCCCAAGGTGAGAAATTGCTGGCGGAAATCCCGGACGTGCAAAAGACCAGAGAGAGAGACAACACTGATTTGTACGTTGTCCCGCTGGCCGAACGCCGCTTAGCCGAAATTTCCAAGATCACCATGCTGAATCCCGAGCGGGCGCAGGTCGAGTTTAGCTGGCGCTGGGAAACGAATAAGCTGGGGAACCTGTTTGAGGCCTCAGGGTCGCTGGTGAAGAGCTTCAATACCTGGGAGCGCGCCAGGTTGATCGACAAGTACGGTGCCAACTTTTATCATGGCGAGCCGACCAAAGTAGCTCTGGTGCTGGTGAAGACGCCTGCTAACCGCTGGCTGGTCGCCATCGAGTAGCGTCGTGTGGAGTCGGGTCTGTGACCCGGCCCGAAAAAAGACCCGACTCTACCCACGCGGTTAAGTAGAGTACCCTCTGTTTTCCTCAACCGAAACAATAGCCAACATTCTTGTCATTTCGAGGCAGCTTCAGCGGCAGAGGAATCTGGGTGTGGAGGCGGGTCAGAGACCCGCCCCCACAAAGGCCCAGCCCAATGTGCAGGCACGATTTCTTTCTGTTGACCCTCAGCGAACGATGTCCACCCTGCCGTGAACCTCAAGGATGGGACGGCGGACGAAGATCTGCCCATGCTCGTCCTGGTAGTAGTAGTGAGGACGTCCCTCATACGTGTACATCCGGCATCCATATTTCTTGGCCTGGCCGGGAGGCAGCCCGCAATTTCCCCAGCCTGCCTTCTTGCCCCGACTCCATCCCGGAGGGCGTCCGTCGCGATCGCGATAGGTGCCGTATTCGTAGCCGTCGCGCGCTTCCCAGCGTCCATGATCGTCGTCAAAATGTTGATTGCCGTGGTGCTTCCCTTTTCCCTCTCCGTGCCCCGCCACCGCCGCTGGCGTGATGAACGCTAACGATGCTATCAAGGCAAGCACTGCAAGCCAGTATTTGCTCATTTAATCCTCCGCATGAAAGCCAACTGGAATACCAGACTAGCTTACTCTTCCCAAGCTTAGCTGAACACGATTACGGAAGGGTTACATAGCAGGGTTCCCATGATTTATGCTTCTTTGTTTTTGAGGAGACAAATCGTGACAGCAAGATGCCGCTGTGCTCCCTCTGTCCTGGTTTTTCTGCTGCTCGGACTAATCACTCCTTCTCTTGCCCAGCAGCTCAGCCCGAAACTCTACGAAGGCATACGGTGGCGATCGATCGGGCCTTTCCGCGGTGGCCGCACGGTTGCCGTCACCGGAGTGCCGGGCAAGCCCAACGTCTTCTACATGGCTCCGAACAATGGCGGCGTGTGGAAAAGCGATGACTACGGCAGAACCTGGAATCCCATCTTCGACGGACAGCCCACCGGGTCAATCGGTGCGTTGGCGCTAGCGCCTTCTAATCCCCAAATCATATATGTGGGCAGCGGTGAGGGCCTGCGGCGGCCAGATCTCTCCGTGGGCGACGGCATCTACAAATCCAGCGACGGCGGCCAAAGTTGGCAGCATCTTGGATTGCGCGATGCCCAGCAAATTGGCGCAATCATCGTTGATCCGCACGACCCTAATCGCTTGTTCGTTGCCGCTCTCGGACATCCCTATGGCCCGAATCCCGAACGTGGCGTCTTCCGCTCTCTGGATGGCGGCGCGAGCTGGCAGAAAGTCCTATACAAAGACGACAATACCGGCGCTATTGATCTCGCATTCGATCCCAGCAGTCCTCAAATCGTTTATGCCGACATGTGGTCGTCGCGGCGTCCGCCCTGGACTACGGGTGGCGGCTACAATGGACCCGGCAGCGGCCTTTACAAATCCACCGATGGCGGCGCCAACTGGAAGCAACTCACTGGGGGGCTGCCTACGGAAAAGGACAAGCTGGGCCGCATCGGGATTGGCATTGCACCTAGTGATGCGAATCGCATTTATGCCTGGGTGGACGCACCGAAGCTTGGCGGCATTTATCGTTCCGATGATGCTGGCGAAAACTGGCAGAGGGTTAACGAGGAACAGCGCATCGGGGGACGCGGTGATGATTTTGCATGTGTTCGTGTAGATCCCAAGAACAAAGACATCGTCTACGCAGCCAACACTTCAACGTACCGCTCGGCCGATGCAGGCAAGAACTTCATCGCCATCAAGGGCGCGCCTGGCGGCGACGACTATCACACCATCTGGATCAATCCGGAGAACCCTGACATCATCGCGCTCGCCAGCGATCAAGGCTTGACCCTGAGCGTGAACGGCGGCCAGACCTGGAGTTCCTGGTACAACCAGCCCACCGCGCAGTTCTACCACGTCATTACCGACAACCAGTTTCCCTATTGGGTTTATGGCGGGCAGCAGGAGAGCGGAAGCGCCGGCACGGCCAGCCGCAGTGATTTTGGCGAGATCACGTTTCGCGAATGGTATCCCGTCGGAACGGAAGAGTACGGCTACGTCGCGCCTGATCCGCTCGATCCAAACTTCATCTACGGCGGAAAAGCGACGCGCTATGACCGCACCACCGGCCAGACTCGGGACATTTCACCCGTGGTATTGCGGACCGGCCAGTATCGCTTCAATCGCACCGCACCCCTGATATTCTCTGCGGCAGACCCGCACGCGCTCTACCTAGGATCCAATGTGCTTTTTAAGACCACCAACGGCGGGCAAAGCTGGGATATCATCAGCCCCGACCTGACCCGCGAGGATCCGGGCGTGCCGCCGAATTTAGGCGTCTTCGTCGGGTCCGATCCGGCCAAAGGCAAGCACCGTGGCGTGATCTATTCGATTGCTCCCTCTCCCAAGGACGCGAATCTGATTTGGATTGGCACCGACGACGGGCTGATCCAGGTGACACACGACGGCGGCAAGAACTGGCAGAACGCCACGCCGCCAGAATTGACGCCGTGGAGCAAGCTGGCCCAGATGGATGCTTCGCATTCCGATACCGCTACGGTTTATGCTGCCGTGAACCGTTTTCGACTGGATGATCTGCACCCGTATATCTATCGCACTCACGATGATGGCAAAACCTGGCAAAAGGTCGTCACTGGATTGCCAGAGAATGAGCCCGTAAACACCGTCCGCGAAGATCCGGAGAGAAAAGGTTTGCTGTTCGCCGGCACCGAACGCAGCGTGTACTTCTCCTTTGACGATGGCGATCACTGGCAATCCCTGCAGCTCAACCTGCCAGCGACTTCCATTCGTGATTTAGTGATTCACCAGGATGACGTCGTCGTCGGCACGCATGGGCGATCTTTCTGGATTCTGGACAACATCACGCCGCTGCGTCAGCTCAACACACAGGTTGCCGATGCCGATGCACACCTTTTCGCGCCTCAGCTGACCTACCGCATGCGCCGCAACAACAACACGGATACGCCGCTCCCGCCCGAAGAACCTGCCGGCCAGAATCCGCCAGACGGCGCCATGCTGGATTACACGCTGAAATCGAGCGCACCGGTAACCCTGGAGATCTTCGACGAAGCCGGAAAATTAGTTCGCCGCTTTTCCAGTACTGACAAGCCAGAACCGGTCGACCCAAAAGAACTGCCGGTACCCACCTATTGGATAAGGCCTCCCCAGATACTCTCGTCGGAACCAGGCATGCACCGGTTCGTCTGGGACCTGCACTATCCGCCGCCGGATTCCCTGGAGCATGAATATCCTATCTCGGCGATCTACCACGACACCCCGCGTTACCCGCTGGGCCCGGCCGTTCTTCCCGGCAACTACAATGTCAAACTCACAGTTGCCGGGAAAAGCTACGCTCGGCCCCTCATCATAAAGATGGATCCTCGCGTGAAGACTGCCCCCGATGGCCTGCGCCAGCAGTTCGACACGGAGACCAAGATTGCCGATGCAATGCATCAGGACTACACGGCTCTAGAGGAGGTACGCCGCCTGAGAGCTCAATTGAAGCCGCTGCAGGAGAAAGCTAAGAAACCACTCTCCGATTCCATCGCGGATCTCGACAAGAAAGCTGCGGAACTGGAAGGCCCATCCGGCGGCTATGGTGCGGTGTTCCTGAAAGATGCTGCCGGCAGAAGTCTGGCGCGTCTTAGTGGTGGCCTCAATCAGTTGCTCGGCGCGGTTGACGGCGCGGATGCAGCGCCGACCAGCCAGCAGATCGCGATGCTCAACCAGGTGCAGGCTGCACTAGAACAACAGTTGGCTGACTGGAAGGAACTGAAAGATCGCGACCTGCCAGCCTTAAATAGCCAGCTTCGGCGAGCCAAGCTAAACGAAATCATCATCAAAAAGTAAGGAACTTGTGTGGAGGCGGGTCTCCGACCCGCCCGGCTTCACCAGCAACCGCACGGCGGGTTCCAAGACCCGCCACCACACGCGAATCTGCTAGAAGAATCTTAGTGAGGCAAGTTGCGACGTATGGCCCACCTTGTTTGATCCCCTCCGCATTCGCGATCTGGTGTTGTCCAGCCGGGTCGTGGTCTCCCCGATGTGCCAGTGCTCCAGCACCAATGGCTTCGCCAACGACTGGCACTTCGTTCACCTCGCGAGTCGAGCAGTAGGCGGCGCCGGCCTGGTGTTCACCGAGGCCAGTGCTGTGTTGGCCGAGGCGCGTATCAGCCCTCAGGACCTGGGGATCTGGAGCGATGACCACATTGAAAACCGGGCCCGCATCGTACGGTTCAGTCACGACCAAGGCAGTGTGGCCGGGATGCAACTGGCGCACGCGGGCCGCAAGGCCAGTACCCGGCGGCCTGGGGAAGGCCAGGAGACGCGTCTTTGGGGGGAAGATTTAATCACTGGGCGCGAGTCGAGGAATTCGCGCCCGGTCGGCGGAAAACTTTAGGCAGCTACGCCTTTGCGGAATGACTTCGCGGCTTCCTCTACGGTATCGAACACCTCAAACACCGTGAGCAGCTTCGTGACCTGAAGCAGGTCCCCCACGCGCTGGGTAAGAGCAGCCAGTTTGATTGCGCCACCGGCATTACGCGCTGTCGTGTACAGGGCAACCAGCGTTCCCAGCCCGCCGCTATCGATGTAATTCACGCCGCCCAGATTGAGCACGATGTGGTTGTTCTGCGAGATCAGGTTCTTCACGTTATCGCGCAAGCTGGCCGATTCTTCACCAAATACCAGACGGCCCTCGCAGTCCATCACCATCACGCCGTCGACGGTTCGAGTACTAAGTCTGAGTTGCACGGCAAAAACCCTCCTTGCCCGACCCCCGGGTGCTTACAAGGTAGCGCGGTTGGCGCTATCCCGCAAGGGTATAACAGCCACCTGTCGTTAGCACATGATATGTCCGGTTGAGATAGCACGTGATCTGTCCGCTTTTCTGGCGGTGAGGGTAGGAGAACATGGCAGGCATGTTCTCTTACCCGAAGGCCGCGATGGGCGATGAAAGTACAGGAAGTGATTTTGCGGGCCATGGCGAAGAAGATCACGTGGTGGCAAGCAGCGGAGATCATCGGCATCAGCGACCGGCACATGCGGCGCTGGCGCGAACGTTACGAAGAGTTCGGCTATGACGGAC
>DATEPX010000246.1:0-112314 GCA_035272945.1 Terriglobales bacterium
CACCGAGATGGTAATGCCGGGAGACAACGTGCAGCTGGTCATTGAGCTGATCACGCCGGTGGCGATGGAAAAAGGCTTGCGGTTCGCGATCCGTGAAGGCGGCCATACGGTGGGCGCCGGCACCATCAGCGAGATCATTAAGTAGGTTTGTTATGGAGATTGTTGTCGATGGATGGCGATCGAGCGTTGCGGGTTGGGATGCAGTGCGAAACATTCCGCCAGACCGCCTTGCCGAGCTCAGCCCGGAGCAGCGTGAGGTTGCCAAGAAGCTTGGTGTTAAGCCTGAAGACTACGCTCGAAGCGTTATGGCGGGCGAGCGCCCGACTTTTGGACCGGAGGCTGAAGCGAACTGGGATTCAGGACCGAGTTAATCGCGTTGTGCTCCGGACGATTGAGGGTCGATGGGATGTGGAGCTGCAGATTGATGGGAGACAATTCCGCTCAGAATCGACGAGACATTAGTCGACGATTTGTTTGGCAGTGGTTCTGCGGATGCTGAGCAGCGACAGGGCCGGATCATTGATCGCGCGCTGGTGGGAATAAGCCAGTGAAGTTTGGCGAGCGGGATGCAGCCATTCTGCTCACGGATGCAGGTCGACGGGTACTGCAGTCTGCGGCGGTAAGTCTCGCTGACTCACCGTTTTTATGGGTCAGTTGAGGATAGCGATGACATCGGTCTTCGGTCTATGGATTCGAGTCAATCGCGAAGATGGAGGTCACCTGGTTCTGGTTTGTTGGGAATATGTTCTTTCAATGAATTTCCTGATTGGTCAGCCAAAGGTACTAGGATTGAGGTAGGAGCAATGCCCCGAGAGATCATTACGTTGCAATGCGGTGAGTGCAAAGAGCGCAACTACTCGACCACGAAGAACCGGAAGACGACTCCGGACCGTCTCGAGCTGAAAAAGTTCTGCCGGCGTTGCCGGAAGCATACGCCGCACAAAGAAGTGAAATAGATTTTGTAATTTGGTAATCGGGTAATTTCGTAATTTAAGACCCTGCGGTTTTCAAATTACACAATTACAAAATTGCCCGATGAATTCAGGGGCGTAAGCTCAACGGTTAAACTGCCGGTCTCCAAAACCGGACTTGGGGGTTCGAATCCCTCCGCCCCTGCCAGAGTTACCGGCAGAGCCGGACGATAAAGGAAGCAGGAAGTAGATGGCGATAGCAGCACAAGAAGGCACACTCACCGCGACCGTGAAATCCTGGCCGCAGCGCATCAAGGGCTTCTACAACGACGTGCGCACCGAAATGAAGAAGGTAACCACGCCGTCGTTCAAAGAAGTGCGGGCCACCACCACGGTAGTGATCATTACGGTATTTCTCTTCGGCCTGTACTTCTGGGCTGTCGACTCGGTGATCGGCCGCGCCATTGATTGGGTGTTGCGCTCGCTCACCCACCGTTAGAGAGGTTTGGATACTCAGCTTATGCAGGACGAAGAAAAAAACCAGAGCTCGGAGCCGCAAACCGAAGGTGGAGAAAACAAGACCGCCACTGCGGTCGAGCCTCCTCGTAACCCGAACATGAAGTGGTACATCATCCACTCCTATTCGGGGTTCGAGCGCAAAGTCAAAGAATCGCTCGAGTCGCGCGTGCAGGCCTTCGGTCTGCAGGACAAGATCGGCCGCGTGATGATCCCCACCGAGTCCGTAACCGAAGTCCGCGGCGGCAAGAAGTACACCAGCGAGCGCATGTTCTATCCCGGCTATGTGCTGGTCGAAATGGACATGGATGACCATGTGTGGCAC
The DNA here is from genome assembly GCA_035272945.1 of Terriglobales bacterium. Taxonomy (GTDB): domain Bacteria; phylum Acidobacteriota; class Terriglobia; order Terriglobales; family Acidobacteriaceae; genus Gp1-AA122. Next base: position 1,753 of record DATEPX010000246.1, read on the forward strand.
GTGGTGAAATCCACGCCGCGGGTAACTGGGTTTGTGGGCACCGGCCAGCAGCCGACGCCGCTGTCGGAGGAGGAAGTCCAGCACATCGTCTACCGCGTAGGCGAATCGAAGGACAGGCCCAAGCTCAAGGTCAAGTTCGAAAAGAACGAATCCGTGCGCATCACGGAAGGTCCATTCGCCAGCTTCACCGGCATTGTGGACGAGGTCAACGAGGATCGCGAGACGCTGAAGGTGATGGTGACAATTTTTGGACGGTCGACGCCGGTGGAGTTGGAGTTTGGGCAGGTCGAGAAAGTGGCCTAGATAAAGGATATGGGCACACTCAGCACAAAGCTGCGAATTTGGAATCCAGCCACTCCGGGCCGCGTCGAAGAATTGGACGCGGTTGTGGATACAGGTGCAGCCTATAGCTGGGTCGCTCGCGCTCGGCTTGAGGTTTCACTCCTGAATAAAACGCGCATTTGGCGCATTTGAAGAGCAAATATGGCAAAGAAAGTTACAGGTTCGGTAAAGCTTCAAATCGCGGCTGGCAAAGCGACCCCGGCACCCCCGGTGGGTCCAGCACTCGGCCAGGCGCAGATCAACATCATGGAGTTCTGCAAGCAGTTCAACGCGCGCACCAGCCAGAAGGAACTGGAAGGGCTCATCATCCCGGTGGTGGTCACGGTCTACAACGACCGCTCCTTCACCTTCATCACAAAGACGCCGCCGGCCTCGATTCTGCTGAAGCGAGCCGCAGGCATTGCCAAGGGATCGGGAGCGCCGAATAAAGACAAAGTAGGCAAGGTAACCGCGAAACAGGTGGAGGACATCGCCAAGCAGAAGATGCCCGACTTGAACGCTGCCTCGGTGGAGGCTGCGATTAAGAGTGTCCGCGGAACGGCCCGGTCCATGGGTATTGACGTGGTTGGATAGGAAATCGTGTGGAGGCGGGTCTTCGACCCGCCTGCCCGGGCCAGAGACCCGGACCCACGTAGGCAAAATTTTGTCAGTCGAAACCACCACGGCCCTGCAAAGCAACGCAGAGCGGTGGGAGACGAGGACGCCAAATGAGAAAAGCAGGAAAAAACATCACCAAGGCCCGGGGCGCTGTAGAAACCCGTCCCTACACGCTGCAGGAGGCCGTACCCCTGCTGCAGAAGGTCAAGTACGCCAAGTTCGACGAGACCGTTGAAGTCACCATGCGTCTCGGAGTCGATCCCAAGCACGCCGACCAGATGGTCCGCGGCACGGTAGTTCTGCCGCATGGCTTGGGCAGGTCAAAGAAGGTCCTGGTCATAGCCAGCGGCGACAAGGTTCGGGAAGCCGAAGCCGCGGGAGCCGATTTCGTGGGCGGCGAAGACATGGTCGAGAAGATCACCAAGGAAAACTGGACTGATTTCGACGCCCTGGTCGCTACGCCCGACATGATGAAGTCAGTCGGCCGTTTGGGAAAAATTCTTGGCCCCAAGGGCCTGATGCCCAACCCGAAGACCGGCACGGTGACGTTCGACGTTGCCCGCGCTGTCCAAGAGGTAAAGGCCGGCAAGGTGGAATTCCGCACCGACAAGACAGCTCTGGTGCACGTTCCGGTAGGCAAGATTTCCTTCACGCCCGACAAGCTCATCGACAACGCCACCACAGTCATCACCAGCGTGGTGAAGGCGAAGCCCTCGGTAGCCAAGGGTAAGTACATCAAGGGCTGCACGCTCAGTTCCAGCATGGGCCCCGGAATTCAAATTGACACGACCGCGGTTGAAGCTGCGGCCAAGGTATAGGAAAAGGATTCGATCATGGCGGTCACGAAAGCAAAGAAATCCGAGCAAGTTGAGAGGCTGAGCAGCGATCTTAAGGATATCTCGAACCTGGTGGTAGCGACTTACAGCAGGCTCACAGTTACGCAGGATTACGAGTTGCGTAAAGCCTTACGCGGAGCGGGCGCCAAGTACCGGGTGGTGAAGAACACCCTGGCCGAGCGTGCCTCTAAGGGAACAAAGGTCGAAGAGGTCCTGAAGAACCTCTCCGGCGTGACTTCGATTGCCTATACAACCGGCGATCCGGTCGCCTTGGCCAAGGCGCTCCAGAAGTATGCGAAAGATAACCCCGAGTTCTCGTTCAAGGCGGGGGTTGTAGAAGGCCGCGCGGTCTCGATCAAAGAGATCGAGGCTCTGGCCACGATGCCCTCGAAGGAAGAGCTCTACTCGAAGCTCCTGTTCTTGATCAATGCCCCGGCGCAGCGCCTGGTAACGGCCATGAACGCCGTGGGACGCGACCTGGCTGTTGTTATTAACCAGGGCGTGGACAAGCAGAAGTTCAAGAACGATGCTCCGGCAGGGGCCTGAAAAGGATTGTGTAATTTTGTTATCGGGTAATTTTGTAATTTAAAACGCAAGACCTCAAATTGCAAAATTCCCGAAATTACAAAATTGCCAAATGGTTTTGGTTATCAGGTGTCAGGGGTTGCGCCGCTCGAGCCTGTCACGTTGTCTGGCGTGGCAGAAAGAGCCGGTCGCACTGGAAACCTGGTTCACGGATACCGAAATCAGCAACTGATAACTGAAAGGTGGAGATACAGACATGGCGGATCTGCAGCAATTAGAAGAATCAATCGTAGGGCTGTCGTTGCTTGAGGCGGCGCAGTTGGTCAAGAAGCTGGAAGAGCGCCTCGGCGTATCGGCCGCGGCCGCAGCCCCGGTCGTAATGGCCGGCGGTAGTGGCGCAGCGGCAGGTGCGGCTCCGGCCGAAGAGAAGACCGAATTCACGGTCGTTCTCAAGGAAGTGGGCGGCAACAAGATCAACGTAATCAAGGCTGTCCGCGAAGTCACCAGCCTCGGCCTGAAAGAAGCCAAGGACCTGGTGGATGGCGCTCCCAAGACCGTGAAAGAGGGAGTCTCCAAGGAAGAGGCCGAGAACATCAAGAAGAAATTCACCGAGGCCGGAGCGACGGTAGAAGTGAAGTAGTCTCAAGGTGTGAAGGCGGGTCATCGACCGGCCCGCCTGGGCCAAAGGCCCTGGGCCACATCACTAGTGAATCCGCGAAGGCGGTGTTATCATCTATATCAACATCGCTTCCCCGGCATCACGCGAAAGGCGGCCACCTACTTCACGGACATCCAGGTCCAGCACGACCCAGGGAAGCGAAGTGTGGCCCACAACAAGTTTGGCAAACTGTCTTGACGAGCAGCAGGACGGGAACAGGCCTTAAGAACTGGCGCGGAAGAACACAATTCAACTGAACCAAAGCGCCGCGCTCGGCGCCCACGGGGAGATTTGTCCCTGCGGGCGCTTGCTCGTTTTTTCTGCTTTGACTTGTTTTTAGTACCGCGGCGCGCAAAGCGCGCCCCACAATCCGCGGTTTGCAGCCCTCGGCTGCAGTGAAAGTTGGGAGTTTCTGAATGTCGAAGAACAGCACCTACCGTCATCGTTTTGACTTTTCCAAAATCCCGGCCACCATCCAGATCCCAAACCTGATCGAGGTGCAAAAGCGCTCCTACGACCGGTTCCTGCAGATGGATCGGCTGCCCAGCGAGCGCGACGACGCCGGCTTGCAGGCCGTGTTTCAGTCGGTGTTCCCGATCACGGACTTCCGCAACGTCTCGCAGCTCGAGTTCGTTGACTTCGCCATCGGCAACTGGGAGTGCAAGTGCGGCCACCTGAAAGGTCTGCACCACTTGCGCACCACGTGTAAGAACTGCGGCTCGACTGTCATCACCGACCCTTTTCATCCCGGCGACGTACTCTGCCAGAAGTGCGGCACGTACAACGCCAATACGCCCGATTTCTGCAACAAGTGCGGCGACCCGGTCGGCCTGCAGCTGAAGTACGACGTCAGCGAGTGCGAGGAGCGCGGCATGACTTACTCGGCTCCCTTGAAGGTCACGATGCGCCTCACCATTTACGAGAAGGACGCCGAGACCGGCAATCGTTCCATCCGCGATATCAAGGAGCAGGAAGTTTTCTTCGGCGATGTGCCCCTGATGACCCAGAACGGCACGTTCATCGTGAACGGTACCGAGCGCGTGATCGTCAGCCAACTGCACCGCTCGCCCGGCGTGTTCTTCGAGACCGCCAATAACCGCACTTACTTCCTGGGCAAGATCATTCCTTATCGCGGCTCGTGGGTGGAATTCGAATACGACCAGAAGAACGTTCTCTACGTGCGCATTGACCGCAAGCGCAAATTCCTGGGCACTATTTTCCTGCGCGCCCTTGGCCTGCGTTCCAGCGAAGACATTCTGCGCACCTTCTACACTGTCGACAAACTCAATGTGCGTGACAAGAAGCTCTACTGGACTATCGATCCCGCCAGCGAGAAGCCAACCAACCTGGTCGGCATGAAGCTGGCGCACAGCATCAAGTCCAAGTCGGGCGACGAAATTGCCCACTCCGGGCGCAAGATCACCGGCCAGATCCTGAAGGAAATTCAGAAAGCCAAGGTTACGGAGATCGAGGTAGACATCTCCGATTTGGAAGGCGCCTTTGCCGCCGGCGACGTGGTGGATACGACCACTGGCGAAGTCCTGCTTGAAGCGAACTCGGAAATCACGGCCGACAAGCTCTCCAAAATCCTGGATTCCGGCGTAGTCGAACTACACGTCTTTTTCCCCGAGCGCGACGACGTGGGAACCGTCATCAGCCAGACCTTGCGCCGCGATTCCGTCAAGACGCCGCAGGAGGCGCTGATCGAGATCTACCGCAAGCTGCGCCCTGGCGATCCGCCGACCCTGGACACGGCCACAGCGCTCTTTCAAGGGATGTTCTTCGATCCGCGTAAGTACGACTTCTCGCGCGTAGGCCGCCTGAAGTTCAACATCAAGTTGTTCGAGAAGCCCGACGCCACCAGTCTCGACCAGCGCACGCTGGACCCCGAGGATTTCTACGCGACCATCCGCTACCTGCTCAAGCTGCGCAAGAACATTGGGGCCGTGGACGACATCGATCACCTCGGAAACCGCCGTGTTCGCGCCGTCGGCGAGTTGCTCGAGAACCAGTTCCGCATCGGCCTGGTCCGCATGGAACGTGCCATCAAAGAAAAAATGAGCGTGTACCAGGAAATGTCCACCGCCATGCCGCACGACCTGGTCAATGCCAAGCCTGTCATGGCAGCCATCCGCGAGTTCTTCGGATCCTCGCAGCTGTCGCAGTTCATGGACCAGACGAATCCGCTGTCGGAGATTACCCACAAGCGCCGTCTGTCAGCTCTTGGGCCGGGTGGCCTGTCGCGTGAGCGCGCCGGATTCGAAGTCCGCGACGTGCACCCCACGCACTACGGCCGCATCTGCCCCATTGAGACCCCGGAAGGCCCGAACATCGGCCTGATTTCGTCGCTTAGTTGCTACGCCCGTATCAACGACTACGGCTTCATCGAGTCGCCTTATCGCCGCGTGAAAAACGGCCGCGTGCTTGATTACGTGACCGTCGTAAACGCCGGCGATAGCGACTACCGTGTCGGAGACCACATTGAGAAGCACGAGGCCGAAAAGGTCAACGCTGATCTGAAAGATCGCCGCAAGCGGCAGGTCGAATTTGAGCCGTACTCGTTCTATCTGTCAGCGTGGGAAGAAGACCGCCACGTCATCGCGCAAGCCAACGTCGAGTTGGACGACAAGGGCCGCATCGTCGCCGACCTGGTTAACGCCCGCAAGTCCGGCAACTTCGTCCTGGTAAGCCGCGATGAAGTTGACTACATCGACGTCAGTCCCAAGCAGTTGGTTTCGGTCGCCGCCTCGCTGGTGCCCTTCCTGGAGCACGACGACGCCAACCGAGCCCTCATGGGTGCCAACATGCAGCGCCAGTCAGTGCCATTGCTCCGCGCCCGTGCTCCGATCGTGGGCACCGGCATGGAAGGTGTCACCGCCCGCGACTCCGGTGCTGTGGTATTGGCGCGCCGCAACGGCATCATCGATTCCGTTGATTCCGAGCGCATCATCGTGCGCGTCGAGGGCGAACACCACCCGGGGCAGCTGTCGCGCGAAGTAGGCAGCGACATCTACCAGCTCACGAAATTCAAGCGGTCCAACCAGAACACCTGCATCAACCAGAAGCCCATCGTCAAGAAGGGCGATCGCGTGCTGAAAGGCCAGGTAATCGCCGACGGCCCTTGCACCGATCATGGCGAGTTGGCGCTTGGCCGCAACGTGCTGGTGGCTTTCATGCCCTGGCGCGGCTACAACTTCGAAGACGCGATCCTGGTCTCCGAGAAGATGGTCAAGGAGGACTACTACACCTCCGTCCACATCGAGGAGTTTGAGATCGAGTCGCGCGATACCAAGCTAGGTCCGGAAGAGGTCACGCGCGACATTCCTAACGTTAGCGAGTCTGCTCTCCGCGATCTCGACGAGAGCGGCGTCATCCGCATCGGTGCTACGGTCAAGGCCAGTGACATCCTGGTGGGTAAGGTAACGCCGAAGGGCGAAACCCAGCTCACTCCGGAAGAAAAGCTGCTACGCGCCATCTTTGGCGAAAAGGCCGGCGACGTGCGCGACGCATCGCTCACCTGCCCTCCGGGAATCGAGGGCACGGTAGTTGACGTGAAGATCTTCTCCCGCAAAGGTCAGGAGAAGGACGAACGCGCCAAGATGATCGAGGCCCAGCAGATTGCTAAGCTCGAAAAGAACCTCTCGGACGAGATTCGAATCTTGACCGACGAGCGCCTCAAGCGCCTGGAAAACATCTTGGGCGGCAAGGAAGTGCAGGCCGATTTGCACGACGAGCGCACCAACAAGCGCCTGCTGACCAAAGGCACGGTCATGGACCGCGACACCATCGAGCGCATCTCCACCCGCAACCTGAAGCGAATCAAGTTCGCCGACAAGGACCCGCGGGTGAACGAGCAGATCGACGAGATCGAGGAAATGACCTCGCGTCAGATCGACGTGCTCAAGAAGATCGTCAATGAGAAAAAAGACAAGCTGCAGAAGGGCGACGAACTGCCTCCCGGCGTAATCAAGCTGGTCAAGGTCTACATCGCCATGAAGCGCAAGCTGAGCGTGGGCGACAAGATGGCCGGGCGTCACGGCAATAAAGGCGTCATTGCCCGCATTCTGCCGGAAGAGGACATGCCGTACCTGGAAGACGGCACGCCCGTGGAAATCGTGCTCAACCCGCTCGGCGTACCCAGCCGTATGAACGTGGGCCAGATTCTGGAGACCCACCTCGGCTGGGCGGGCCACGAACTGGGTGACAAGATCACGCAGTTAATCAAGGAAAACAGCAAAGTCGAAGCCCTGCGCCGGGAGCTGAAGGCTTTGTTCAAAGACACGGTGCTGCTGGATGCGATCTCCGATCTGGACGACGACGCGATCGAGTCGGTCGCTAACACCATGACTCGCGGAGTTTTCGTCGGTTCGCCGGTATTCGATGGCGCCCGCGAAACCGAGATCAAGGCGTTGCTGGAGCGTTCCGGCCTGCCCACGTCGGGCAAAACAGCGCTCTACGACGGCATTACGGGAGAGAAGTTCGAGCTGCCGGTCACGGTGGGTTACATCTACATGCTCAAGCTCTCGCACTTGGTGGACGACAAGATTCACGCGCGCTCCATCGGGCCGTACTCGCTGATCACGCAGCAGCCGCTGGGCGGAAAGGCTCAATTCGGCGGCCAGCGCTTCGGAGAAATGGAAGTCTGGGCACTGGAAGCCTACGGCGCAGCCTTCATCCTGCAAGAGCTGCTCACGGCGAAGTCAGACGACGTCTATGGCCGCACCAAGATTTACGAGGCCATCGTGAAGGGCGAAGCCGCCATGGAACCCGGCGTCCCCGAGTCCTTCAACGTGCTGATTCGCGAGTTGCAATCGCTGTGCCTGGATGTCGAGCTGATTAAGGCTGCCGAGAAGAAGCCGGCAGCCGCAGCGGCGGCAGACTAGTGGCTGGTGGGCAGGGGTCAGTCGCTAGTTCGCTGACCACGGCTCAGGCCACGGAAAATGAGATGTGAAGAAAAACGAGACTCGGCTGTCCTGCTCTCTAGCAGCTGAGTCATAGACATACTGGCGACCGACCACGATCCACCGGCCACTTTCTTCGAGAGCCGCCCGCGGCAGCGTAAATGTCGCAAGAAGCGGAGGAACACCTTGTATCGTTCGAGCCCTTTTGACCTGGGAAATCCGATTGCCGACTTCGACGCCATCCGTATCAGCCTGGCCTCCCCGGAGAAAATCCGGAGCTGGTCGCACGGAGAGGTGACCAAGCCGGAGACCATCAATTACCGTACCTTCAAACCGGAGCGGGACGGCCCGTTCTGTGCCCGCATCTTCGGCCCGGTTACCGACTGGGAGTGTCTGTGCGGCAAGTACAAGCGCATGAAACACCGCGGCGTGATCTGCGACAAGTGCGGGGTGGAAGTCACGCTGTCCAAGGTTCGCCGCGAGCGTCTCGGCCACATCGAGCTTGCTTCACCCTGTTCGCACGTGTGGTTCTTCAAGGGCCTGCCCAGCCGCATCGGCCACCTGCTCGACATCTCTCTGCGCGACCTCGAGTCCGTTTTGTACTTCGAGGCTTACGTCGTGATCGAGCCTGGCGACGCTCCGGTAAAAGAACGTGAGGTCATTAAGGACGAAGCCAAGTTCCGCGAACTCGACCAGCAGTTCCGCCCGACCGGCTTCAAGGCCATGATGGGTGCGGAAGCGATTAAAGAACTACTCAAGCGGGTTGACGTCGAGACGCTCGGCAGCGAGCTCCGCGAGAAGATGAAGCACGAGAGCTCGATGCAGAAGCGCCTCAAGTACGCCAAGCGCCTGAAGGTAGTCGAGGCTTTCCGCAAGAGCGGCAACAAGCCCCACTGGATGATTCTGGATGTGATCCCGGTCATTCCGCCGGAGCTTCGCCCCCTGGTGCCTCTGGACGGCGGTCGTTTCGCTACCTCCGATTTGAACGATCTCTATCGCCGCGTCATCAACCGCAACAACCGGTTGAAGAAGCTGATGGACCTGCACGCTCCGGAAGTCATCGTGCGCAACGAAAAGCGAATGTTGCAGGAAGCCGTGGACGCCCTGTTCGACAATGGCCGTCGGGGCCGCGTCCTGCGTGGGGCCAACAACCGCCCGCTGAAGTCGCTCTCCGATACCCTGAAGGGCAAGCAGGGCCGCTTCCGTCAGAACCTGCTCGGCAAGCGTGTGGACTACTCGGGCCGCTCCGTCATCGTGGTTGGACCGGAACTCAAGCTCCACCAGTGCGGTCTGCCCAAGAAGATGGCGCTTGAACTGTTCAAACCGTTCATCTATCACCGGCTTGAACAGACCGGCCACTGCACCACCATTAAGCAAGCGAAAGAGATGGTCGAGCAGCAGGAATCCATTGTTTGGGACATCCTGGAAGAGGTCATTAAGGACCACCCGGTTCTGCTGAACCGCGCTCCAACCCTGCACCGCCTTGGCATTCAAGCGTTCGAACCGGTGCTGGTGGAAGGCAAAGCTATCAAGATTCACCCGCTGGTCTGCACCGCGTTCAACGCCGACTTCGACGGCGATCAGATGGCGGTCCACATTCCGCTATCGCCTGAGGCTCAGGTCGAAGCCAGCGTGCTGATGTTGTCCTCGCACAACATCCTATCGCCGGCTTCCGGTCAGCCCATTACCGTGCCCACGCAGGACATGGTGCTTGGCCTCTATTACCTGACCAAGGCCAAGCCCGGCGCCAAGGGTGAGGGCCGGTCCTTCGCCAATATTGAAGAGGCTCTTCTGGCTCGCGAAGCGGGCGAGGTGGAGACGCTAACTCCCATCCGTCTGCGCTACTCGGGTGAAGTCATCGACCTGACCAGCGCTTATGACGATCAGGACGTGCTGCATACGGAACCTGTGAAGGTGGAGCGTGGCTACATTAACACCACAGTAGGCCGCGCCATCCTCAACGACCAGTTGCCCGACGGCATGCCCTACATCAACGGCCTGCTCAAGAAGAAGGGCATTGGCCAACTGGTGAACTACTGCTACCTGCGTTTCGGCCTGGAGACCACGGTCAAAATGCTCGACCAGGTCAAGGAACTGGGCTTCCGCTATGCCACGCGTGCCGGTCTGTCCATTGGCATTGATGACATGGTCATTCCCGAAGACAAGAAGACCCTGGTCCGCGACGCGGAGAAGCAGGTGGTCAATGTCCAGCAGCAATACCTGGACGGCGCCATCACCAACGGCGAACGCTACAACAAGGTCATCGAAATCTGGTCAGCCATCACCGAAAAGGTTGCCGACGAGATGTTCGGCGTAATGCAGCAGCAGGACAAGGAAGGCAATCTCAACCCGATCTACGTCATGGCCGACTCCGGCGCCCGCGGATCGAAACAGCAGATTCGCCAGCTCTCCGGAATGCGCGGACTCATGGCGAAGCCGTCGGGCGAAATTATCGAGACCCCCATCACGGCCAACTTCCGTGAAGGACTGAACGTGTTGCAGTACTTCATCTCGACCCACGGCGCTCGTAAGGGGTTGGCCGATACGGCTTTAAAGACCGCCGATTCCGGCTACCTGACCCGCCGTCTGGTGGACGTCGCTCAGGACGTTATCATCAGCGAGTATGACTGCGGCACGGTGGATGGCATCTATGTCGGTTCCATCGTAGAAGCCGGTGACATCATCGAGCCGCTGCGTGACCGTATCGTTGGCCGCGTATCGCTCGAGAAGATCAAAGACTACGAAGGCAACGTCATCGTTGACATCAACCAGGAGATCACCGAAGAACTGGCCGGCGCCATTCAGTCCGCCGGTATCGAGAAGGTGAAGATCCGTTCGGTGCTGACCTGCGAGTCCAAACGCGGCGTCTGCGTCATGTGCTACGGCCGCAACCTGGCTTCAGGCCGCCTGGTTGAACTTGGCGAGGCCACTGGAGTCATCGCAGCCCAGTCGATCGGCGAGCCCGGAACCCAGCTCACCATGCGTACCTTCCACATCGGCGGTACGGCATCGCGAGTTTCCGAGCAGTCCCGCCTGGAAGCGAAGGCCAACGGCATCGTGCGTTTCATCAACCTGCAAACCGTGAAGTCAAAGGCGGGCGATCTGGTAGTCATGAACCGCAACGGCTCCATTACTGTGGTCGACGACAAGGGCCGCGAGCGCGAACGTTATTCGGTCGTGTACGGCGCCAAGGTCAAGCTCAACGACGGTGATCCGGTCCAGCTCGGCCAGGTCCTGGTTGAGTGGGATCCGTACACTTTCGCCATCCTGACCGAAATCGGCGGAACCGTGCAGTTCAAAGACCTGCAGGAAGGTGTCACGCTTCACGAAGAAGTGGACGAGGTCACCGGCCTGTCGCGTCACGTCGTGGCCGACTCTCCCGACGAGAAGCGCCAGCCAGCCATCGTGATCAAGGGCAGCAAGGGCAGCAAGCGTTACCTGATGCCCTCCCGCGCTCACCTCATGGTCCAGGATGGCGATACAGTCTATCCGGGCGACGTGCTGGCCAAGATCCCGCGCGAGACCACCAAGACCAAGGACATCACCGGCGGTCTGCCGCGCGTGGTCGAGCTGTTCGAAGCCCGCAAGCCGCACGAGACGGCCGTTATCAGCGAAATCGACGGCGTCGTCAAGTTCGGCGAAGTCTCGAAAGGTCAGCGCAAGATCTACGTTGTGGCCGACAACGGCACCGAAAAGGAATACCAAGTGCCGCGCGGCGTCCACGTCAACGTGCAGGAAGGCGAGCGCATCCGGGCTGGCGAACAGCTCATGGATGGCCCGCTCAACCCGCACGACATCCTGGCGGTTCTGGGCGAGAAAGAACTGCAGGCTTACCTGGTGAACGAAATCCAGGAAGTCTATCGCCTGCAGGGCGTAAACATCAGCGACAAGCACATCGAGGTGATCGTTCGTCAGATGATGCGCTGGGTGAAAGTCGAGGACGTCGGCGACACCCAGTTCCTCCTGGAGGAACAGGTCGACAAATTCCGATTCCGCGAGGAGAACGAGCGCGTGATCGCGCAGGGCGGCAAGCCGGCTACCGGACGCCCGCTCCTGCTTGGCATCACCAAGGCATCGCTGGCGACCGAGTCGTTCATCTCGGCGGCGTCGTTCCAGGAGACCACGCGCGTGCTCACCGAAGCCTCCATTCAAGGCAAGGTGGACCACCTGCGCGGCTTGAAGGAGAACGTCATCGTTGGCCGCCTCATCCCTGCCGGTACCGGCATGGAGTACTACCGCAACGTGCGCCTCTCCCCCGAAATGGAAGAGGCTGCGGCCAAGGTGCAGGAGGAAGTCTCGGCGGCCTACGAGGAGGCCGAGCGTGCTCTCGAACTCATGCGCCGCGAGGGCGAGACCGAGGAACTAACGGCCGAATAGAAACAAACACTGTGTGGCGCGGGCATTCTTGCCCGCACGGGGCGGACAGCGATGTCCGCCCGACACCAGCCTATGCATGCCAATCCAGAGTACTTGAACGATCGCCAACCCGATCCGCGCAATTCCCAGTTGCGCCTCTGGCCGTCCGGCAATACCCTAGGTCAACTCATGCTCAGGTTTTTTCGCCTCCTTCGGCTTGCAATCTGGCGTGCCTTCCAGCACGACGCCTTTGCCGTCGCTAAGGCGTCTGCATACTCATCGATCCTCACTTTTTTCCCGGCACTCTTGATCCTGGGTTCGCTTCTCGCTACCTCGCGCAAAACCACCGTCTACCTTCGTGAAATTTCTGACGCGCTGAGCCGCATTTTGCCGGCCGGCAGCGCCACTGCCCTGGCCTATCTGCGAGGAAGTACCTACCGCCCGCTGGGGCTCCTGATTTCGGCTTCGCTGCTGACCATCTGGACCGCTTCCGGCGTCATGATCTCCTGGATGGAGGGCTTCCGGAACGCCTACCAGCTTCCTAAAACCTGGGGACTGGTGAAGGAGCGCATGATTGCCTTCTCATTGGTGATCCTCGCTGGAATCCCTATGACCTTCGCCACCATCTTGGTTGCGTTCGGTAGCCGCATTGAGACCCGCGTTCTGTTCCAGATAGGCCACGAGTTCGGCCCATTCATTCTGCTCATGTGGATGGCGATCCGGTGGGTCATCGCCACCCTGACCAGCATCGCCGTCATCGCGCTCATTTACCATAATGCGGTTCCGCGCACCCAGCCTTGGCACAGCGTCCTGCCCGGTGCAACCCTAGCCACCGGCTTGTGGTTTGGTGTAACCATGCTTTTCGGCTGGTATCTGAATCGCTATGCCGATTACAGCATCATTTACGGTTCGCTGGGGGTTGGCATTGCCCTGCTCGTATGGATGTACATGATTTCTCTTGTGGTCTTGGTGGGCGCTGAATTCAATGCCATGCTCTTTCCCCGGGCGGTGCTGGGACGCGAACTGAGCCAAACGGGAAATCAGAAATTGGCCGTGCGTTAGCACTGGAACGGTTGAGAGCGCACGACCTCGGTCTGTGGGTGAGAACTAACTTCCAGGTAGGAACAATGGCAGGGTACCTGTCAAGCCCGGAGGGGTGGCGTGATAATGGCCCAGCGCTTCAGCGCTGGGTCCAATGAGGAAATTTGGAACGAGTTCCGGAGGGACGACAGAACCGCCAAGAAACCGCCTTATCACAAGAGATCGCTATCAACACGGGTTGGGAGCTCGCTCTGAAAATCAAGGCTGCTTCACTTCTGCTGGTACTAACCTTCACGCCTTGCGCGTTGTTCGCCAAAAACTCCAAAGCTTCCCTGCATCAGCAAATGGTGGGCACTTGGAAACTGGTATCGATCCAAGCGCAATATCCTGATGGCCGGCTTGATTCGGACCCCGATCTAGGTCCGCACGCCCTGGGCTATCTCATCTATGATTCTGGCGGCCACATGTGCGCTCAACTGATGAACCCGGACCGCTTTGATTGGCGCAATCCTCCCAATGCCAACCCGGCTGAAGCCAAGGCCGCGATCGATGGCTACGAGGCGTACTGCGGCAGCTATGAGGTGCAGGAAAGGGATGGGCTGGTGATCCATTACAGAGAACTGGCCTTGGTCCCAAACCAAGCCCGCAGTTCGGTGCAGCGCCATGTCTCGTTTGTGGGAAATCATTTGGTCATCAAGCTGGTCGATAAGGCTCGCAGCGGACAGCCGCTGAAGTACACCTTGACCTGGGAGCGGGCGAAGTGACGGAACCCAAGCTGGATCTCGTTTCTGGCGACATCTCGACTGGAGATGCATCCATCCTTGTCGATCTTGCGCTCGACAGCCACGCCGACGTTGCTGCCGGCCGTCGCGCCAAGATTATCTGCACCATCGGTCCCGCCTGCAATTCCGAGTCCGCGATCCGTGATCTGCTTCGCCTCGGCATGGATGTGGCCCGCCTGAATTTCTCGCACGGCACCCATGCTGAGCACGCCCGCAACATCGCCCGCCTGCGCCGCGCCGCGAAAAAGGAGCGCCGCACAGTCTGCATCCTTGCCGATCTGCAGGGCCCAAAAATCCGCACCGGCCCACTCAAGGGCCACACTCCGGTCACACTCGAGCCTGGGTCGCGTGTAGTCATCACCCCTCGTGACCTGCCCGGAACCGAGAAGCTGATCTCCACGACCTTCCCGACTCTGGCCGAAGATGTCGAGCCCGGTTCCCGCATTCTGCTCTCCGACGGGTTGATCGAGCTGCGCGTTCTGGCCGTTCGGGACGACGACGTCGAGTGCGAGGTCATTAACGGCGGAGTCTTAGGCGAACATCAGGGCATCAACTTGCCCGGCGCCGCTTTGTCCGTACCCTCGCTCACCGAGAAGGACCAGGTAGACCTTGAATTTGCGTTAAAGCACGGCGTTGACTACGTCGGCCTCTCCTTTGTCCGTTCCGCCGCTGACATCCGTGCTGCCCAGCAGTTAATCCGCCACCATGGCAGCAATGTGCCGGTGGTGGCCAAGCTGGAGAAGCCTCAGGCCATAGATCGGTTGGAAGAAATTCTGGAAGTCACCGACGCGGTGATGGTAGCCCGCGGTGATTTGGGCGTGGAACTCCCGCCAGAAAAAGTGCCGGTTATCCAGAAGCATGTGATCCGCAAATGCGCAGAATGGCGCAAGCCCGTAATTACGGCTACCCAGATGCTCGAGTCGATGGTGGAAAATCCGCGTCCAACCCGGGCAGAAGCTAGCGACGTGGCCAACGCCATCTTTGACGGCAGCGACGCAGTCATGCTCTCCGCCGAAACCGCCAGTGGCAAGTACCCGCGCGAAGCCGTAGCCATCATGGGCCGCATCGTGGTCGAAGCCGAGCGCAACATGGCGCAAGAGGGTGTCGACCGCCGCCGCAATCACCGTCGCCTTTCCATCGCCGAGACCATTTGTGAATCCATCGCCCATGCTGCCGAGGACCTCGAAATGGGCGCCATTGCTGTCTTCACCGAAAGCGGCAACACCGCCAAGCTGATCTCCAAGTACCGTCCTAAAGCCGAAATCTCTGCCTTCAGCCACATGCCACATGTCTGCAATCGCCTGAACCTGCTGTGGGGTGTGCGGCCTGTGTTCCATCACCAGGAGCGCACGGCCGAGGCTATGGTACGTGCGGCCGAAATTAAATTGTTGGAAGAAGGTAGGCTCAAGGCTGGTGACGTGTTGGGTGTGGTTGCCGGGACACAACTGGCTTCTGGCTCGACTAATTTCATGCGCCTGCACGTTGTGGTTGACGAAGTGCCCGATCGCCGCAGACGCACTCGGCCGACCAAGAAAAGCAGGAGACGCTGAAATCCACCAACCTTGTCATCCTGAGAGAAGCAAGGCCATTGGCGAGTGCGAATGGCTTTGCGGAGTCGAAGGATCCCCGCAGCGCCCAATTTAGCCTCGCTGCATCGAGGAATTCTCTCTCACGCTAGCGCCGATCTTTTTTGGGTGGCGCCGGGCTTCAGTCCTGCATTAATCTCACCAAGAACCTTTGCGCTTTAGCTTTAGCGCCTGAGGTACATGCCCTCCAATCCTCAAATCGACGACTTCCATGATGCCACGGCTGATCCGCCCGTCCGAGGCTTCGTCCACACCCCATCCCAGCCGAACGGACACGGCCTGACGCTCACTCACGGCGCCGGCTCCAATGCTCAATCCCCGCTGCTGATTGCGTTGGCAAACACCTTCGCCGAAGGCGGATTTACCGTCCTGCGTTGCGACCTGCCCTTCCGGCAAGCCCGGCGCTTCGGCCCGCCCCGTCCCGGTGACGCTACCCGCGACCGCCAGGGCCTTCTTCACGCCGTGGCTGCCATGAGAAAGCTGATTTCCGGTCGGCTCTTTCTCGGGGGGCACTCCTACGGAGGACGCCAGGCCAGCATGCTTGCCGCGGAACAACCTGATCTTGCCGATGGCCTTCTCTTGCTCTCGTATCCGCTTCACCCGCCGCACAACCCTGCGCAACTTCGTACTCAACACCTGGTCAACCTCCGCGAGCCCGCGTTATTCATACACGGCACCCGCGATCCCTTCGGCTCCACTGAAGAAATCCAAGCAGCTTTGAGATTGATTCCGGCTGAAACGAAGCTGGTATCGGTGGAGGGTGCTGGCCACGACCTGGGTTTCAAAGCGAAGGCGAAACAACAGACAGACCTGCCCGACCCGGTCCTCGCGGCCTTTCAGGAATTCTTCAAAGTCCGTGTGGCTGCGTAAGCTCGTGTGGCGCGGACACTCTGGTCCGCGCGCGTCGCCAAGAAATGCAGATTCCTCGCTGCGCTTGAATGACAAATCTTATAGGGAATGACAAGCGCTGGAGAAAATGAGGGGAGAGCTGTTAAGGCTTCAATTCACCCACCCCGACTTCCCCTCTCCGTTTTTCTTATCATCCGGAGGTTGGTAGTTCCCGTACTCATCGAAGGTCCCGGGATTTTCCCCATGTTTCTTCATGTAAACCTGAAATTTCTTAGCCGCACGCCGCCGCTTGGCGCGGTAATACTCATTCCGCACGCTGTAGTACCACTCCGAAAGGGAGAACACCAAACCACGGCGCGGCAGGAACTTGATATAGATAAACCCGAAGAACAACCCGCCCAGGTGGGCAAAATTGGCGACCCCGCCTTGGCTCGGCTCGAAGGTGGCGATGATCACAAGAAAAATCATGACGGCCACCATGTACTTGGCCTTAATCATGAAGGGCAGGGGGAACATAAAAATCTCGCGGTCTCCATACAACATGCCGAAGGCGATCAGCAGCCCATAGATCCCGCCCGACGCTCCTACCGTGATGGTGCCCGGCCCACCTCCTGGAAGCGGCAGATAAGCGACCGCAATGGTGGTCAGCGCCGCACCCACCACGCAGAACAAGTAGAATTCGAGGAACTTTTTCGATCCCCAATCTTCTTCCTCCTGTCCGCCAAACATCCAGAGCATGATCATGTTGATGAGTACATGCCATACCCCAGCGTGCAGGACCGAGTAGCTGACGAGCTGCCAGATCATTCCCCAGTGCAGCACGTAACCTGGGACCAGACCCAGGTATTGCATGACATCGTCGTAAGCGGGCCGTGAGAATGTCCTGAGTACGGCCTCCAGGAAGTAAACGATGGCGCAGGTGAGAACAATGCGTTTCACCCAGCCGTGAAACGGCGGCAAGCTCAGCGAAAGTGTGCGTCCTCTATACATCCAAAACTCGTCGGACGGTTGTTTTATGCCGACCTACCTCTCCGGCAGCGGCACTACCGGTAGACTGCGATGCCCCTGCTCGTCGACAGCCCGCACTGCGAAGATTACATTATCCTTCGACATCTTCAGCGTAGCCCGGTTCACGTTGCCGGCGCGTTCCGCGTGTTCCCAATCCGGACTACTGGTGGCCCGCCAGACCACCTCGTACGCGCTGGCTCGCCCTCCCGGAGAAGGCTCCCAGGTAATAGTGGAATCATTCTCCAGATTCTTCGTCAAGAGCCGGACATTACTCGGAGGTGCCGGTGCAGCGGCCAGCGACGCCAATGCGGCTGCGTTCAGACGCGCCACTTGAGCTAGATAATCGACGTTCACAAATTTCAGCAGGTCGCCGTATTCGATTCCGTTCTCCGTGCGAACGTTTTGGTGTTGATGATTGTAGTCCTCGCGGGATTCGGTGAAGCGTACGGCTGCGAACCCCTGTTGATTGAAAGCATAATGATCACCTCCGCGCAGATATCGGTCTAGCCGAAAGACCAGCATGGGTTTTACAGCGGCGTCGTACGTGCGGCCAACCTCCGCGATGTAGCGTGCCAGTTCACGCGAGGGCGAATCGCTTTCCCCGCCCAGCATGCGGACCTGCCGAACCTGCTGTTCGGTGGCTGCGATCGGGATGCCCTCGGAAAACACGCGGACCACGCCCGCATCCTGCTGCGGACTTTTGTCTCCGCCAACGATGTCGTTATTCAGCACCGCTTCAATGTTCCATCCTTGCTGCTTGGCCATCCGCGCGAAGTGCTTACTCCCGTTCAACCCCTGCTCCTCACCCGCCACCGTGAGGAAAACAATCGTCGCCGGAAATTTATGTTTGCTCAGAACCCTGGCGCACTCCAGACTCACAGCTGTCCCGCTCCCGTCGTCATTCGCACCTGGAGCGTCGCCTTTTGTGTCCAGCGTATCGCTGTTCCGCGAA
Organism: Terriglobales bacterium; assembly: GCA_035272945.1. Classification (GTDB taxonomy): domain Bacteria; phylum Acidobacteriota; class Terriglobia; order Terriglobales; family Acidobacteriaceae; genus Gp1-AA122. The sequence goes on from DATEPX010000246.1 coordinate 20,186, forward strand.
TCGTAATGACCGGTAACCAGCAGTATGCGATTAGCGCTCGCTGGATCGGTCCCCTTCAGGACCGCATACACATTGGTAATCTGGGTAGGCGCCGGAATTCGATCGCCAGGCTGTTCCGTAAACGAATCTGTCCTCACTTCGAGGCAGCCGCCGCACTCTTTCGAGTAGCGTTCAAATTCCGATTTGATCCACTCTCGCGCCGCCCCGATTCCACGCCCCGCCGAGATCGAAGCCGGGTCTTGTGCCGAGAGCGTCAGCCGGGTCCCAAAACTTACCAATTTCTCGATATTGGTCTGGATTCGTTGCGCAGAAACATCCTGCAAAGCTGCCACAACTTGCGGATCGGCCGGCCCCGCCAGATTTGACGTTTGGCTAGTACCCTGTACTCTGGGTTGTGCCAAGCCGGCTAACCAAGCCAACAACAGCATCAGAGCGCTAGGACGGGATGTCAAATTCCAGAAACTGTGGAGCATTGGTCGACGAAGGAACGACGTTGGCTTTATTCTTGACCGCTTGGCCCACGGCACTAGAATGACCAAGGCTCGGGACGAATCCCAGTACTTGACCTCTTGCCCGGGAGAATCTAAATATTATCAGGGGTGGTCGATAGAACGGAGGCAATTATGGTGGCGTGTCCTGAATGCGAGACCGATCTCGACATCGAAGAAGATGAGATCGACGAGGGCGAAATTGTTTCCTGTCCCGAGTGTGGCTCCGACTTCGAGGTGATTACCACCAATCCGATTGAGCTCAAACCGGTCGAAGAAGCAGAGATCGAGGAGGAGGAAGAAGAGGAAGCCGAAGACGGTGACTATTCCTAGGTTTCGCCACCCCTGTGGACCCACCCCCCCGGTTTCTTACGCCCTCATTTGGCTGGCGCTGTGGGCGTCCCTGCTGCTTCAGCCTGCGCGTGCCAGCCAGGCGCCCGCCTCCGTCAAGAAACCTCTAAAACCCTACGCCCTGATTTATGGTACCGTCTTTGGTCCGGATGCCCACGCGGTATACGGCGTAAGAATCAAAATTCGGCCGGCCAATGAGAAAAAGCCCCGCTGGGAGCTGTATTCAGACCACAGCGGCGAATTTGCCCAAAGGGTGCCCGCCGGCTCGGCCGATTACGTAATCTGGACTGACTTGAAGGGCTTTAAGTTGCCTGATGGCAAGAGGTTAGGAGCCGGGCAGGAGGTTACTGTCCACATCCAGAATGACGAGCGCGCCGACATCAGCCTGCATCTAAAATAGAGAGTTCCTGGTAGGGGAAAAAGGCTAAATTAATGAGAAAGGCAACGGTTGTGGCAGTTACGCTGCTTCTGCTGGGCCTTGCAGCCGCCCTCAGCGCATCCACCAAGGACAACCCTACGGGACGCCTCCTGACCGGCCGCGTCGTCGACCAGCAGGAGAACGCCTTGTCTGGCGCCATCGTGTACTTGACCAACACCCGCACGCGCGCGGTCAAAACCTACATCGTAGGCAAGGACGGTCAATACCGTTTCCCATCGCTCTCCCTCAACACCGACTACGAACTCTACGCTCAATACAATGGTCGCAAGAGCGACAGCAAGACCGTAAGCCAATTCGACAGCCGCGCCACAGTGAACATTAACCTCCGAATTGACGCCAAGTAGCAGCTTTTTTGAGCGTTCTCGGCGGCTCGTCGTGAATCAATCCTCATCCAAATTACAGATTGCAAAATCCCAAAATCACCCTAAGCTGATAGCATCCCAAAATTCAAGCTGGAGCAGACATGGGTTTGAATATCCTGGCCGGGCTGTTGATGTTCCTGGTTGCAGCCGGCGTCCTCATCTACTTGGTCATCATCTACAACGAGCTGGTCCGCCTGCGTAACGACAACGACCGTGCCTGGGCCAATATCGATGTCTTGCTTAAGCAGCGCCACGACGAAATCCCTAACCTGGTGGAAACCGTGAAGGGCTACATGCAGCATGAACAGCAGACCCTGCTGGCCGTGACCCAAGCCCGGTCCGCTTCCATGAACGCCGCCACCATCGGCCAGAAAGCCCAGGCTGACCTGCGCGTCACCGGTGCTCTGCGTGGCCTTTTTGCCGTTACCGAAAATTATCCTCAACTGCGGGCCAACGAGAATTTCCTCAAGCTCCAGAACCGCATCTCCGAACTGGAAGAGCGCATCGCCGACCGCCGCGAGTTCTTCAACGACGACGTCAACACCTACAACACCCGCATTCGCCAGATCCCCGACGTCTTCCTCGCCGGCTTCATGAACCTAAAACCCCGGGAGATGTTCAAAGTCTCCGACGAGGATCGCCGCACCCTGGCGGTAGGATTCTCACCAAAAGTGGCTGGGCCATCCTGACTGGATTTAGAACCGAGTTACTACTCCGGATGGAAATTGAGTTCGATCAGTTGCTTGGTCTCGTGCTGTGCCGTCTCCCAGCGCCATTTCTGAATGGCCTCAACTGCTGCCTGGCTCAAAAGCGGACTCCCGCCAACCACATGGGTGGACTTAACGTTTCCACTGGCAGCGATGATCGTCTCCACCTTCACTGTCCCGCGAATTTGCATTCTGCGTGCCAGGTCCGGATAGACCGGCTTTACTTTGGTCAGAATTTGCCGCGATTTTGCTTCCCCTTGGTCCTGTGCGAACGAAGAAGAGACGTAAAGCAGGACTCCCAAGGACAACGCGACCAGCATGGCTAAGATGGGGCGTCGCATGCCGATAGAGTAGCCGGGCTCGCATACCCTAGAAAAGTAACTGAGGTAATGAGATTCCAGAAAAGTGACTTAAGTAATGAGATTAATGAGGCGATGCAATCAGGGAATATCCCAGCACGTGATTACGCTGGTTCTTCGGCTCCAGCATTTCACAATTTTTTACTTCTTTTTACCCCCATTTGACACCTGTTCTGCTCCCAATGAATTATCCTCCCGACCATTGTAGGAGCGGCACTCGAAAAACAGTATGAAACCCAGACGTTGGAATGAGCGAACCCGGTTGATGCTGATCTTGGAACTGGCGGTCGTGCTCCCGGCAGCGGCGCTCATCCTCTTGAGTTTTTGGCACCTGAACCACCTCCAGCGTGACCGCGGCATCGAAGCCTTCATTCAGCGTGATTTCAGCCAGGTCCTGGCTATCTCCGAAAAGCAGATTAACCAAAGAGCTTACGACTTGCTGGACGATGTGCGCCCCGACATCCCCGCGCCGGGAAACACCTGCTCGGTGACTCTGGACAAAATCCTGGCCGCGCATCCTTATATCGCGCACATCTACGTTTATGATCCCGAAAACGGCATGACCTTCCGTTCCCAGCCAGATCGGCTCCGAGAATCCAACTTCCGTGCTGAGGCCGAAGATCTCGACAAGATGTTCGACGCCTGGATGAAAGCTGCCTTCGACGATTTCGCCAAGGAGCTGGCTAAAGGGCACAAGAAGGGTAAGCCGTACTATTTCGAACCCAATTGGGCCCCCCGCGGTGAAAAGCATATCTATCAATCCACCGCTTCTTTCCTGAAAGTTGACGAGGAGACCGGCAGAAAGGCTATTGTTGGAGTCACCTTCGACGCTGAATACCTGCGTGACCACTTCTTCCCAGAAATGCTGGATGCAGTAATCAGTCATAACTCGGCCGATTCGCAAGGTGACAAGAACCATGCTGTGCTGATGATCCATGCTCGCAGCGATTCGACACCCTTGGCCGCCTCTGCTGGATGGGATGGCGGTGAACCTGAAGTGGAACGTAATCTGGAAGGCGCATTTACTGGACTCGCACTCGCCATCAAGAAGCGCGGTACCACGCTGGCCGCGATCGGTCAGCGCTTCGTGCATACCGGTTATCTGATCCTGGGCGGCTTGTCTCTCCTGCTGGCGGGCGGGATCTTCCTGACTTACCGCAATGTCAGCAAAGAAATGGCGCTGGCCCGGCTGAAATCTGATTTCGTCTCCAACGTCTCGCACGAACTGCGCACTCCGCTCTCGCTTATTCGTCTGTACGCGGAGACCCTGGAGATGGGCCGGATCACCAGCCCCGAAAAATATCAGGAGTACTACCAGATCATCCGCAAAGAGAGCGAGCGGCTGACGGCCCTGATCAACAATATCCTTGATTTCTCGCGCATCGAAGCCGGCCGCAAGGAATACGAATTCCGCGAAACCGATCTGAGCGCACTGGTACGCAACACTCTCGAATCGTACCGCTACCAGATCGAGCAGCACGGGTTCACCTTTGAGGAGAAGATCGAGCCCGTACCGCCGTTGCGCGTCGACCGCGAAGCCATGGCCCGCTCCCTGGTTAACCTGGTCAACAACGCCCTCAAGTACTCGCAAGACCGAAAGTACATCGGCGTAAATCTCTATCGCGAAAACGGTGCGGTGAAGCTGGAGGTTATCGACCACGGGATCGGCATCCCGCAGCAGGAGCAGAGCAAGATCTTCGAAAAGTTCTATCGTGTCGGCGATCCTTTAGTGCACAACACCAAGGGAAGTGGCCTGGGGCTCTCGTTAGTACGACACATCGTGCAGGCCCACGGCGGCCAAGTGTCGGTAAACAGCATGCCCGGAGAGGGCAGCAAGTTCACCATAGCGTTGCCGCTGCAAGCCGAAGAGAAGGCGCAGGCAGCAGCAAAAAGCACGTAGGGGCAGCCGTCTTCGTCTGCCCCGCCGAGCCAAGCTCGGCAGCATTGCACGTGAGTATCAGGGCTCTTAGTTCTTGAATCTGGGTTTCGCGTCGGAGATTTCGGTCATGCCCAAAATCCTGATTGTCGAAGACGAACCCAATATGGTCGCCGGCCTGCGCGACAACTTCGAATACGAGGGCTACGGTGTCATCACGGCTCCCGACGGCGTCGCCGGCCTGGAGCGCGCTCTCGCCGAAGCCCCGGACCTGGTCATCCTGGACGTCATGATGCCGCGCATGAGCGGCCTCGATGTCTGCAAGCAACTCAAGGCCAAGCGGCCGTCGATCCCAATCATCATGCTGACTGCGCGTGGCCAGGAAGTGGACAAGGTGGTTGGACTCGAACTGGGCGCCGACGACTACGTCACCAAACCTTTTTCCATCCGCGAACTGCTGGCCCGCGTGAAAGCCGTGCTGCGCCGCGCCCAGCCCGTTCCCAAGGACAAGGAGCGTTACGCCTTCGGCGACGTCGAGGTAAACCTGCGCAGCTGCCAGGTTTCCCGCAAAGGACAGCAACTGGAGGTTTCCTCCAAGGAATTCGATTTGTTGAAGTACTTCCTCGTTCATTCCGGCGAGGCCATAAGCCGCGATCGTCTCCTCGAAGAAGTCTGGGGCTACGATCGATTTCCAACCACGCGCACGGTAGACGCACACATCGTCCGCCTGCGCCAGAAACTTGAACCCAAGCCCGACGACCCGCGCTACTTCTTGACGGTGCACGGAGTTGGCTACAAATTCGTCGGCTAACAAGCGGGAGATGGGTGTGGCAATTCGTGAGCAAGCTTCGGATAGCAGCAGAAGTCAACTACGATGCAAGCTTTGTGTCACTGCACGTTCGTAAAAAGTACGCTGAGGTGCGACTCGTATCAGGCATGCCTTTAGACATGCCGGTCAAGACCGCTTAACTGGAACGGGTCTTAGCCCCTGACAACGACACCTGGAACCCGAGACCTTTTGCATGGCTGAGCTGGCTAAAAATCGTACCGCGAACGGCATGGCTTTCTCGGCCTTTGGCCAGACGGCTGAGCCGTACCGCTCTCGCCGCAGGGATGACACCATGCTCATCCGCCAGGCGCAAGAGGGCAACACCGACGCCTTCGAGCAACTGGTTCGCCACTACGACCAGACCGTTCTGCGCCTCGCCATGCACCTGACGGGTTCTCAGGACGACGCGCAGGAAATTTACCAGGAAGCGTTTCTGCGCGCCTACCGCAATCTGCCGCGCTTCCGCTTCGAGTGTTCGTTCTATACTTGGATTTATCGCATCGTCACCAATCTCTGCATCGATCACCTGCGCAAGAACCAGTTTCGCGCGCGGGAGGTGAGTACCGAGACCTCGGCGGAAGGCAACGAAGAACACATTGTGGACCGCGTGCCCGACCACCGTCCCGCCGCGAGTCCGGAACGAGCTTTCTTGACCCGGGAGCTGCGCGACCGCATCTTGCGCGCTCTGCACAAGCTCTCGCCCCGCGAACGCATGGTTTTCGAGCTGAAGCACTATCACGGCCTGAAGCTGCAGATGGTAGCCGTCATCCTCAACACCACCGAAAACACCATCAAGAACACGCTCTTCCGCGCGACTCACAAGCTGCGTCTTGAACTCGCCGAAGTGCGATGACCTAAGGTCTCAGGTGGCAGGTCTCAAGGGGCAGCTATCAGCCCGAGTGTTGGTTGTCATCCTGAGGGAAGCGAAGGATCTCTGCATTTGCTCTAGGCTCTTGCGGCTGCTTGTGTGGAGACGGGCGTCTCGCCCGCCCAAGCGGAGCTGTGTTCCGCAGCCTCTCCTCGACCCAACCCCCACCCTACCCGGGGCCTGCGATGAAGCTAGTCGGTGGGTGCCCCATTCAAGCCGGGTGCCCCATTCTAAACTTCCCGTTCTTTGCGAAATTTAGAGTGGAGGTTTTCGCCCCTGCTTGGGCTTCGACTTCCACTTGCCCTTGAGATTGAGCGCCACGGCAGCGCGGATCAGATCCTTCAAGGCCGCCTCATCGACCTTGTCGCCTTCCTGGATGTCGATGGCGCGCCTGACATTCCCGTCGCGGCTGGAGTTGAATAGACCGGAAGAGTCCTGCAACGCAGCTCCCTTGGGAAATGTCATCTTGACGACGTTCTTGTACGTCTCTCCCGTGCAGACGAAGCCGCCGTGGGACCAGACGGGAGTCCCCGGCGATGTCGGCTTGACCCACTTCCACTCTTCGACGATCTCACGGTCTGCGTGGTGGATGACTTGGCGCACTTTCGCAAGCGTCTTCCCGCGCCAGTCCCCAAGTTCCTTGATCTTCTCGTTGATGAATGCAGAGGCGGATTCCACCGGGACGGTCCTTTTCATGTACAGCTCCAACTCTCGCACCTAATTTAGCTGCGCTCAGCGTAACCTGCAACCTCCGCAAGTGGAAGCCTCTTCCGGTCGCTAGTAGTTCGGAAAGATGGTGGCAACCCGCGTGCGGGCTTAATAGCACGGATCTTCGGGCGCTCGCAGACTGAAGCCATCACGACGCTGCTCGACGACGCTATCTGTCACACATAAAGACTGCGTGGGGTCTTCTCGGCGTGAGTTCCCAAATGCGAGCAGCCGCCTACGTGCAGAACGGGCCTGCTCAGACAATGAACAAGTTTGTCCCACAGGCACTCAATGTGCCTGCGTTGCGTGACGTTGCGGTAAAGAGACTGGCGGAAGTAGATGCCGAAATGCTGGTGCGTTTCGTAAAAACTCGTCCCGATCCTCTGTTTGTCGAACCTGCCATCAGCAAATTCAGCACTTCCGGGGCATTCCGGGTGTCAGAAGCTGGTCTTGAACAACTAATCATTCCGCTTGCGAAGTTCTTGGGTCCTGCTGAAGTTGGTCAAGTGATTGACGCTTTCAATGAGAACGATCAGATAAGCTGGGCGGCGGGTGCCTCAGACTTGCTTATAGAACTTTTGGATTCTACGGGACACATCGCCGCCGATTCGCAGACTCATTGGCTTCGTTTGTACAAATCCCTGTTGTCGCATGATTACTATAAAGAGGAGCGGGGGGCGCGAACTGCGGCAATAGCTTGGAAAAGAAATTTGGCTTGCTACCTCCCTGAATTGACCGTCTGTGCCCCAAGCGAGTTGCGATTCGGGTGTTGCGTACCTTGCGCTGCACCAAGGGACTGACGCCATCGCCGAATTTCAGAAAATCAATGAGCATCGCGGCTTGATGACGAACTGCCCGTTGGGAGCACTGGCTCAACTCCAAGTCGGCCGTGCTTATGCTATGGCAGACGACACCTCTCAGGCTCGCCTACAAAGATTTCCTCACCCTCTGGAAAGACGCCGACCCCGACATTCCCATCCTGAAGCAAGCCAAGGCCGGGTACGCGAAGCTGCAATGAGGACTCTTGGTATTGGCTTTCTCCCCTTCCACGTGCGACCATTTAGCACGTGTCCACGACCTCCTCCCTGCAAAGAAGAGTCACCGCTGAGTTTGTCGGAACTGCCTTCCTTGTCGCCACCGTGATCGGCTCTGGCATCATGGCCGAACGACTTGCTGGCGGCAATGTTGCCCTTTTGCCACATCAGTCCAAACAAGAGTTGAAGAGGTATCTTTTCGCTTGTATCCACAATGCGGGTCGCTCCCAAATGGCGGCGGCTCTGTTCAATCTGTATGCCGACCGGAGCGGATGCCTAGCAATTTCCGCTGGAACCGACCCTGCCGACCAGGTTCATCCACAAGTTGTACAGGTGATGCGCGAGATCGGCGGTGATCTGAGTTCTATAAGCCCGCAAAAGCTGACGACTGATCTAGCTAAAACCGCCTCGGTTCTGGTGACCATGGGATGTGGAGAGGCTTGCCCCTTCGTTCCCAATCTCAGGACGATTGATTGAGCACTGCCCGATCCCAAGGGACAGTCGCCAGAATCTGTACGAGCGATCCGCGACGAGATTCACGACCGCGTAAAGGAACTGATTCGCAGCGAGTGCGCCGAGTGTTGCAGGGCGGGTTGAGGGTTCCAGTGTTTGAGAGGAGACACCGTGGGTAGACAACGGGCGCTGAAGGTCGTGCTTGTATTGGTGGGATTTCTCTTTATCGCAATGGTTTATCCCTTGGTGCTGTTTGTGAAGCAAGAGCCAGCGTTGGCGATGATGATGAGCCTTTACGTCACACTCGGCATCTTCTTGTTGCGGGCAGCCCGAAACCCAGCGGTGAATGGCAGCCTGATCGCATTCACGGCATGGTCGAGCTTTGCCCACGCTGCCGTCATGTCGTTTCAAGCGTTTCGCAATCTGGTCGCACGCGGAGAACTGATCGGGTCGGCTGGGCTCGTTATCATCGGCGTAGCTTTGATCGCGTTGGCTCCGGCGAAACAGCCAGTCGGGCGAGCTTCCGCTGTGGTGGCGTAGGCTCGCCTCAGCGTGGACGGATCAGTTCTACGGGCGAGGCTGGAGGTGCACGGGTATGACTAAGAAGAAATACGTTTCTACAGAAGCTCTGGATGCGAGCTTGCTGCCCAAGCAGCGCAAGCCTATTCCACACGCGTTCGTGCTTGATGCGATTTCCACACTATCGCCGTACACGCGTCCGATGTTTGGCTGCCTTGCAATCTATGTAAAAGACAAAATCGTGTTGATCCTCCGGGACAAGCCTAAAAGCACTGCGGATAACGGAGTATGGCTCGCCACTACCCAAGAACACCACCAGAGCTTGCGGCGTGAGTTCCCGAACATGCGATCCATTCAAGTGTTGGGCAAACGCGAAACGGGTTGGCAGGTCTTACCAGTCGATGCGCCTGACTTTGAATCAGCGGCACTGCGGGCATGCAACCTTGTGCTGGCTGGAGACCCTCGGATCGGCAAAATTCCTGGCGCACGAACCTCGAAGTCCGGATCAAAAGCGGCTGGAAAATCATCGAAGCAGATCACAACCTCGAAGCAACATGGGAGTACGATTAACTTCGACACTGTGCGCAAGATCGGCTTGGCGTTGCCCGGCGTGGAGGAGAGCACGGCATACGGGTCCCCCGCATTGAAGATTCACGGAAAACTCTTGGCGTGTCTGCCTGCTCATCGTTCGGCTGAGCCGGGTTCGCTTGTGGTTCGCGTCGGCTTCGACGACCGCGCCGAACTGCTCGCAGCCGCTCCGGGCGTTTACTACGTGACCGACCACTATCTGAACTACACATCCGTGCTGGTTCGCCTGTCCCACGTCACACCAGTTGTCCTGCGGGACTTGCTCGGTATGGCTCACAAGTTTGTGACCGCGCACGCGGCACACCGCTCGCCATCGCGGAACCGCCGCAAGGGCATTTGATTCCGGGGGTAGCCTCGGAACTTTCGAACACGTGAACATTGGAGCCATCCTAATCATCGTCATCGCCGCCTCGGGCGTCCTGATGATGCGGTTTCGCAAGCGATGTCTGGCGAAGATCAACATCGCCTTCACCAACCGAATCACTAGCCTCTTCGCAGGCTGGCTTCCGGGTTTCGGCATTCTCACTCACATGGGTCGGAAATCGGGCAAGGTCTACCGAACCCCAGTGAACGTCTTTCGCGCATCGAACGGCTTCATCATCGCGCTGACGTACAGCAGCCAATCCGAGTGGGTGAAGAACGTCCTTGCTGCGGGCGGTTGCGAACTAAAGACTCGCGGGAAGAAATATCAGCTTTCCTCGCCGAACGTCGTGCATGATCCCACGCGACGGCAATTCCCGACTCCGGTGCGGCTCGTGCTGAGGATCGTGGGTGCCGATGAGTACATGGAGCTTACCACTCACTAGGACAGCCGCTGTGCACACTGCTTCTCGAACATCTTCTTCCCGCAACTCCTCCAATGCCGTACAGCGGCACTTGCCCTGTTCATCCAAGAGGTCACGCATCGTCTGGATGTGCTCCGACATCGCATTAAGTTCGACGATCTTGCGCTTCTTCAACTTCTTCCAACGGACTGAGGGGGGCGTCCCAGCGCGAAACCCGAAGAAGAGGTGCTTGATCTCGGTCAGCGTAAATCTAGTCTGCCGCGCTCTCTGGATCACAACCAAGCGATGCAGGGTCACTCTCGCGCCGTCATCAGGGGTCATCACCTCAGACACTTTTTGCTTGCTTGCCGTAAGCGGCGAACCGACGGGCGCATGGAACTGCCCCATTCAAGCCAGAGCCAGGCTTGAGTGGGCCACCGGCCGTCCCTGCATGAAGGAAGCTCATTGCGGTTTCAATCGGCATCAACATAGGATTGTGCGGTGACAAGCCAGCAGACTGAAATTGTAAGAGCGATTCAGGAGGAGCTGACGTCTTCGAGTCGACAGCGACGCTTTATAGTTCTTTCTGCTACGAGGCAGCCAAGTGTCATCCGCATAAAAGTACAGTCTCGGAGAAACGGGGGCGGGCTCGACTCTTCGCTAGAGGGGGGCGTGGCTGCGTGGTGCGGCTGGGGCTCTCCGGTCGTCGCAGTGTCGGTTGAGGGAAGCTTGATTTATGTGCACCAGGTCGATGCTCCCGTGCCGGTATCAGGTACAGAAATTACGGTCAGCCCACCCAGATTTCTTGAGTCACTACTTCAATGTTGGAAGAATGAGAATTTCGCGGCAGAGTGTTTCTCATGGGCGGCGCACGCATTGGTAGGACGGGACCGGTGTCCACTAGTACTCTCTCCGTTACTTCCTGGGCTAAGGAAGCGCCAACAAATGGCATACTCCCTCCTTTCGTACCGCGCGGGATTTCTTTGGGGTCCTCCAGGGACAGGCAAGACGACAACTGCGGCAGCGATGGTTGCCGACCTCGTGACCTCTGACGCAAACGCTCGGGTGCTGTTAATTGCTCCTACAAATTCGGCGGTCGATCAGCTATTGACAGCCGTAGACGATCATCTGTCGCGTTCTGTCAGGGGTCAGATAGCCAGAACCGATTGTGCGCGTATAGGAAGTAGATTCGTAGCGCGTTATTACGAAGGAAGACGGCATCTACTGCCGGAAGTGACCGACGAACTTCTATTGCGGAAGGCCCATCTTGAGGCGACCCAGCCGGGTGCTGACGATCCAGGGGCGAGAGCGCAATGGGAGTTGGAAATGAACCGAGTTCTGGCAGCACTTCGCTCCCAGGTGCAAACAGTTCTGAAGGAAAAAAGAGTGGTTGCGATGACTGCCACCCTTGGAACTATGCACTATGGTCTGCTGCGGGAGAGTGAACCTTTTGATTTAATAGTGTTTGATGAAGCTTCCCAACTTGGACGCGCCGTCTCTCTAATGCTCGCTCCGCTTGCGCGTCGCGCCCTAAATGCCGGGGATCCACGTCAATTAGCACCTATTCTTAAGTCGAGCAATCTGTTGGTGAAACGCTGGTTTGGGCGCACGCTTTTCGATGAATATATGCATGATGGGCATCCTTCGACTTGTCTGTTAAACGAACAATCCAGAATGGCCGTAGAGATCTGCGGTCTGGTCAGCAAGATGTTTTACCGCGATGAATTACGCGTCAGCGAGGATTGCTTGCGTGATGACGGCTGGTGCGCTGCTCGACGGCCGCTTCAGTTGTCCTCTTCGGGCGGGGCGCACAATATCCACCTTGTTGAAATTGGGACAGAATCAGAGTCCTATGCCAACTCACATCGCCGGCCAGAATCGGCACAAGCGGCGGTTGCAATAGCGCAGGAACTCGGCACACGTATGGATCGCAGAAACATTCTGATTCTGACTCCTTTTGTCTCCCAGCGTAAGCTGATCCGCAAGGAATTGGACGCCAGAGGAATGCGTGGCATTCGCGTCAGTACCGTTCATGCCGCTCAAGGTGCTGAGGTTCACACCGTCATTTTTGATCCTGTAAAGGGCGACAGCTATTTCTTAATGCACCCAGAGAACGGACCACGCCTGCTTAACGTGGCGCTCAGTCGAACGCAGGCATGCTTCGTTCTGCTTGCCTCCAATGGCGATCTAAAACATCCTGTACTCTCTGCGATTGCCGATTACATTCGCGGACGGGTGGCCCACTCAAGCCCGGTTTTGGCTTGAGTGGGGATGTTCGCACGCCACGGACTCAGTCCGGCTAACAATACTAGATTGTCCTCATGCCATGGGGACTGACGCGTTTTCAGCAGAGTGGTCAAGGGAATGCAGAGGAAGAGCCAGCTGTGGAGCCAAACCGGACTGCGGTTGTTGCGAGAGCTTCCCTTGCAACCCCGGGCCAGTTGCCGACGGGAAGACTTACTGGGACTGCTAGCGATGCTGGATCAGCAGATCGGGAACTTGGACCGAGCGGTACAACAAGCCGCAGAAGTCAACCCGCAGGCCAAACTGGTGATGACGCAACCGGGAGTAGGTCCGAACACGGCGCTGGTGTTCGTGCTGACGATCGGTGACGTAGCTCGCTTTGCCCGAGGCGAGCAGGTGGCCAGTTCACTGGGTTTGATTCCGCGGGAAGAAAGCTCACGCGGACGACAGATGCTGGGTGCCATCACCAAGCGGGGGAACCGGCTGGTGCGCGATGGGAGTTCCGCTGAGAAGGCGATCCAGGACGTCGAACGAGATGTGCCAACCCGCGGCCCCACAGGAGATGAAGCGGCGATGAAAGGCATATAAACGACTGCGTCCAAGGCAACGGTTTCACTCGGGTGTGGGGATGCACCGTCGGATGCGTTTTTGGCGGGTGCGATTCAGATGGATGCGCGCTCCGACCGCTTCAGCGTTGAGGCGGGAACAAGGACTGCCGCCCCTTTCCCCGCGCCCCTGGCCTTAGCAAGAGCTCAGACCGCCCTCCCAAAACGGAACTCAGTTCTGTTCTGAGCCCCACAAATCGTTTTCACATCACTGCGCTATACTTCTGGTTCCCACACAGTTGAACAGCCCGCGCACGCCGGTCGACCCCAGGTTTTGGTCGTATCGGGCTTATATGGCGCTCACTGTCATCTCCTTTGTCACAAAGGATGGACCCATGTTTAGGAAACTGCCAGCGCTACTGATGGCTCTCACGCTGTTCGGCTTCGGTGCCCAATCCGCCAACGCCGGACCCAAGAACAACAAAGATCGCGTCCTCACGGTCATGACCCGCAACATGGATGCCGGCTCCGACTTCTGGTATGTCCTCACCGCCAATCCCAACGATCCGTTTTCTATACTTGTTGCGATTACGCAGACTTTTCAGGAAATCCACGCCAGCAATATTCCCGCTCGCGCTGACGGCATCTCGGCGGAGATTGAGGCGACTGATCCCGACCTGGTCGGCCTGCAAGAGGTCACCACGCTGAGCGCTGGTCCTGACGCTGCCCACATGTCCCTAGTTGACGATGCATTGCAATCGCTGCGCGCTGCGCTTGCCCAGCGCGGTTTGCACTACGACGCGATTGTCATTCAGAAGAACGCCGATATTACCTTGCCCGCTTTTGATCAGGCATTCAACCTGATCACGGTGGGGCTCACCGATTTTGACGTAGTGCTGGCCCGCAGCGATCTGCCCGTCTCGGAATTCAAGCTGGAGAACATTCAGAAAGGCTATTTCACTCACATACTCCAGTTGGGAGTTGCTGGAGTTGATATTCCGTTTACCCGCGGCTGGATCGCGCTCGACGCCAAGCTACGCGGCAAGCAATACCGCTTTGTAACCACGCACCTCGAGACTTTCGCGGACGCCATCCAGGCGCAGCAAGCCGAAGAATTACTCGCCGGGCCCCTGGCTTCGGACCTGCCGGTGATTTTGGCTGGCGACCTGAACTCGGATGCGGATGCTCCCAACTCTTCACGTGGTCCTGCTTTTGGCATCCTGGTGAGCGCCGGCTTTCTGGACGTTTGGAGCAACCTGCATCCCGGCGACCCGGGCTTTACCTGGCCGTTGTTTCCCGAGGATGTCCCGGCGGCTCCCCCTGCGGTGCCGCAGAGGATCGACCTGGTGTTGACGCGCGGCGACCGTATGTCCGCCCGCAGTGAAGGCCGGACCGGGACTGCGCCTATGAGCGGCCTGTGGTCCTCGGACCACACTGGTGTGGTCGCAGCCTTCACCCTGCTACCCAAGCCGTAGGCATGGCGTGGGGACGGGTCTGGGACCCGTCCGCCACTCACTGAGCAAAGCGGCGGATTCGCGACGAAACAGCAGATTCCTCACGGGCTGAGGCCGGTTCGGAGTGACAAGCGTTTGGAGTTGGGTGCGGTACTGCGAACCTGCGCCCTGCCCACCTGCGCTCCGCGTCCTGAGCAAAAGAAAAAGGCTGCTCACTCTTGGCAGCCTTGAAAATCCTCGCGGGCGAGGGCGCCCGCGCCACACTCATCAATTCTGGTCGTTGCCAGCACGCTTCCACGACATAAGCTCCCCAATCGTGGAGCCTCCAGTGCTGGATACTGGATGCTTGTAGGACTCGACTTCCTGGCGCGAGGCTTCTTCGCCCACGGCTCGAATGCTGAGCCCCACTTTCTTCTCATCAGGGTTCAACTTTATGATTTTGAAATCGTGCTCGAATCCCGGCTCGAGGTGCATCTGCGCACCGTGTTCGTCGACCGCCTCGGAATTGTGGCAGAGGCCTTCGATGCCTTCAGAGATTTCGACGAACGCGCCAAAAGTCGCCACCCGCAGCACCTTTCCGTGCAGGATGTCGCCGACACGATGCTGCGCGAAGAAAGTCTCCCAGACATCGGGCTGAAGCTGCTTCACACCCAGCGACAGACGACGCTTGTCGGGCTCAATTGCGAGCACTACGGCCTTTACGCGATCGCCCTTTTTCAGCACTTCGGAAGGATGCTTGACGCGCTTGGTCCAGCTCAGATTGCTGACGTGCACCAGGCCATCAATACCGTCTTCGATTTCGATGAATGCTCCAAAGTCGGTAAGGTTGCGCACGCGGCCTTCGACAGTTGCGCCCACCGGGAACTTGTCATGCAACGATTCCCAGGGATTGGTTTCCAGCTGCTTCATGCCCAGCGAAATGCGCCGTTCCTGGGGGTTGACATTCAACACCACGCACTCAACGCTGTCGTTCACGTTGACGATCTTCGACGGATGCTTCATGCGCTTGGACCAGGTCATCTCGCTCACGTGCACTAGTCCTTCAATGCCTTGCTCCAATTCGACAAACGCGCCGTAGTCCGTGACGCTAATGACGCGACCTTTGACGTGCGCGCCCACGGGATACCGCTGTGCCGCATCGAGCCATGGATCCGGAGTCAACTGCTTGAAGCCGAGTGAAACGCGCTGCTTTTCTTTATCGAACTTCAGGACCTTGACTTGGATGTGGTCGCCGACATTGACCAGGTCGCGAGGATGCGTCAGGCGTCCCCAAGACATGTCGGTGATGTGCAGCAGCCCGTCGATGCCGCCCAGATCGACGAATGCGCCGTACTCAGTCAGGTTCTTGA
Source organism: Terriglobales bacterium (assembly GCA_035272945.1). Lineage (GTDB taxonomy): Bacteria > Acidobacteriota > Terriglobia > Terriglobales > Acidobacteriaceae > Gp1-AA122. Next base: position 36,123 of record DATEPX010000246.1, read on the forward strand.
CCACGCCAGTCAGCACCGCACTTTCTTCCAGGTGCTCCATAGTCTTGGAACGCTTCTCGGTCTGCTCCTCTTCCAAGAGTTGCTTGCGGGAAACAACAATATTGCCACGCTTCTTATTAAGCTTAATGACCGCGACTTCGATAGTCTGGCCCTTCAGCCCGTCCAGATTGCGCACCGGTCGTAAATCAACTTGCGAGCCGGGCAGAAACGCGCGCGCCCCCATAATGTCCACGGTAACGCCGCCCTTGATGCGGTCGATCACCAGCGCCTTGATCGGCTTCTTTTCGTTGTGTGCCTTCTCGATCTCGTCCCAGGCATGAATCCGCTGCGCCTTCTGGTGAGAGAGGTTGATATAGCCTTCCTCCGTCTCTCCCTTGTCGCGCATGACGTCGATTTCGTCGCCGGGCTGGAATCTGGGTTTGCCTTCATGGTCCAGAACCTCGGTGATCGGCAGCATGCCTTCCGACTTCGCGCCGATGTCCACCACGACGTGCGTCGGCGTGAGCTTCAGAACCGTGCCGCGAATCACGCGGTCCTCACCGACCGCTTCTTCAGCCTCGGTAGTAAAGGTCTCGAGGGCTGCGGCAAAGTCTTCGGCAGCGGGTTTGTTGTTTTGGGCTTGGGCTGGTTCGGCTGGAGATTGAGGTTCAGCAGCGATCGAGCCCTCAGCTGGCATCTCAGGTTCGGGCTCTAAGGTTAAGGCGGAATTCAGGTTGTGCGCGGTGTTGTCGTCGAGCAAGGTTTATGCCTCTCCGGTTGTAACTCGCACTTGCGTGCGGGCAGGATGCGGGAGGTTCAGGCGGACTGCTGGTGAGCGTCTAAGTTTATGTTGGGCCCGTTCTGGCGAACGAACCAAGACAATCCAGCGGCCGGACTATGGCGTACCCGCGTCCCAAGGAACTCTTCGACTATAACAACCGCTTCGGAACAGTGTCAAACGCCAAAGAGAGCTGAATTGGATCGCCCAAGCTCCCCAGATTTGCACAGCGGAAAAACGCGGCTTGCACGGCCAATTTCATCACATAAGGGTGTGATGTTCGGCAAAAAGCCGGTCATCTGCTACTCTCCCTGCCATGGACTACCTCTGGACTCCGTGGCGCTATGCCTACATTACAGGCGCGGAGAAGCCGAAAGGCTGCATCTTTTGCGAGCTTCCCAAGCAAGATGACAAGAGCGCGAAGATTGTGCATCGGGCCCGGCAATGCTTCGTGATCCTGAACAGTTATCCCTATACGCCCGGGCACGTGATGGTGGTGCCGTTCGCCCACCTCGATGAACTGCAGAAGCTGCCTGCCGAAACCGCGCACGAAATGATGGACCTGTCGCAAAAGATGGAGCAGGTGTTACGGGGGCTCTACAAGCCTGATGGCGTAAACCTGGGAATGAACATCGGAGCCGCCGCCGGAGCAGGCATTGCCGCCCACATTCACATGCACGTTCTGCCTCGCTGGGTTGCCGATGCCAACTTCGTGTCCGTAGTGGGCGAGACGCGCGTGCTGCCGGAGGCTCTGGAGACGACTTGGGAGAGGATGAGGAAAGCACTTAGCGCTTAGCAATTAGCACTCAGATTCCCTTGTTATTCCGAGCGCAGGGAGGAATCTGCCTTTGTGTCTCTACGAACGGCAGATTCCTCTCCGGCTGAAGCCGGTTTGATTGGAATGACAAGTGGAGTTGCTAGCTGTGAGAACTCCTGTCAGGGCTAGGGGGAATGTCGAGTAGGGATCCCTCGACTGCGCCGAAGTATTCGCCCGCGAGTCCGTCGGCTCTGCTCGGGCTGACAAGTTTTCGGTGCTGGTCTTAACTCCTGACGAGCTCTTCCATTTCTTTCTCGTCGATGACCTTCACGCCGAGTTCTTTGGCTTGGTCCAGCTTCGATCCCGCGTCGCTTCCGGCGACCACGAAGTCCGTCTTCTTGCTAACCGAGCCGGAGACGCGGCCGCCGGCGTCTTCGATCATCTTCTTGGCTTGATCGCGCGTGTAGTTGGTCAAGGTCCCGGTGAGCACGAAGGTTTTGCCCGAGAGTTTTGTCCCGCGTTGCTTCTTCTTCCCGGTAAAAGTCAGTCCCGCTCTGCGGAGATGTTTCACTAGCTCGCGATTACGCGGCTCCTGGAAGAATTCAACGATACTGTGCGCAATGCGTGGCCCGACTTCGTTGACTTCCTGCAGCTCTTCCTCGCTGGCCTGCATCAGGCCGTCCATTGAGCCAAAATGCTCGGCCAGGAATTCGGCGGTGCGTTCGCCCACGAAGCGGATCCCGAGCCCATAAATCATACGTTCCAGCGGAAGCTTCTTGGAAGCCTCGATTTCGTCGAGCACGTTTTGTGCCGACTTCTCGCCCATGCGTTCCAGTTGGAGAAGATCGTTCTTGGTCAATCTGTAGATATCGGCGACATTCTTGACCATGCCGCGGTCGGTCAGCTGGTTGACCAGTGCATCGCCCATACCCTCGATGTTCATCACAGCTCGCGAGGCAAAGTGCAGAACACTCTCCCGCAGCTTGGCGGGACAGTTTGTGTTCACGCAGCGATGATCGGCCTCGCCTTCGGTTCGAACCACGTGGCCGCCGCATACTGGGCAGCGTTCGGGCATTCGGAATGACCTCTGGCCGCGACGATGGTCTTTATCCTCGACGACGCTGACCACCTTAGGTATGACATCGCCCCCCCGTTCGACCTGCACCCAATCGCCAATCTTCACGCCGAGCCGCTCGATTTCGTCCATGTTATGCAGCGTGGCGCGTGATACCGTTGTGCCGCCTATTGGGACCGGCTTGAGAACGGCAACCGGAGTGAGTTTGCCCGTTCGTCCAACCTGAACAATGATGTCTTCAATCTTCGTGACTCCTCCCCGCGCCGCGTACTTATAAGCAATGGCCCAGCGCGGAGCTTTGCCGGTATACCCCAGTTCCTCCTGCAACGACGTGCGCTCGACTTTGACCACGATGCCGTCGATCTCATACGGCAGACTCTCCCGCTTGCCTTCCCAATGCTGGATGAAAGCCCAGACTTCCTCCATGTTCGTGGCGAGCTTGCGGTTGAGATTGGTTTTGAAGCCGATTTTCTCCAGGACATTGATCGTGTCCCAGTGACGATCGAAATAGGTGCGGCCCTTTTGGAGCAGCATGTAGCCGAAGTAGTCGAGCGGACGGCTTGCTGTGATGCTGGGCTCGAGCTGGCGAACGGTGCCGGCAGCGAAGTTCCGAGGATTGGCAAACGTCGCAAGACCTTGTTTCTCGCGTTCCGCATTCAGCTTCTGGAAGGCGCCAATTGGCATGAGAAGTTCGCCGCGAACCTCGAAATCCAGCGGCACACCTGCCTTCTTGAGCACCTCTTTGGAAATCGACAAGGGAACCGAGCGCACGGTGCGTACGTTCGCCGTGACGTCTTCGCCCGTAGTGCCATCGCCGCGAGTCAGGCCGCGGACCAGGCGGCCGTCTTCGTACTGGAGCGCCAGCGACATGCCGTCCAGCTTGAGCTCGCAAACGTACTCCACGTCCTTGCGGCCGCTAAGTTCGTGCACGCGGCGCTCCCACGCCCGCAGTTCTTCTTCGCTGTAGGTGTTGTCGAGCGAGAGCATGGGCGAGCTGTGCCGGACCTTGACGAATCCCTCACGGGGCTTGCCGCCGACACGCTGGGTGGGAGAATCAGGCGTGACGAGCTCAGGATGTTCCGCCTCCAGCTTCTTGAGCTTGTCCATCAGCTTGTCGAATCCGGCGTCGCTGATTTCGGGCTGGTCCAGCACGTAGTAGCGGTGCTCGTGATAGCGGATCTCGTCGCGCAGGGTTTCGAGTTCCTTCTCGATGTCTTTGGTCGCCGTGGCCATTGAGGAGATTATAAGTAAGTTGGAGCGTGACAGCATTGGCAGCAGGCACCAGATCAGCTTGCAATTCCGAGTGCCATCCCGCCCTTGTCAGTCCGAGCGCGAGGAATCTGGGTTTTCCAGTCACTTTAACGTCGCCAGCCGGGTTGAAGCCTTCGCTGCGCTCGCAATTGGTGCACCTGTTAATCTGTTCCATCCCTCGTCCTATGCGCAAGGCCGCTCTACTCTACAATCCGCTCTCTGGCCGCCAGCGGCAGCGCCGGATGACAGCCATCGAAGCGGTGCTCGGGGTTCTACGAGCCGCAGGAGTCGAGGTTAAGGCCGAGCCGACGCGGGGCGCGGCCGAGTCCGGCGAGCAGGCAAAGCAGGCTATCGCGAGTGGCTGCGACACCGTTCTGGCCGGCGGCGGCGATGGCACAGTTCATGACGTTCTGCAAGGGATCGTGGGAACTCCGGCGGCCTTGGGGATCATTCCCCTGGGCACCGCCAACGCCCTGGCACACGATCTGTGCATACCGATGAATTCGACCGCCGCGGCGCGTGCAGTCGTGCGCAGCGAGCCCCGCCGTTTTGCAGTAGGCCGCGTGGAATATCAGGACTTCGCGGGCAAGCCCGGTAGCCGTTATTTCACGGTCGCGGTCGGGGTTGGGATTGACGCGCATCTGTTCTACAAATTGAATGTCGCGATGAAGGACCGTCTCGGCATGACCGCCTACTATGCCAAGGCGACTCACCTCTGGTTCACTCACAAGATGGAATTTTTTGATGTCGAATTTGAGGATGTCCGCACCGGAGAGCGAAGACCGGCGAGTATCTCGGAACTTATGGCGGTACGCATTGGCGAGTTCGGAGGCATGTTGCGGGAATTGGCCCCCGGGGCCGCGCTGGCCAACAATCACATGCGGTTGGTTTTGTTTAGGACCGGCAATCGATTCCGATACCTTCAATACATCCTTCGCGGACTGTTGCGGGGAAGATGGAACGTGCCCGGGATTGAGTTGCAGGACAGCAAGCGGGTGACTTGCCGACACCTCGCCACCGCAATCCTCGTGGAGGCCGACGGCGAGTTGGTGGGAACTCTGCCGGCAGAGATTTCGATTGTGCCCGACGCGATAACCTTGTTGGTGCCCTGAAGTCGCGTGGCGCGGACACTGCTGTCCGCGCCCAGATTGTTTTTCGTAGTTGACGTCGGCGCGGGGGCGGCCGGCAGCAACGAAGGCGTGGAAGACTTCGTGGTCATCCTGAGGCCCACGGTCTGCGGGCCGAAGGATCTGTGCATTTGTGGGCGGAATGCAAAGATCCCTCGCCTCGCTCAGGACGACGCTCCGAGACTTTGCTGGCATTGCGACCCCCACGTCCCCTGGCATTCCCAGCCCCTTCTCCTTGTTAATCAAGCGAAGCGAGGAATCTGCTTTTCCTGTAATTGCGACGAAACAGCAGATTCCTCACCGGCTGAAGCCGGTTCGAAATGAACCAGCATTAGATGGTGTGCCGACAAACCGAATGCGTGCCAATTCGCGGCGCAGGTTCACGCCCGGGGCTAACGCATTTCACCCCTGACGGGGCTGCCGCAAGTGCCACTCCAGGCCAGTGCCTCTCCACCAGTTTGCCCACGACTTCGCAAGGCAAGGGTTGCGGCGCATTGGCAATATGATTGTTTAAAACAACCAAGCCGGGCTGCGCTCGGCCGGACGGGCGAGGACGCCCGTCGCTACAAGTGCAATTACGGCGCCCCTCCCCACGAGTGCATTACGACGCCCGTCCCACAGCTGCATTACAATGTCCGTCACCGATTGGAACCCATCACTCACTTTTTGACCGGCGCTTGCATGGGGCGTGCGGGGCTGAATCGTAAGACATTGCTGGCGACCGCCACCCTTACGCTCGCCGCCGAGGCGCCCGACCTTGACGTGGTCGGCCAATTCCATGGCCCGGTGTTCGGTTTCGAGCATCACCGCGGATTCACCCATTCGTTCCTCGGTGTACCCATGGTCGCAGCGCTGGTGGTCGCCGTCGTGTATCTCGTTTGGCGATTGCGCGGCAGGCGAACCAACGACCCCAACCTTCCGGTGCGCTGGGGAGTGCTTTATCTTTATGCCTGTCTGGCGGGGCTGAGCCATATCCTGTTGGACTTCACCAACAACTACGGTGTGCGTCCCTTCTGGCCGTTTTCCGAGAGGTGGTATTCCTGGGACATCGTCTTCATCGTTGAGCCTGTCATGCTGTTGTTCCTGCTGGCAGGGCTGATCTTGCCCTCGCTGTTTTCTCTCATTAACGAAGAGATTGGCGCACGTACCCGAGGGCCCAAGGGAAAACTGGCGGCGAGCCTGGCGCTGCTTGGAGTCGTGTTCGTATGGGGTCTGCGCGACTTCGAGCATCGCCGTGCGGTGGCGGCGTTGGAAGCGCACATCTATCGCGGCGCCGATCCCATTCGCGTGTCGGCCTACCCCTTTTGGCTCAACCCGTTTCGCTGGAGCGGCGTGGTGGAGACGGAGAATTTCTTTGCCGTGATGCTGGTCGACTCATCGGCGGCCGATGTCGATCCCAACGGACACATGGAAATTCATTACAAACCGGAGGAAACGCCGGCCACGCTGGTGGCCAAGAACTCCGATCTCGGGCGCGTGTACCTGGACTGGGCCAAGTATCCGATCACGGAAACGGAGGAATTCTCACCCCCGCGGCAAGGATATGGAGTGCGTTTTTTCGATCTCCGCTATGACTACCCGGGGCGAAGCCGGCCTCGTCCTCTCAGCGCGGGAGTAGTGTTGGATCAGAACTTGCAGGTGGTCGAAGAGTTCTTTGGCATGCGTCGCCAGCTCGTCCGCCGAACGAGATAGGGACAAACGAGAAGTTTTTTCTGGAAACCAGAGACTAGAAACTGGAAACTATCGCACGTGCGCAAACTGGTCTATCTCTCGTTGGGTTCGAATCTCGGTGACCGTGAAGCCAACCTCAAGGACGCTATCGTGCGCCTGGGGTCAGTAGGCAGCGCAGTGGCAATTTCGTCCTTCTACGAGACCGAGCCCGTCCAGTTCGCGCAACAGCCCTGGTTCTTAAACTGCGCGGTGGCGCTCGAAACCGAGAAAATGCCAAAGCAGTTCTTGTCGGCGATTCTGAGCATTGAGCAGGAAATGGGGCGCAAGCGGCAGGCGAGCAAGTTGAAAGGGCCGCGCACCATCGACATCGATATCTTGCTGTTCGGCAGCTCGATCGTGGATACGCAAACTCTAACCATTCCGCATCCTCGGATGCACGAGCGCCGGTTTGTCTTGGAACCATTGGCCGAGATTGCTCCCGAGTACCGGCATCCGGTCTTCAAGCGGACCATTCGGGAGTTGCGCGATGCCATGCCGCCCGGCCCGGCGGTTCGCCGCCTGACCAGCAAAACGACCGAGTGAATCCTTGGCCGCTGTCCTGCATCTAAACAGAGGCAAATAGTCGTTATAACGAGGAACCCATGGTTACCATCCGGCGCAGTGAAGAACGAGGCGGCGGCGACTTCGGCTGGCTGAACACCCGTCACACCTTCTTTTTTGACCGCTACCGCGATCCCCGCTTTATGGGGTTTCGCTCCCTGCGTGTAATCAACGAGGACGTGGTTGCGCCCGCAGGCGGCTTCCCCACGCATCCCCATCGCGACATGGAGATCATCACCTACATCCTCGAGGGCAAGCTGGAACACAAGGACTCCTTGGGAACCGGATCTATCATTCTGCCGGGTGACGGGCAGCGCATGACTGCTGGCAGAGGAATCCGGCACAGCGAGTTCAACCCGTCAGAGTCCGATCCGGTGCACCTGCTGCAAATCTGGATTCTGCCGGAGGCAAAAGGCCTGGAACCATCCTACGAGCAGAAGCGCTTCCCGGAAGACGAGAAGAGGGGGAAACTGCGGCTGATTGCGTCGCACGACGGCGCGCAGGGTTCGGTTACGATCAATCAAGATGCGCAGTTGTATGTGTCCCTGCTGTCGCCCGGACAACAGGTGTCGCATCAGTTTGGCTCAAAGCGCCATGAATGGCTGCAGGTGGCCAAGGGGGCGGTGGAGTTGAACGGGGCGAGGCTGTACCAAGGCGACGGCGCAGCCATCAGCGACGAGAAGACCCTGAACATCAAAGGGACCGAGGACTCCGAGATCCTGTTGTTTGACCTGGCCTGAGCTGGCTCATTGCCTGTGTGGGGACGGGTCTTTGACCCGTCCAGGCGGGTTGGAGACCGCCTCCACACGGCACACTAGTTCAGCGACCGCTGACTCCCGCTCGCTACTAACTCCCAGCTACTAAGTACTGTTGTGCGCTGCTATGCTAAAAGCACTGCCCATGAAGTCTATCTACGAAGAGCTTTCTCTGGTCGAGGTCGCCGGAAGAAAGTATGTCGGCCATGTTGTCTTTGTCCTGCTGATTCTCGTATCCGCGCTGATTGGCACCTCGATGGGTCTGCTCCTGGTCTACTCCACCGACCTCCCGCAAGTTGAGGAACTGGAGCACTACCGACCCAGCTCCACTACCGACCTCTATGACGACCAAGGCCGCGTGATCGGCTCGTTCGCCCTGCAGCGGCGGGTGGTGGCGAGCTATGACGACTACTCGCAAGTCCTGCGCGACGCGCTGATCTCGATCGAAGATAAGGATTTTTACCGTCACTGGGGAATCAACGTGTGGCGCATCGCGGGAGCCGCCTATCGCGACATCACGTCCGGAGGCCGGGTGCAAGGCGCGTCGACGCTGACTATGCAGCTGGCCCGCAATCTCTTCTTGTCGCCGGACCGCTCTTTTCACCGGAAGGTTCAGGAAACCCTGCTGGCCATCCAGATTGAGCGCCGCTTCACCAAGCAGCAGATCTTCACGCTCTACGCCAATCAGATTTTCCTCGGGCACGGCGCCTACGGGTTCGAAGCCGCCTCCGAGTACTACTTCAGCAAGCCCGCTAAACAACTCGCGCTCGACGAAGCCGCGCTCTTAGCTGGACTTCCCAAAGCCCCCGGGGACTACTCGCCCATCACTCACCCCGAGCGGGCACTGCGGCGGCGCAATCTAGTTCTTAACGCGATGCTCGAAGACGGCAAGATCACGGCCGGCCAGGCGACGTCAGCTAAGGGCAAGCCGATTCAACTGAACGTGCAGAAGGATCTCAACTCCCTGGCGCCGTACTTCGTCGAAGAAATCCGCCGGTATCTTGAGAACAAGTACGGCGCCGACCAGGTCCATCAAGGCGGCCTGCGCGTTTACACCTCGCTCGACATGGACTTGCAGAAGGCGGCGAACCAGGCCGTGCTCGACGGTCTCGCTGCTTACGAGCGCCGTCACGGCTGGAAAAGCCACCTGCCGAATGCTATTGCCATGGGCGTTCCAGTTGAGACGTATCAGCATCCCGACTGGGAGAACGATCCCGAGCCCAACGGCTATATTCACGCGCTGGTCACTGCCGTGTCCACCAACTCGGCGACCGTAAAATTCGGCCGCTACACGGCAACGTTGACCGCGAGCGATGCCGCCTGGACGAAGGGTAAGATCGGCGACATCCTCGCTCTCGGCGACATTGTTTACCTGAAAGTCCTCTCGCTCTCCGACCAAGGCAAGGCGAAAGCAAGTTTCGAGCAAGATTCAGGCGCCCAAGGGGCCCTCATTGCCATCGACAACGCCAGTGGTGAGATCAAAGCGATGGTCGGCGGGCGAGATTTCGAAGACTCCAAGTTCAACCGCGCCACTCAGGCGATGCGCCAAGTCGGCTCGTCCTTCAAGCCCTATGTTTACACCGCCGCGATCGACCAGGGCGCCTCGCCCGACGATATCATCCTCGACGAGTCGGTGAGCTTCGCCACTCCCTCCGGCCTCTACACGCCGCACAACTACGATGAGAAGTTTGAAGGCAACATCACGCTGCGCCGCGCCCTGATGATGTCGCGCAATATTCCCGCGCTGAAGATAGCCGACCGCATTGGCATCAAGACTGTCATCGATTACGCCCGCCGTTTCGGCGTAACAACCTCCAACATGCTGCCGTACTTGCCGGTCGCGCTGGGCTCGGCGGAAATCACGCTATTCGAGCAGACCTCGGCGTTCAGCGTCTTCCCCAACGATGGCGTGCGCATCACGCCGCGTTACATCACTAAGGTGACCGACTACGAAGGACGCGTGCTGGAGGAAGATTTTCCTGACGTGAGAGACGTCATCAGTGCTCGCACCGCCCGCATCATGACTTCCTTGTTGCGGGAAGTCGTGCTGCACGGCACGGCTGTTGCCGCGGCTGGTATGAAATATCCGCTTGCCGGCAAAACTGGCACTACCAACGATTTCACCGACGCCTGGTTTATCGGCTTCTCGCCTTCGACCACTTGCGGGGTCTGGATTGGCTATGACGAAAAGAGAACTCTGGGACCCAAAGAGACCGGGGCCCGGGCTGCCCTGCCCATCTGGATGGATTTCATGAAAGTAGCCCTCGCCGGCCACGATCCTGGCGACTTCCAGCCTCCACCGGCCACCGCACCCAACGCCGTTGCCCTGAAAATAGATACGCCTGACACGGCGCCGGTCACCGACGAATCGCACTAGTTGCTCGGCATTTCGTCATCCAGAACGGCCGTAAGGTCGTGAAGGATCTCTGGCGCACAATCGGCGCGGTTGTGCGCGCCAGATCCTTCGGCGGCTTAACGCCGCTTCAGGATAACGACAGAAAGTCGTGCACCCGAATCTCTCAGTCGCTGGCTCGATAGATGATCTTCCCAGCGCGTATTGTGTACTCGACTTCCGCCAGCGCCCGGATGTTCTTGGAAGGGTCGCCTTTCAAGACGACCACATCCGCCTGCCAACCCACGGCGATTCGCCCTAAGAAAGTCGAACCTCCAAATCGCTCGGCGGGTGCAGTAGTCAGTGAAGTGAGAATCTGGCGAAGCCTCATGCCGGCCTCGGCCATCAAGGCGTACTCCCCGCTGGGATCGTAGTTGATGTAGCTGACGTCGGTTCCGAACAGAACTGTCCCACCCGCCTCGACCCAGGCGCGCAACTGATCGGTCTCAGTTTTGGCGACTTGTTCCTGCGTCGCGATGCGGTCGTGGCGCATGAATTCCATCCAGATTTTCAATGTGGGTATGAGCGCGACTCGCCGGTCCTTCATCGCTGCAAGAATGGCTTCATTCCATGGGCCGGAGTAGGGAGTGGTGTGAGCGACGACATCCACTCCAGCTCGAACCGCAGTCAGCACATCCGCGCCGCTATTGGGGTGAACAAAGACAGGCTTCCCCGCCTGGTGCGCTTCGTCGACTGCGGCTCGAATCGCGCTCTCCGGAAGCGAGGGACTCCGGGGCGAAGATGCGAACAGCTTGATCCCGTCAACCCCCAGCTCCAGCAACTTCCTGGTAGCCGCCTTTGCTTGCGCGGCGTCGGCGATCTCGGGAGCGGGAAAGTTCATCACCCCGAGAACGCCGAGCACTCCCTCTGAGGGAATTGCTCCTGGAGGAATCAGGCCTTCTCCGGTCGTGCGAATTTTCGGCCCCGGCACCTCCCCCGACTCAACGCGCTCGCGCAACCGCCGCGTGTTCTCCCACATGGACGACAGGTCGAACACGCTGGTGAACCCATAGCGTGTGACCATGTCCTGAATCTGGCGACTGAGTTCGGCGGCCGGGATCTCCGCCGCATTCGCCCACTTCTTTTCAAAGAAGTGCACATGGTTGTTCCAAAACCCAGCCGCAATCGCGCGCCCCGAACAGTCGAGCACTTGGACGGTTTGAGGAACTTGCACCTGCGCCCGGCTCCCCACTGCAACGATCTTCTCGCCGTGAATGAGCACCACGCCGTCTGGAACGGGCTCTTCCGTTGGACTGACGTAAATCGTCCCACCCATCAGAGCTAAGTACTCATTTGCCGATTTGGGAGCTTGAGCAAGCATCTGAAGCTCAAAACTGTTTTGCAACGAGCATTGTAAGGATTGCCAGCGAGGTTGCGGAACCGCTTCGACCGGCGCTAAAGGCCAGAAGCCGCGGATACGCACGGATGGGCCAGGATGGGGGCCTGATTATGCCCTCATCCTGAACGTCCGGAAAGACCGTAAAGCATCGGGGATGCACGAAGGCTGGGTTGTGGGCGCGAGATCCCACCCGATTTGCTGGCAGTACCGTATGAGTTCTGTTGGACGTGGCTCAATAATTTACAAACCGATTCAGGGCAGCTGCAAATCGAGGGCATAGATCTCCTGAGTGCTTTGGTCGCGCATGAGTAAAGGAGCATCGTCCGGCCCCAACCCCAGCCAGGAGGCCCAGGGGTCTGAGCCGCGGGGCACATCTTTCACGCTTTCCAGACGCTGCAATGGGCCGCCCTGCACTCTCACCCGGACAATGTCATCTCCCTGACTGTAATCTTCCAGGTACACATAGCGGCTGTCATGCGACCAAGTGTCATAGGCGAAGGTGGCTTGTGCCAGCTGCGACCATCTCCGGGTCGCGAACTCATACAGCATCAGCTTCTTGGAGTCCGCGCTCAACGCCACGATATAGCGACCATCCGGCGAGACCCGCGGGCTGAAAAGGCCCTGAGAGCCCGGCACGGGCGAGAATTGTCCTGTTTTCAGGTCCACAATCTCAATTCCCGATTCGGATGAATTGGCATATTGCAGCCAGGGCATGTGGCCGTACACCAGCGACTTGCCGTCTGGCATCCAGGTAAGGTCGCTCTCGTTCACCTGCTCCTTCGTCACCGGCCGGGGGGTGCCTCCTGGGGAGGAGATCAGGTACAGTTTCCACGGCTGGCCCGGTTGAGCGGCCATGAAGGCGATCTGTTTGCCATCGGGCGACCAGTGTGGCAGATGGACCTGCAGGGGAGGATAGGTGAGCTGCGAGCGCTCGCTGTGATCCAGCTTGCTGCGCCACAGGGTGTGATCGGGATAACTTACATAGGTGAGCCACTGTCCGTCGTGGGTGAAGTCCAGTTCGCCGGCAGAGATCCCACTCAGATAGGGCAGAAAGTGGCCTGCATTCTGATCGTAGCGCTGTAGCTCGAACCGCAACTGCTGTCCCACCACGAACAGCTTCTTGCCATCGTTGCCGGGGACAGGAGAGAGGAAAGTCAGCGGCCCGGCCGTCAGCTGCTGCGGAGTATCGCTCCGCCCGCTCAGCAACCAGCCCGTTTCGGCCAGCGCCCATATGTCATGACTGCTACCCCGCGCGCTTTCAAAAAAGAAATATTTGCCATCGCGCGTCCAGTTTCCACAACATTCTTGCGAAGGCTGGTTCCATCCTGTGGGGAGTACCGAACGAAGTTTCTTGCCGTCGGCCTGCACTTCCCACAACGCGGAAATGTTGTTCTCAGCATCTTGCAGGGTGAAGCGGATCCAGTGGCCGTCGGGAGAGAAACGTAAGTTCGTGGCAGCACCGGGGAGCGTGGTCAGCTTGCGTGCCTGGCTGCCGTCCGCGTGGATAACGTACAGGTCGGAACCATTGCCATACAGAATGTACTGACCATCGGGTGTCCAGGTGGCCGCGTGGGCCAGCACATTGCCCACTCGGCGCGGCGATCCTGCCGGAATGGGCAGTTGCCACAGCGGCGTCTCGGTTTGGGTGCTGCCCGCTTCGCTGGATATCAGGAGCGCTGAATGATCCGGGGAAATGTCATAAATCTGCGTGCTGGCAAGAGGCGTCGCCAGAGGGGCGCTCTCCCCGCCGGCGGTTGACACTTGCTGCAGCAGGAACTGCCCGCCTTTCTCTTCCGAAAAATAGATGCGGGCGCCGTCCGTGACCAGGGAGGACTTGGGCAGGGCGTCGCTGGTTAACTGTAGCGACGACACTACTCGTGCGGGCGTGGCCGGCGATCGCAGCCAAAGGGTCAGGACCACGGCGGTCACTGCTGCCGCAATAGAGCCTACAAACACCATTCGCCGAGAAAGCCCCCGGCTTGGGTAGGGCGCAGCCGATCGCGGGGCGGCGGGGAGCCCTAGTCCTGAGTCCACGTCGCGCTTCAACCGTTTCAGGTCGGCGCGCACTTCGGCCGCCGACTGATAGCGCAAGTCGCGATCCTTCTCCAGCGCCTTGTTGATGATGCGCTCCAATTCCGGCGGAAGCTCAGGGTTCAATTGTGTGGGCGGCTGCGGGGTTCGGTGCAGGATGGCGTCGAACGTCGCCATCGCGCTCTCACCCGCAAAGGGCAGTCGCGTGGTGACCATCAGGTACATCACCACGCCCAGAGAGAAAAGGTCGCTGCGCGCGTCCAGTTCTTTGCTCAGCGCTTGCTCCGGCGACATATAGCTCACCGTGCCTAACGTCAGGCCTCGGTCGTCAGGCTGCAGTCGCATCGCTGACAGCGCCACGGTGGGCGCATCAACGGCTTGCGCCAGGCGACGCTCCAGCAGGGGTTTGGCTAATCCGAAGTCCAGCAGCTTGATCGGACCGCGCTGCAGCAGAAAGATGTTTCCCGGCTTGATATCACGGTGCAGAACGCCCTTGGTGTGGGCGGCATCGAGCGCTTCCGCAATCTGGACACTCCAGTCCAGAACCTGCTCGAGTGGCAGGGGGCGGTCACCGATGACTTCGCCCAGGGTCTTGCCTTCCAGCAACTCCATGGCGATGAAGCTCTGGCCGCCGGCCCCTTCAATCTCGTAAACCGTGCAGATGTTGGGGTGGTTCAGAGCGGAAGCGGCCCGCGCCTCCCAGCGAAAGCGTTGCAGAGCCTGCGCGTCCTCGGCGAGGTCATCGGAGAGAAACTTAAGTGCTACATGCCGGCCCAGGGTGAGGTCTTCCGCTTCGTACACCACTCCCATACCCCCCCGGCCCAGTTTTCGTAGCAGGCGATAGTGAGAGAGTGTTTGGCCGATGTTCAAGGTTGTGGCGGACATTGCGCGGGAACCAGGGCTCTGGTGGAACAGCCCATTAGCGGAACTCGTCGATGGCTGAGTTTACCGCCACGCGTGGTAAAAACCAACCCACCCTACGCTGATGACGCTGATGGTAACCATCCCGCCAAAAAAATCGGAATCTTATTGCTGTCTACGTCCCAAACAGGCTGCATGACTCCGCGATCCTCTCCGAGTCCTACTGCGAAGAACTTAAGCACTAACAGCTGAAAGCTGAGAGCTGATAGCTATAATCGTGCCGTGAAATCCTTCTTCCAGCTGGCGATGCTGGTCCTGGTGCTGCTGATGGTCGCACTGGTCTCGGCTTTGACAGCAATGAGGCTGGCGATTCACGGGCACGAAGTGTTAGTTCCGAAGCTGGTGGGAATGACCCCGCTGGAAGCGGAAAAAGCCGCCATAGCCAACGGTCTGCAAGTGGGTGTCGAGCGCCAGTATTACAGTCCCAACATCCCGGAAGGACGAATCGTCTCCCAGGTTCCGGCTCCCGGAACGAAGGTGCGCCGCGGCTGGCAGGTGCGAGTGGCGCAAAGCTTAGGACCGCAGCGAATCGCAATTCCTGATGTCACTGGCCAAACGCCGCGCGCGGCCGAGATCAATATCCAACGCCGCGGCCTGGACATCGGAGCAACGGCGCTAATTCGGATGCCCAATTCACCGGCTGATCAGGTTCTATCGCAGACCCCTCCGCCAAATTCCAGTGGTGTGTCCGCACCGCGAATCAGCCTGCTGATTACAGCGGCTCCGGACCAGCCGGCGTATGTGATGCCGAATTTCGTTGGCCAGCCGCTGGGCTCCGTCACCAGCATCTTGCAAAGCGCGGGCATGAGCGTGGGCACCGTGACCGTGACCACCGCCGGCCAGACTCCGACCGATCAACCTTCGCCAATACCTGCACCCACACCATCACCGGCGAGTCTGATCGTCTCGCAGAGTCCTGCTGCGGGTCAGAAAATCACTGCTGGTTCTGCGCTGAATTTTGAAGTGAGCCGCTAATCCGGGTTAATCCGTAGCCGATTTTCTCTCCAAGATCGCGGCGAAGAATCCGTCACAGGGATGTATTCCCGGGATCGTGCGCAGATACGGCCCGCTGATGAGTGAATCCAGATCCTTCCAAACCAGTTCCCCTTCGGCTTGTAATCGTGCCAGCTCCTCACGGCAATCGAGCAGACGAAAGGACTCGTATCGAGTTAGAGCTTGCTGGACCACATCAGAGTTCTCTTCCCGTTCTAGCGAACAGGTTGAATAGATGAGCTTTCCGCCCGAAGCAACTCGGGACATCGCCGATGTGAGGATGGCGATTTGCCTAGCTTGCAAATCTTGCAAGTCTTCCGGTTTCAGGCGCCACTTGATTTCCGGATTCCGCGCCAGAGTCCCAGTCCCCGAACACGGCACATCGACCAGCACGCGGTCGAACTCAGTGGACAATGGCAGGTGACGCGCATCCGCAGTCACTATACTCACATTTCCTGCACGAACCAGCTTCTGCAGCAAGCGCGCGCGCTGCGGACGCAGTTCGACCGCGACAACGCTGCCCTTCGGATTGCGGTCCGCCAATATTGAAGTTTTGCCTCCCGGAGCGGCGCAGCAGTCGAGAATGCGAGAGCCAGTTCCCACCAGAGCGGCAACCAATTGCGAGGCTTCGTCCTGAATCGTAATGGCACCTTCTCGAAAGGTCCGCGTCTGAGTGACATTACCCGACTCCACGCCGCGTGCCGATCGCAGCAGCAAACCCGCCGAGAGTTTAATCCCCTCCGCCTTCAATGCCCGCTCTGCATCCGGATCGCGCACGGGAATCGTTGTTTGCGGAATCTGCTGATCATGCCGGCAAATCAGGCCAGGGGTCTCGATGCCAAATGCGGTCGACCATCGATCGACGAGCCACTCCGGATGCGCATAGCGCGAGGCGAGTTCGTGCGGCGAACCGGCCTCCGAGGTGACCGGTTGCTGTGGCTGGGCGCTCACCTTGCGCAATACTGCGTTGACAAACGGAGCGGCTGAGCGTTTGCGCGCGCGTTTTACGAGTTCTACGCTTTCGTGGATCGCAGCGTGTGCGGGTATCCGCTCCAGCCAACGCAATTGATAAACCGCCATGCGTAACGCGGTAAGCACTTCACAATCGAGTTTCTGAATTTTCTGGGAGGACGCCTGGCAGATCGCCCTGTCCAGAACCGATCGCCAACGAAGAACTCCCATAACCAGCTCCGTCATCAATCCATGATCAACCGGTGACAGGTTCTTATATTGCGAGGCGTGCAGGAGTTCGGAAGCGTAGGAGTCTTGTTCCTCGATCCGGAGAAGAATGTCAAAGGCCGCGGCACGGGCTGGGGAAACGGAGGGCTTGGAGGTGTTCTTCACTGCGCTCATGGCATCAGACCTCCCCACCCTTACCAGTTCTCATCCTGAACGAGCGGTTCAGCCCGGACCCCTTCCTGCGACCGAGCTTCGCTGAGGATGACTGGTGCCAGGACGGGTCAAAGACCCGTCCCACACAAGTTCTATCGTGACTCTATCCGAGCCGTTCACCGGAAGTTAAATGATAGCCGTGTAGAAAATCGCGGGTGGACATTCGTTTCTTGCCTTCCAGTTGGATCTCCAGTAACTCCAGCGAGGTGTTGGCGCCGCAGCCGACGAACGTCCGTTCTCCTTGTAGCCTGATCTCGCCAATGGGAGCGACGACGGCCGACGATTTTGCTGCAACCACCGCCAGGTTCTTGCCTCGGAATTTTGTATACGCTCCCGGCCAAGGCTGAAATCCACGCCAGCGGTTGACGGTTTCGATGGCAGAGCGGCTGAAGTCGATCAGACCATCTTCCTTCTTGAGAATCGGCGCCAGCGTGGCTTTTGAGTGATCTTGCGGCTTTGGCTGGATCGTTCCCGCCGCGAGCCCTCTCAGAGTATCGACCATCAGGTCAGCTCCTACAGTAGCCAGGTGTGGAGCCAGAGTTTCCGCTGTGTCGTTCGGAGCGATCGGGATTTCCTTCTGCAGCAGGATGTCGCCAGTGTCGAGACCTGCATCGATGCGCATGGTAGTCACTCCGGTGACAGTCTCGCCCGACGCGATCGCCCACTGGATGGGTGCGGCGCCGCGGTACTTCGGCAGAAGTGACGCGTGCAGGTTGATGTTGCCCAGCGGCGGCAGGTCAATCATCCATTGCGGGATGATGCGGCCATAGCCAACCACGACGATAGCGGCAGGCTTCAGCGCGGCCAGCTGATTTCGGAACTCTTCATTGTTCTTGATTTTCTCAGGTTGAACGATCGACAGGCCCAATTCCAACGCGCACTCCTTGACTGCGGAGGGAGCGAGTTCAAGGCCGCGCCCGCGCGGCTTGTCCGGCTGCGTGACTAGAAGACGCACGGCGAAGCCGCCTTCTACTAGTTTTTTCACTGTGGGGACAGCGAAGCGTGGTGTGCCGCAGAAGACGAGGTTCATGGTTTCAGGGCGGCTGTAGAGAGATGCAGGGATCCTTCGCTTCGCTCAGGATGACAACTTACGAGAGCATGACAATTTCTCACCATTCTCCCGCCTTCATCAGCTTGCGGATCTTGCGCTTCATCAGATCGCGTTTCAGGGCGCTGAGATGGCTGATGTAAAGCTTGCCATTGAGATGATCAGTCTCGTGGAGGAAGGCGCGGGCCAGCAGGTCCTCGCCGGTTTTCTCGAAGACATTGCCGTGCTCATCCTGTGCCCGGACCGTGACCTTGCGCGGGCGCGTCACCGGCTCGCGGAACTCTGGAATGCTCAAGCAGCCTTCATTCTGGCTCTGCCGCCCCTCGGTGTGAAGAATCTCCGGATTAACCAGGACCAGCTTGGCACACGGGTCTTCTTTAAAAGTGACATCCACGACCGCCAGCCGCCTGGAAATACCGATCTGCGGCGCGGCCAAGCCCACCCCGTGAGCCGCATACATGGATTCGAACATATCCTCTACCAGTTTTTTCAACTCCTCGTCGAAGACGGTGACAGGCGCGGCGGGTTTCTCCAAAACCGGATTGCCAAACTTGACGATGGGGTAGATCATCTAGTAGTTCTTTATTTGCTGGCAGTATCCTTGAAAATTGCGGATCGTCTCCCCCATGGAATCGCCCCCGAATTTCTCCAACGCACAGCGGGCCAGGCTCAGCGCGACCATGGCTTCCGCGGCAACCCCCGCCGCCGGCACGACGCAGACATCGGATCGCTCATAAGCGGCTTTCACCGGCTCGCGAGTGGCAAAATCAACCGATTTCAAGGGACGGCGCAAGGTGGAAATCGGTTTCAAGTAGCCTCGCAGGCGGATCTCCTCGCCGTTGGAAACGCCGCCCTCGATGCCCCCGGCATGATTTCGGGAACGCGTGAATCCCGAAAACCCGGACGCCTTCTCGTAACCTATTTCATCATGTACAGCCGAGCCCGGGGAACTCGCCGCCGTCACTCCCACTCCGATCTCCACCGCTTTAACTGCCTGCAGCGACATGACGGCTCCGGCAAGCAGCGCGTCCAGCCGCTCGTCCCATTGCGCGTAGGTGCCGAGGCCCGGAGGTGCACCATGAGCCACCACTTCAAAAACCCCGCCCACCGAGTCCCCGGTTTTCAGGACATTGTCCACTTCTTCTTTCATCCGCTGCTCGGCTTCCGGATCGGCGCAACTAAGGAGAATTTCTTGGCGAGCGGCGAGCGGCCGGATCTGTTCCCAGGGAATCTCCTTATCACCAATCGTCGCTGCTCCGACCGCAATCACGTGACTGAGCACCTCAATCCCGAGTTCGCGCAGGAACAATTTCGCCAGCGCACCAATGGCAACCCGCGCCGCAGACTCGCGGGCTGAGGCACGTTCCAATACATAACGAGCCTCAGGGAAGTTGTACTTGAGAGCGCCTGCCAGATCGGCGTGTCCGGGCCTCGGCGATGCTACCCTCTTGTGCTTTGCCGGGTCGCCTTCTGCCACCGGCAGAGACTCCTGCCAGTTCTTCCAGTCTTTATTTTCCAACAGGATGGAGATGGGGGACCCGATCGTCATCCCCTGTCGCACGCCAGACAGAATGTGGGCGCAGTCGCGCTCAATCTTCATTCGTCCGCCGCGGCCATAGCCTTGCTGTCGCCGCCAGAGTTCGCGATCGACGAATGCCGGTTCGACTTTGAGACCGGCCGGCAAGCCGGACAAGACCGCGACCAGCGCCTCGCCGTGAGATTCCCCGGTCGTGAAGTAGCGCAGCATGTAAATCTTGGATTGTATCCGATGGGCCGGAAATGCTGCATGGCGAACATAGGGCGCCTCATCGAACATTTGCGAGTAGCACCTAGGAGCCAAAATGAGTAAAATAAGTGCAACGATAAAGTAGAGTGAATTAACTCGCCGTCCCAGCCGTTCTGCTTGCTAGGCTGCCACTTCCAGAAACTCTCTGGCCTGTCTAATTTGCTCGCGCGCGGTTTAATACTTTTTACCCAAGGTGTGTAGGTATGAACAAAATCAGATGCCTCGTCGTGGACGACCACGTTCTGCTCCGGCAGGGTGTGAGCCGGCTGCTCCAGGGGGAGCAGGATTTTGAGGTGGTGGCGGAAGCGGGAGATGCTTCCGAGGCCCTGGCCAAGGTTCGGGAACTCCGGCCTGACATTGTTCTCATGGACATTGGCATGACTGGGCTGTCCTCCTTCGATGCTGTCCGCATGATGAAGAAGGAAACTCCGGCAACCAAAATCGTCTTCCTGACCATGTACGAGGACGAAGATTACATGATGGAGTGCTTCCGAGCAGGCGCCTCGGGGTACGTCCTGAAAGACACCCCCGTGCCGGAACTGTTCGGCGCGGTGCGCGAGGTTTACCACGGTGGAAACTACTTCAGCGCTCGTGTGCTGGGGAAAGTGGTAGAAGAACTCCGCATCAATGGGCGCGAGGGGCGGGCGAAGTCCGATTCGGTCCTTACACCTCGTGAGCGTGAAGTTATCAAGCTGTTGGCAGAAGGGAATTCGGTAAAGAAAATTGCCGACATCCTGGGCCTGAGCGCCAAAACCGTGGAGGCCCACAAGTTCAACCTCATGAGGAAGCTCGATATCCACAATAAGGCGCAGCTGGTAACTTACGCGATCCGGAAGAAAATCGTCAGCATTCCCGCGAGCGCGTAGCCCAGGATGCTTTATGACCGCGAGCGCGTCTGCCTTCGCGAATCAACCTCTGCGGCCGTGACCAGGGCGGCCAGATTGGGAACTTCCAGGTCAGGCTGCCCCGACGCAGGCTTCACCGCTCCAATTCCCGCCCGCGGCGACGGGCGATTTACCCACACCGTGCTCATGCCCAACGACTGCGCCGGTATGACGTCGTGGTAGACACTCTGCCCAACGTGGAGTACTTGGTCGGGTGAGGCGCCAATTCGCCTCAGCGCCAGCTGAAAAATGCCTAGAGAAGGTTTGTAACACTGCGCTTGTTGAGCCGTGATCACCCCATCAAACTGAACCTGCAACTGCGGTGCGGTCGGGGCGAACAAGTCGTCATCCACATTCGAGATGATGGCCAACCGATATCTCGCCTTGAGCTCGTTCAAGGCGGCGATCGTGTCCGGCCAGGGCTTCCAGTTTTTCAGGGAATCGGGCAAGGAGCGCTCCTCCGCTTCCGTGGGCGTGAACCCCAGCTTTTGACCAAAGCTGCGTATGACCGACCGCAAGACTTCACGATAGCTGCGAAAAGGTCCCTCTTCCGCCTGCGCCTCCAGTTCGCCATACATTTCTAGGAGGCGAGCATCGTCGAGGGACTTCCCATGGGAGGCCAGGAGCGGGCGCAGCGCGGAGAATATGCCGCTCTCCCAATCAATGAGAGTGCCGTAACAGTCGAAGGTCAGCCAGCGAAAGCGAGAGAAGTCGAGCATGGACAAGCTTTCAGCTATCAGTTCTCAGCTTTCAGTAAAAACAAATTTGTTCCGGGGAAGCTGACGGCTGCTGATAGCTAAAGGCTGACAGCTATTTGATTTCCAGCGGCTGTTCCAGCTTGAAGCTGAGAGCCGATTCGGCGGGCAGGACAATATCTTTGTTGCCGGTGAAAGCGGCACCTGCGGTGCCCGCGCCGCCTCCCGCGATTGCGCCGATAGCCGCTCCCTTACCTCCGCCTGCCAGGCCGCCGATCAGAGCGCCAAGGCCTGCTCCGCCACCGGCCACCACCGCCGTGCGTTTGCCCTTGCCCTTGGCCGCGCGGACCAAAGTAGATGTTTCGACGCGGTGCTCTTTGCCGTTGACCTCAACCGAATCCAGCTTGAGCCGGAGTACGGCGCCACCCTTGAACCTGCCCAGAGGCTTGGCATCGACAACTGTGCCGGTCGCCGAGGCCCCTGCGGGAATCACCACCTTGCCGTCAACCTCCACCGGACTAGCGACGGTCGCCGAAAATGTTTGTCCTGGCTGACTGATTTTCGAACCAACGCTTTGTCCGAGGCGAACCGTGATCACCGTGCCGGCCGGCACGTCCAGAGGCTTAGCAGCTGGCTTGGTCTTCTCGCCTTTGGCTTGTTCCGTGCTGCCAGGAGCATTCTCGTTGTTGCTGGTTGATTCGGAAGGTTTGTTACTACAAGCAAATAGAGCGAATGACAGATAAAGACCAGCTGTGATGGCGATCCAACGCGAGTGCATACAGACCTCCTCCGGATGATTTATCAGAACCTAATCTAGTGTGCAAATGACCGGCCAGAGTTAACGAATGAATTACTTCTTGTCGGCAGGCGCTGGCGATGCACCTGCCGCGACGGCACCGTGGCCGTTGCTCGGCTCCAAGCCAGGCAACGCCGCTGTCTCAGACAGGGTTGTGGCAGCTGGTTTCTCGGCAACCGGAGTCGCTGGTGCGTCCGCCTGATGCAGGAATTTATTCGAGTTCAGCAACGGTCGGCCTAGCGATCCGTTGTAGCTGGTCCAGGGATTTTCCTGGCCAGCCTCGCGGTCAAAGTGGGCCCGCATGCTCTCCATCTTGGAATCGAGATCATCCAGGTAGTGCAGCATGAGCGCTTCGGGAAACATGGGCAACTTCGGCGAGCCAAACTCATATTGTCCATGATGACTGATGATCAGGTGCTCGAGCAGGGTTTTCAGCTCGGGTGGAAAATTCGGAACCAGCTGCACCTTGGATTGCAGCATCTCCAGCTCGATGATCAAGTGGCCGAGCAACTGCCCACGCGTGGTGTAAGAGAAGGCGCGGTTATAGGTCAACTCGTGGATCTTCCCGATATCGTGCAAGAACGCTCCCGCCAGCAGCAGGTCGCGGTTGATCTGCGGGTAATTGCGGCAAACCAGGTCGCAGGATTGAAAAAGAGAGACCACATGATCCAACAGACCGCCGATATAGGCGTGGTGCAGCGCTTTGGCTGCAGGTGCCGAGCGATAAGCGTCGGCAATTTCCGAATCCATCATGAAAGCCTGGATCAGTGCCTTGAGATAAGGGTCGCGGAAGCTGGCCACGAATTCGACTAGCTTCCGCCACAGTTCATCAATGTCCTTCGTGGTCTTGGGCAGGTAATCGGAATAATCAATTTCTGATTCTTGCAACCGGCGCAGCTTGTGGATGGTGAGCTGGAAGCGGTGGTTGTACTTGTTGATCAAGCCTTTGACTTTGACGAACTCGTCCTGTTCGAAAGCGTCGATGCAGGATTCCACGTTGTCCCACATCTTGGCTTCGATTTGCCCGCTGCGATCGGCAAGCGTAAGCGCCAGGTAGGGCTCCCCCGTCTTCCGCGGCTTCACCTGCTTGACGGCAACCACGAAAGTGGAAGTTATGACCTTGTTTTCGTTCTGGGGAGCGTCAGAGATGTAGAAGTCCTTCATGCCGGGTCACTTCGCACGGGAATGCGGGCACAGGAATGAGTCCCCTGGCACGTTCCCATTTGTGCTCAGCTTAAACTAAAACAGGCCGAACTTCTTCTTCTTTTTGAGTTTCTTAGCCGACGCTTCCTTGACCGTAGTTTCGACCGGCTTGCTCTGCTTGGCGCTGGCCCCGGTGTCGACGTAGCCTCCCTTGACGTCGATGAATGCTTCCTCGCGAAGCTTGGTGAGGTACTCGCGCAGCGCCGGCTGAAGCTTCTGCATGTAGAGAGCCTCCTGAACCTTCGGCGCAACGTCTTTAAGTGGTGGTATACCCGCCTGCGCGTGCTCCGTGACCTTCAAAATTACAAACCCCTGCTTAGTGCGAATCACATCGGAAACCTCGCCCGGCTTCATGGCGAAGGTTTTATCTTCGAGTTCTTTGGAAAGAACGCCGCGCTTGAATTCGCCGAGGTCTCCACCCTGTGCCGCCGTAGGACCATCCGAATTTTTCTTGGCGACCTCCTCAAAACTTGCGTCTTTCCGAATCTGATCGAGGAGATCTTTCGCCTTGGCCTCGGCGGCTGCGAGCTGCTGCGGGTCGGGATCCGCTGCGGCAGCCTTGTCGCCGGCCGCCTTCTGCGTCGATATCAGAATTTCGCTCAGGCGAACCGTCTCCGGTTGCTGCAACTCGTCTTTGTGCTGATCATAAAATTTCTGTGCTTCTTCCTTGCTAACCTGGATGTGCGAGCCGACCTCCTGACCGATCACCTTCTGGGTAATGATGCTGTTGCGCAGATTCTGCTTGAAATCCTCAAAGGACACACCTTGCGCCTGCGCGGCCTTCTCCAGATCTTCCATGGACTCCAGGTTCATCTGCTTACGAATCTCGTCCAGCCGCTTAATCAGGTCAGTATCCGCCGTGATTCCCAGGTCCTTGCCCTTATCCAGCAACAAATCCTGATCAATTAACCCGCGGAGCACGTCTTTCTCCCGCTCGGCATACGCCTTGTCGGCGTTGCCGGGTTCCTGCTGCTGCACTTCCTGCTTGAGTTGCTCCTTTTCGCGGAGATACTCGGAGCGGGTAATGATCTGGTTGTTGACGCGGGCGATGATTTCCTCCACCACCGAATCGGCGCTCAAGGCGGCGGGCACGGCAGCCAGGCAAACGGCTAGGAATAGGGAAAAACGCTGGTGCATCGGACTTCAGTGGTCAATAGCTACTAAGAATTCGAGAGTTCCTGGGATTCTCTCTGGAGATTGTACATCGGCGGCCCTCTCTGCGGCCACGGCCTCTCCTGTTATCATTGTCCGTTTTCGAGCGTTGCGAGAAGTGCGACGCTATCCGTTTTCCTATGAAGCTCATCTTTATTCTGCTGATCCTCGGGATTCCAGCCGGGGTTGCTGCAGCACAGACGGCGGCTCCGAACCAGGCGCAACTAGCCAAGATGGCTAGCCGATTCGCCCCCTCTCCGATGCGGGTCGATGTCTCGGCGCTTTCTTCTGGAGATCGTCAGGCGCTGGTCAAGTTGCTTGAGGCGGCTCGCGTCCTCGATGACATCTTCCTGAAACAATTGTGGAGCGGCAACTTAGCTCTCTATCACCGCCTGGAGAGGGACAAGACTCCGGCTGGCCGCGCCCGCTTCCATTATTTCTGGATCAACAAAGGACCCTGGTCAGACATTGATGAGTACAAGGCTTTCATTCCGGGAGTGCCACGCCGCAAGCCACTCGTCGCGAACTTCTATCCGGAGGACATGACCAAGGATGGCTTTGAGCACTGGCTTTCTTCCTTAACCCCCGAGGAGCAGGAGCAGGCTAAAAGCTTCTTCACCGTCATTCGCTACAAGACTCCGGCGCCCAAGCCCACGGGATTTCTCGGTCCTCCCGAGAAGCTGCACGATTCGATGGTGATCGTTCCCTACAACGAGGAATACAAAGATGATCTCACGCGCGCGGCGGGCTTGCTCCGCGAAGCTGCGGGCCTCACCGATAACGCTTCGTTGAAAAAATTCCTAACTACACGCGCTGATGCCTTTCTCTCCAACGACTACTACGAGAGCGACATGGCGTGGATGGATCTGGACGCTCCGCTGGACATCACCATCGGCCCCTACGAGACCTATAACGACGAGTTGTTCGGCTACAAGGCCGCCTTCGAAGCCTACATTAACTTGCGCGACGAGAAGGAAAGCGCCAAGCTCTCCGCCTTCGCCAAGCATTTGCAGGAAATTGAGGATAACCTTCCGATCAACCCGCAGTACCGCAATCCCAAATTGGGGGCCGCCGCACCCATCCGCGTGGTCGACCAGATTCTCAGTGCGGGGGATGGCGCGCATGGCGTGCAGACCGCCGCCTACAACCTGCCCAACGATGAGCGGGTCGTGCAGCAGAAGGGCAGCAAGCGCGTGATGCTGAAGAATGTGCAGGAGGCCAAGTTTCACAGCGTCCTGGTGCCAGTCGCGATGAAGACGCTCACCAGAACCGCCATGCTGGACGTGAACTTCGATTCCTTCTTCACCCATATCGTGGCCCACGAGTTGATGCATGGCCTCGGTCCACATCAGATCAAGGTGGACGGCCGCGAGACCAACCCCCGAAAGGAGCTGAAAGAGCTCTTTAGCGCCATCGAAGAAGCCAAAGCCGACATCACCGGGCTTTTCGCGCTGCAATACATGATGGACCACAACAAGGAAATGGGCCTGGGCAATGCGCTGGCCTCCGACGAAGCGGCGCAGCGCCAGCTGTGCGTGACTTTCCTGGCGTCAGCGTTTCGCAGCCTCCGCTTCGGGTTGAGTGACGCTCACGGTAAGGGCATGGCAGTGCAGCTTAATTACCTGTTGGATAAAGGCGCGTTTGCGTCCCACGGCGACGGAACCTTCAGCGTGGATATGACAAAAGTGAAGGATGCGGTGCGCGACCTGGATCACGACCTGCTCACCATCGAGGCCGAAGGCAACTATGACGGAGCGAAAAAAATGCTGGACGACCTGGGTGTGATCCGGCCGGTTGTGAAGCACGCCCTGGATCGCCTGACGGCGATTCCCACCGATATTGAACCGATTTTCGTTACCGCGGAGGAACTGTCGCCCACGACCCTTCCCGCCCCGCCGCCCAAAGTCCGAAAAGTCATTCGCAGGAGAAGATCGAAGCATCAGTGAAGGCGGCGTTAGTCGTATCATGGCACGTCTTCAGGCATGCCGAGAGCTTTTCAAGACATATGAGGCTTTTGCTCCCAACCGGATACGATTGGGAAACCCTCTTACGCGCCAGCCGCTTTGGCTGCCGCCAGGCGCACCAGGGCAAGAGCCGTGACGTCATTGTGGGTCGGGCGTGCGCACATGAACTGTTCCACGCTGTCCAGTATGTCACCGCAGAGCTGTTCCGCATTGGAGATGGTAGCTTTCTGAAGAGTCTTCTGCACACCTTCCAGGCCGAATTCCTCTCCCTGGCATTTCCCTTCGGTGACTCCGCGGGAAACGAGTAATAGCACTGCTCCTGGTTCCAGAGCAGCGGTCGGCGCATCGTGAGTCACATGCGAAAAAAGGCCAAACGGAAGGCCGGTAGCTGGCAGTTGTGTAATGCCGGCGTGATCGCGCAGTAAGGCGGGAGTATGACCGGCGTTGCTATAACAGACCGTGCCCAGCAGTTCGTTGTAGGCCCCGACAAACGCCGGGCAGGAGCGAACGCCACCGGCCGCCTGCATGATGGTTCGGTTGAGCTGAAGGGACAGCTCGAGCATGGAAGTGGACTCGTTGATGTCGTCGCTGGAAAACATCTTTGTTCCCATCGTACGAAAAGTCTGTTGCGCGGCCGAAACGATATTCTGATTTTCTTGATGGCGTCCGGCAACATCCAGCAATCCGAAGAGCACTAAGTGAGGGCTGACCCGCAAGAAGTCGTAAAAATCCCCGCCCATGCGTTCCCCGTGGTAGACAGCGGCCATCTCAGCTTCATTCATGCGAGGAACAGCAATTGGCGCCGGCTGGCGCAGGCCGGGTTCACGAGCCTTTCTTTTTTTCAAAAGTCGTAGCTGCATGGCATCCCCCAAGCCATTTGAGCTAAGAACAATACATTACTTGGAAGCGGCTGTGTCGAGAATTTGTTAGGAGACCGGGGATACTCTAGGAGCCGTACCTGCTCAGCAGGAACTTGCCGACTTCTCTCTGCAGTTGGCCATAATCGGAGTGAATCGTATTGCGCAGGGCCACTTCGGTTGGACTTCCTTCGCCGATCCGTTCCAGGATACGGCGCAGCTCGCTCATACCGTACGTGTCATGGATGTACTCCACCGCGGCCAGCGACTCATCGTAAGCCAGGAGCGCTTCGATGCCGGAAAAGCGCATAAAGCTGCCCTCGAGGGCGTTGAACGGAATCTCGCGCTCGGCGGCAAAGAGCTCTGCGAGACGACGGCCATCCCTGCTTACTGTCTTGGGTTCGACGGCTTGTGCAATCCCTTCATTTAACCATTGCGGGCAGCGTCCATGAGAAATTCGATTGATAAACGAGTGCGCCAGTTCGTGCTTCAGCACCCGTGCCATCTCGGAATTCACCGACTCAACCCCGTTCACGGGAATGCGCAACTTGCCATCGTTTACTGCGCCGGTCCAGGAGGGGGCATGAGTCACATCAAAGAAAGCTTCATTGGTATAGAGGATAACCGGGATGTTTTCCCGAGGTGCAACACCGAGCTGGCGCACCAGTTCATCGTACTCGGTTTCCAGCGTGCTCAAAATCGCGCGGCGCAGACTGTCCGAGGTCTGCTTGCCCTCGTAGCGCAAGGTGAAGTGGCTGCTGGCGCGTTCTCGAAAATCGGCCTCGGCCTTGGTCTCCCGCTCGGCCTTGGCAATGTACTCGTCGACGGCCGGGTCCGGACGCAACTCAAGCGAGCGCTTCCAGGAGCGAATTGCGTCCTTGCTTCGATCCAGCGAAAACTGAACGAAACCCAGGACCGCGAAACTGTCTGCCGAGTTTGGAGCCAGCCGGGTGGAGCGCTCCGCGTAAGAAAGGGCCTGCCTGGCCATTCCCATGCGGACCAGCGCGGCCACGTAATAATTCAAGATGGTAGGGCTGTCCGGCTGAAAATGCAGAGCAGTATCGAAATAGCTTCGCGCTTGCGAAAAATTCCCTCGGTCGAATTCGTGTTTGCCGGCGATGAAATAACCCGCTCCAGCGACGGCCGGCTCGGCTGTTTTTTCCAGCGAAGCAAGCTCGTCGGCATCAATCTGTCCGCCGTGAATGACCTTCGACGGCAGGTCGCTGTCGACGTCTATATCCGTGTTTGGGACGAACGTCGGCAGGTCGTGCTCAGAACTTTGGGACGATGTAATTTCGGGCGCAACGCCGCCCGCTTCCACGCGATCAACCAGAGTAGCTGGAATGGCGTAGGAGTTGTCGCCTACGTCGTATTGCAAGTGTGAGCCGTTTGTGTGCACCCGGTCGGCCCAGATTTTCCGCCCGTTCTTTAGATGGATCACGTCGGCAAAACTGGCGCCGCAGGCGACAAGCAGGAAGAATAGGGTGACACGAGGCTTCACAAGAGCGCATTCTAACAACTGGCGGAGGAGCAGCCGTAGTGACTGAAGTACTGAGGGGAATTGCCCAAAAGTCCTTGCTGGGGTTCATTTGCGCCGTCCTGGCTGGCGCGGCACTTGGCCAGCAGGAGCAGCTTCCGGCTTCTACCAATGTCAGAATTCAGGCGCAAAGTAACCAAAGAGCCGCCGAGGAATTGTATTTACAGTTGCGCAGCGTGGGTCTGGACGCCGCTAGGGTGTACCAGGTTCGCGAGGCCTCCCTTGATCGCAATCAGTTGCATATCAGCCTGGATGACGGAACCATCGCTTTCACCCAAGACGTAAAGGGCCGCGTGACCGGAGCGTTTTTCGAAGGGGAGGGCGAAATCCTGATAGTTCCGCCTAATCAGGCCGAACGAGCCTCCATGACGCTGTTCACGGGAGCGGCCATCCTGGAAGAGCGATTTGAAACTGCCTACCTTCGCTTTAATGACGGCACCTTCAGCGAACTCCAGCCCGCTCTGCGTCCTTCCCTGGAAGGGAAGGACTTCGCGTCAAAATGGAACGAAACCGCGCACAATTTGGCGGAATGGGATGCGCTGCGCCTGTTTGTGACCTTCAGCAGATTCCTGCCTTCCGCAACCGCGGAAACTCCCAGTCAGACGGCGAACTCCCTCGACCTGGCGGATCGTTTTCTGCATGCCAGAGTGCAAGGCATAGCGCGCGGCGCCTTCGATGCTTACTACGATTCAACTGCCAACGAGCAGATTGCCATCGCTCAGCAGAAACGGGCGGATACCGTCAATTACTACAATGTTTGGGCGTCATTTCCCACCAAGCCGGTAGAGACGCGCAAACCGGCTGAAGAGCAACAACCGGATGAGATTGCGATCCGAAGCTATCGGATTCGCGCGGAGGTGAAGCCTCCCACTACGCTTCACGCCGACGCTGCCTTGCAGGTCGAAGTGCTTCGCGGCGGCGCCCGGGCGCTCGTGTTTGAGTTATCGCGCTTCCTCAAGGTCAGCGAAGTGAAGGCCAATGGACAACCAGTGGAGCTGATCCAGAACCAGGCGCTGGAGGGCTCGCAACTGGCGCGGCGGGGCAACGACATTCTAGCGGCCGTTTTTCCCCAGCCGGTCAGAGCGGGGCAGAAAATGGAGCTGACGTTCTCCTACGCCGGCGACGTGCTTTCCGAGGCAGGCGGTGGCCTGCTCTATGTCGGCGCACGCGGAATCTGGTATCCCAACCGCGGTTTGGCGGCCGCGGATTTCGATTTGCGGTTCCAATATCCGGCGGGATGGACCCTGCTCGCAACGGGCAAACGGGCTCGCGAGGAGCCGCCGGGAGAACCTTCCAGAACCACAGGTGAACAAGACCAAACAAGCCGATGGGTTACCGAACGTCCGATTCCGCTTGCCGGATTCAATCTGGGCAGATACACCAAAGCCGTCGCTCAAGCCGGAAACACCACGATTGAAACCTATGCCACCGCCGGCGTCGAGCGCTCCTTTCCCACGGCTGAGAACCAAGCGGTCGTGGTGCCTACGCTGCCATTACAGCGGCCGCAACCGCCGCGAACCGTCGTTGTGACGCAACCACCGCCATCGCCCGCCCGCAACGCACAAATGGTTGCCGACAGCGCGGCGCGTGCCGCCGAGTTTTTCTCGCAGCGCTTCGGACCGTTCCCCTACAGCATTCTTCAGTTAACTCAAATCCCCGGACAGATCAGTCAAGGCTGGCCCGGCCTGGTCTTCCTTTCCAGTTTCGCTTTTCTGACGCCGGAGGAGAGATCCCATCTTCATCTCGGCCCCGCCCATGAGATTCTGAATCGCCAGATCACGGCGCATGAGACGGCTCATCAGTGGTGGGGTGATCTGGTTTTTTGGCGGGGCTACCGCGATCAGTGGCTGTTTGAAGGACTGGCGAATTACTGTTCACTGATGCTTTTGGAATCGGAAAATCCTGCCAACTTTCGCCTCGCCATGGACAAGTACCGTGAGGACCTGTTGCGCAAGAATAAGGCAGGCGCCGTGTTGAAAGATGCCGGCCCAGTGACACTCGGTGTGAGGTTGTCTTCTTCAGAATTCCCCGACGGATATGAAGCCATCAGTTACGGGCGAGGAACATGGCTCTTTCATATGTTGCGGCATATCTTGAATGATTCCTGGACCGCGGAAAGGCAAAAGAACCCCTCCTCCAATCAAAACGACGTAGAACCCTTCGTGCAGGTCTTGCGCAAAGTTCGAGAACGCTACGCGGGAAAACCAATCACCACGTGGCAGCTTTTGCAGGTTTTTGCGGAAGACTTGCCGGCCTCAGACAGATACGAAGGCCGTAAGTCGCTGGACTGGTTTTACGAGGGCTGGGTGAACGGGACCGCCCTGCCTCGTTTCGAATTGCAAGTTGTCCGCATGGTTTTCAGGGGAAATTCCATACTGGTAAGCGGCACAATCCTGCAGAAGGATGCGCCAAAGGAACTCATTACCTCAGTGCCTATCTACGCTGCAATGCCGGGCGACCGGCGGGTCTTCTTAGGACGGATTTTTGCCGATGGCCCAGAAAGTTCATTTCGTTTGACCTCGCCGCGGGGGATAAAGCGACTTCTGATTGATCCAGAACAGACAGTCCTGACCGGGTCCCGGTGAGTGCAAGTCAGTATTGCAGGTGGAACTACGAGGGTGACTGGAATTAGAGCGCTCGCAACGGTCATTGGGCACGCTTCAACAGCAGCAGTTCAGGAAACAGTTAGCACAGCGTGTTTGGCCTCGACTCGGTGCGAGTTCATCAGTTCCTGCAATCGGACGCACAGGCGGTTTACTGCCATGCTATGGATCTGCCACACCCGCGATTCACTGATTCCGAGCGCCCTGCCGATCTCCTGCAGGGTTCGTTCCTCAAAATAGTAGAGGGCAAGGGTCTGGCGATCCTCTTCCGGTAACTCGGCAATGATGCGGCGTAAAAGGTCTTTCATTTCCGAACCCAGGCACGCGTAGTAAGGCGTATCTTCTTCTGCGCCGGACAAACGCTCGCAGAGGTCTCCGCTTCGACCATCGTTCTCTAAATCCACAGTCAAACTGCCTACCTCAAGGCCCTTGAGTTCTCCCAGCAAGAGCTGAAATTCGTAGAGTTCCAGGCCCAGTTCCTGCGCCATTTCCGGCTCGCTTGGGGTCCGGCCCAGAGCCGTTGATAATGGGCTGTAGGTTTCGCCAATGCGCCTGGACTGGCGGCGCCAGGCACGCGGCCCCCAATCCATTTCACGCAAGCGGTCCAGGATGGCGCCGCGAATGCGGAACTTGGCACAGGAGCGGAACTGCAAGTCTTTTCCTGCGTCAAAAGTTGTGGATCGCATCAATCAAGCTGACTACCCCTGCGTTGACCAGATCTTCCAAAGGAATGTGCCGGGGAAGCCGCTCGTGAATCTGCCGCGCGATGCCGCAGACCTGGGCAAGCTGTTCGATCAAAAATTGTCGGCCATCCTCATAGTTTTTGAAAGCCCTCGTGGCTTCGACTGGTCGGGCTCATGGTTTCTGTCCTCAACAGCGAATCTAGGACGGCATCAGCGCGGGTAGAGGGCGTTGGTGCGCACACCAAAGGCTCAGTTTCCGGAATGCGGAGAAAGGAGATAAACGGGACGATGTATGTCCCTGGGTGAGAGGCAGCGTGAACATCGGCGGCGCACATTGGAACTGGAGGTGAACCGGACTGGGACTTCAATTCATCGTCAGCTGGAGTGCGGATTGTGTGTTTGAGAGGTGCCTTGCAGAGAGAAGCATGGGTCATGTCCTTTGGTACATACCCGAGGCACAGGCGGTGCCCCTAAGATACGCTTTGGCAGCCGACTGGCAGACAGCGTGCTCAGAGGTTGTGCCTTGCAAGAGCGACTGCCTTCATGAGCGCAGGGATGGTTCGTAGAGAAAATTACTAGGCTACAAGGGATCGGTTCTCATTGAATCTTTGGGATCAGACAACGGCTAAGGTGTTTCTGGTGCCCGGCAGCATTCTTCTGTTCTTGCTGGTGCTGCTGGATTACAAACTCGCGGCGATCTCCGCCTCGGTGCTGGTCTTTTACTACATCGCGACCTTCGCCGCAGGTCTGATTCTGGCTTGGAGATTCCATTCCACCCGGATTTTGTTCCTTCTCACAATACTAGTGCTCAGTGAGCGGACGATTGCCCTGTCCCCTAGGCTAGGAGACCAGGGATTTGCGGCCATCAGCATACTCTTGCCATTGAATTTCTTAGCTTTATCTTTTGTACGCGAGCGGGGATTCACCGCTCCTGCTATCGCCGCACGCTCTATTCCTATTTTCCTGCAAGCGGTCTTCGTGGCGTTGATGTGCCGTCCCGATCATGCTGCTGAGGCTAGACTCCTCCAATTCGCTCTTGTGCATCGCCACTGGCCAGCGTGGATCAAAATCCCGCAACTAGGGCTGCTGGCATTCCTGCTGTCCTTGAGTGTGCTGGTGCTGCGTTTTGTGCTTTATCGCAAACCGGTTGAGAGCGGTTGTTTTTGGGCTCTGCTGCTGACCTGCAGGGCGTTGCAATTGGGCGGGACCGGCAAACCCGCAAGTGTTTATTTCGCAACCGCCGCGCTCGTGCTGGTGGCCGCCGTCATCGAGACCTCGTACCTCATGGCCTACCACGACGAACTCACGGGTTTGCCGGCGCGCCGGGCCTTCAATCAGGCGGTTCTGGAACTAGGCGAACATTACGCAATTGCCGTTGTGGATGTGGACCACTTCAAGCGATTCAACGATACTTTCGGCCATGACATCGGCGACGAGGTCCTGCGCATGGTCGCCTCGCGCCTGGCCAAGGTAACCGGCGGGGGCAAAGCCTACCGTTGCGGGGGAGAGGAGTTTTCCGTGGTCTTCCCCAGTAAGTCGGCCAGAGACGCGATGGAACACCTGGAATTGCTCCGGCAAAGCATTGAAGGGTCCAGGTTCCGAGTGCGCGGGCGTTTGGATCGCAGGAAAACGCCGCGCGGTCCCGATCGCCGCCGCATTGCCATCAAGAGGCGCTCTCGTGCCCTGGCAACCCGCAGGGCTTTCCAGAGGCCGGGAGGCAACGTTTCCGTTACGGTCAGCATTGGAGTGGCGGAACCGAGCACGAAGAACCACCTGGTAGATCAGGTGATCAAAGCGGCCGACCAAGCGCTCTACCGCGCCAAAGAACGCGGCAGAAACCGCGTGGTCATGGACACTCCCGAGCAGGCGCGCTCTGCTGCTCACGCCTGAGGCCGGCCACGAGATATTCTCCTACGGTAAATTCCTGATCAAAGAAGCTTGCTGTGTGAGCAAACAACTGTAGCAGCGCGGCATCCAAAGCCGATTGAAAGGACGGCCCATGCAAGGCGAGGCCCCTGGTTTTGGATTCCGCGGATTGCGCAGCAACGGTCAACCCGAGCGATTCTCCCATGATGCGGTCAACCGCGCGCCGCTCGCTTTACTAATCCCGCTATTCGTCCTGTGTTTCGCGGCTCTCATTTGTCCCGCGCAGCTGGCCAGCAATTCTGAACGACTCGGTGCCCCGTTGCTCACCGTCAGCAAGGAAGTACAAGAGGTGAACCTGGTACTCACGGTGACCAATCGCCGGGGACACTTCGTGCGGGATTTGAACGAAAGTGATCTCTCCATTCTCGATAACGATAAGCCGGTCGAGAAGATCACATATTTTCAGCCACAAACCGACTTGCCTCTGCGAGTAGCCCTGGTTGTCGATACCAGCAGCTCCATCACGCACCGCTTCCGTTTCGAACAGAAGGCGGCCACAGCTTTTCTGCGCCGTGTCCTGCGCCATGATTCCGATCTCGCGCTGGTGATCGGCTTTAACCAGGAGGTTACCGTTGCTCAGCCGGCCACCGAGGACATGGAGCTGCTCTCGGCCGGTCTCAAGAAACTTCAGCCTGAAGGCGAAACGGCCCTTTATGACGCGGTTTCCGTCGCCTGCCAGGAGCTCATGCGCGTCAAGGATAATCAACCCTCGCGGCGCGCCATCATCCTGATCACCGACGGAGAGGATAATCAAAGCCACATAGATTTGCAGCAGGCTGTGGAACGTGCGCTGCGCGCCGAGGCGGTAGTCTACGTCCTGAGCACGAATCCCAAGTACAGCATAAGCCTGGCGCAAGAGGGCGACCGCTCTATGAAGCATCTTGCTGAGGCGACGGGTGGCCGGTTGCTTCGGGCTGAGAGCGAGGGCGATGTAACCAGCGCTTTTTCCAAAATCGCCAAAGAATTGCGCAGCCAATACGCGATCGGGTACAAACCTGCCAACCAGGGGCCGGACGGGCTATTTCATCGCCTGATCGTGCTTGGTCCCAAGAAGTTCCACCTTTATCACCGTTTAGGATATTTCGCTCGTTAATGCGGGCCGGGTTCCGGGCGCGCTCAGCCTCAAAAATGCTAAATTGAAAGATTCATGTCTGCCCCTGAATCAAACTTTGTGCGGGCCTGCAAGGCCCTGCCGGTCGAGGTTACGCCCGTCTGGTTCATGCGCCAGGCCGGGCGT
Source organism: Terriglobales bacterium (assembly GCA_035272945.1). Lineage (GTDB taxonomy): Bacteria > Acidobacteriota > Terriglobia > Terriglobales > Acidobacteriaceae > Gp1-AA122. Next base: position 71,555 of record DATEPX010000246.1, read on the forward strand.
TACATGGCCGAGTACCGCGCAGTCCGCAAGAAACATTCGTTAATCGAGATCTGCAAGAAGCCAGAGCTGGCGGCTGAGGTCACCATTACCGCAGCCCAGGCGTTGGGCGTCGACGCAGCGATCATTTTTGCGGACCTCCTGCTGCCTCTCGAGGTCATGGGCTTGCCGTTTCACTTCGCGGCGGGCGAAGGTCCCAAGATTGAAAAGCCGGTGAGTACCTCTGCAGACGTGAACCAGCTGCGCACGGATCGTGCCGCCGATCTTGGCTACGTGGCTAAGGCTGTCGGGATGGTGAGCCAGCATTTTGGATCGCGCCTGCCAGTAATTGGCTTCTGCGGCGCTCCCTTTACTCTCGCCAGCTACATGATTGAGGGTGGCGGATCGCGCCACTATATTCAGACCAAGAAAATGATGTACAGCTCACCGGCTGCGTGGGACGAGCTCATGCGTAAGCTGGTCGCGGTAACTTCTGAATATGCCAGCGAGCAGGTGCGTTCCGGCGCCGATGCCGTCCAGGTGTTCGATAGCTGGGTGGGCTGCCTGAATCCGGAGGATTATCGTCGCTACGTCTTGCCGCGTACCACGGAGCTGGTGAAAAGACTTCAGAAGACCGGCGCCCCTATCATTTACTTTGGTACGGACACAGCGGCGCTGCTGCCGTCGATGAAAGAAACAGGGGCCGAGGTTATTGGGGTTGACTGGCGGATCTCGCTCGACGATGCCTGGCGCAGCATAGGGTTTCAAGGCGCCGTGCAGGGGAACCTGGATCCGGTTGTTTTATTTGCCGCCTGGAAAGAAATTCGTCCCCGCGCGCAAGACGTTTTACGGCGCGCCAACGGCCGTGCCGGACACATTTTTAATCTCGGCCACGGCATTCTGCCGGAGACGCCAACGGAGAATGTAAAGGCGCTGGCAGCCTTTGTGCATGAATACTCAACCAAGACGTCTGCCGCGTCTCGATAGTTGAGATGGCAGTTGAGCAATGTGTCGAAGCGGATCCTCGATCCGATGTTCTTGTGCGGGTCAGAGACCCGCCCCCACACTGGAGCTGAATGTGGCTAACACCGATAAAACCGCCATCCTCCTGCTCGCCCACGGCAGCCCCGAGTCCGTAGACGGCATTCCGGAATTTTTGAGGGGCGTGACCGGCGCCCGGCCCGTACCTTCTCGGGTGATCGATGAGGTCAAGCACCGTTATGCGCTCATCGGCCGCTCTCCTCTTCAGGAAATCACCTTCCGCCAGGGGGAACTGCTGGCCGAAAGACTCGCCCTGCCGGTTTACGTTGGCATGCGCAACTGGAAGCCGTATATCCCCGACGTTGTCCGCACCATGGCTGAAGACGGCATGCAAAGCGCCGTGGGTATTTGCATGGCGCCACAAAATTCGCGTACTAGCGTTGGACTCTACCGGCGAGCGGCGCTGGGCGAAAACGGCGCGCCTTTTGCTCTGGATTTTGTGGAGTCCTGGCACGACCACCGGTTGCTGGTTAAGGCTTTTGCCGAGAAGCTAACCGCTGGTTGGTCACGGGCGTGTGCGGAAGCGGGCACGAAAGTCCCTATCATCTTTACTGCGCACAGTGTTCCCGAACGCACCATCACCGAAGGCGATCCGTATCAGGCGCAAGCCCATGAAACCGCCGAGCTCGTTGCCAAGCAAGCCGCAATTCCCGTGGGCAGCTGGACTTTTGCTTTCCAGAGCCAGGGTATGTCGGGCGGCACCTGGATAGGCCCCACGGTGGAGAACACCATCCTGTCGCTAAAGCAGCAAGGACATGGTGGAGTCTTCATTCAGCCGATCGGTTTTCTCTGCGATCACGTAGAAATTCTCTACGATATCGACATCGCGTTTAAGCAGTTTGCGGAGAAACAAGGCATGCGCCTGTGGCGCGCCGAGTCGCTGAACGATTCTCCGACGCTCATCCTAGCGCTGGCCGATATCGCGAGAGCGCGTCTTGAGCAGCGAGTTGCGAACGCAGAGCACTGATGGGCGGCGTGACGAGTGTGTCGTCCCCTGCGGGGCTCCACAGGACCTTGCCACCTCACCCAGCGCTGACGCGCTGGGCTAAGAATATTTCACCCGCTCTGCGGGCTGAATTCAGGTAATGTGGACCACTCGCTAGCACAAGAGTCGAGTTGCCACGCACAGTCAGCAGGTCGGCAAGTTTCCCATGAAGCGTATCGCCATCATCGGCGGCGGAATCTCCGGACTGAGCGCCGCCTTCACCCTCGAACAGACGCGGCGTTCGGGTACTCCGCTGGAGTATGTTCTTTTTGAGAGCTCCCAGCGACTGGGCGGCGTGCTGGTCACGGAGCAGGTAGAGAGCTGCCTCATCGAGGCCGGTCCCGATTCCTTCCTGACGGAAAAGCCCTGGGCGATTGATCTCTGCCGCCAACTCGGGCTCGCCGACCAACTCATCGGTTCCAACGACGCTGACCGCAAGACCTACATCCTGGTAAACGGCAAGCTGTTGGTGATGCCCGACGGGTTGATGTTCATGGTTCCGACGAAGATCCTACCTACGGTTCTCTCCCCCCTTTTTTCTGTAAGCACGAAATTACGCATGGCCCGCGAGTGGTTTCATCCACCGCACAAAGCGAATGGCGACGAAAGCGTTGCCGCATTGGTCAAGCGCCATTACGGCTCCGAAATGGTCGAGCGCCTTGCCGACCCGCTTCTCTCCGGGGTGTACGGCGGCGAAGCGGCGTATCTCAGCGTGCGCGCCGTGCTCCCAAGATTTGCAGACATGGAGGCGAGGCATGGCAGTCTGGGCCGTGCCATGTGGGCGTCGCGGAAGAAAATGGCTCAGTTGGCGAAAGCGCCCGCTCGTCCGCTCTTCACCTCACTAAGAAATGGCATGCAGCAGATGGTCGACGCAATCGTCGGCCAGCTGAATTCATCGCTACTCATCACCAACTCGCCGGTGAGGTTGGTGCAACCACAAGGCAGTGGCTGGACCATCTCGGCGGGATATCAATCGGACCACTTCGATGCCGTCATTCTTGCTGTCCCGGCGTACATAACCGCGGTCCTTCTGGAAATCTCGAGTCGGGAGTTGGCCGCCGAGCTGAAGGGCATCGCATACACCTCTTCGATTACAGTGAATCTCGCCTACGATCAGAAAATGCGCGCTGCTCTTCCCCCCGGGTTCGGGTTCCTTGTCCCACAGAGCGAAGGCAAGCGCATGTTGGCCTGCACCTTTGTCCACAACAAGTTTCCCCACCGCGCACCGGAGGATCGTGCGCTGCTGCGATGCTTCGTCGGTGGGAGGCGCAACGAGGAAGCGCTGGTGTGGCCGGAGGCAGAAATTATCGCTGCGGTGCGAAAGGAGCTTGGCGAAATTCTTGGAGTGCAGGCAGAACCTCTCTTCTATCGCGTGTACCGATGGAAGAGCGCCATGGCTCAGTACGGTGTCGGTCACTTGGAACGGCTCGATCGCATCGAACGTCTGCGCACTCAGCTTCCCGGTCTCTTCCTTGCAGGTAACGCGTATCGGGGCATTGGCGTGCCTGACTGTGTCCGCTCTGGCGCGGAGGCTGCTACCAGCGCATTAATCTCTCTGGGTCTAGCCAAACCTCAGCCGGCAGCGCCGATCTCACCGTCTGTGTCGCAATTACCCGCGTAACATCAGGCCCACGCGGCTCGGGGAGGGCAGCAAGTCCGTCTATATGCGTGCAAGTCCGTGGCCAAGTTTTTGCAAAGCAGCCACGGGCCAGCACGGATCCTGAGCCAGAAGTTATGCGGGCCGCGCGTCTGTTCCCCGAAACACAAAGCGATCGCTGACCAGGAAGTTAATTACCGAGCAAGTCGCAACCGTGATCAGGTTTGCTAGCAAATACGACAGGCCGACAAGGCCGGCGAACAGCCACATCAATGCAACGTTTCCAAGAATCGAGAATACCCCGGTGGTCAGATTGAATCTCAAGAACCGGGCTATGCTTTCCCGGGCCGAGACCGTCGCGCGGTCTGCCCACGTGTATTGCTCATGCCACAAGAAATTGTGGAAGACGGCAGCCTCGACTGCCAGCGCAGTACCAAGCAGATAGTTCAGGTCGAGTCCATGGGTCAGCACCCCGAGTGTGGCCAGTTGCACGATAATTCCCATTCCGCCTATCGCATTGAACTTTAACCACCGCAATGCTGTCTGACGCGCGCTCATCGAATTCTCTCCTGGTTATAGAGCTTGTGGGTGTTCTGGGCGGTCCACACGATCAGCATCATTGCCATTCCGATTGCGCCGATTAGTCCGCCCACATCGAACAGCCGGTAAGCCTTTCCGAAGATGTGCACGATTGGTCGAAAGAACAGGGCGACGTTGCCGACTGCCAAGAGAACGCGCAGCTCAGTTGGTCCGAAGCGCCAGAAGGACAGCCGGAACTCGCCCAGCGTGTAGGTGGCCAGATAAGACTGAATCGAAAGCAGCAGAAATCCGATAAGCAATGCGATCGCAATATAAGGTTTCATGAAGCCTGAGACTGCCAAGCCGCCCATCAAGGCCAGGGCACCAATACTGTCCACCATGTGGTCGACATAAAAGCCATAGCGCGGGCGCTGCTGCTGACGGTAGCGGGCCAGGGTGCCGTCGAGGCTGTCGCCTAGCCAGTTCAAGACCAGCGCGGTGACGACAATCAGGACCGCGAAACGGCTCCAGTGAGCTATCGCGTAGCCCGCTCCCGCCAGCAATTGCGCCCCGAAGCCAAGCAAGGTCAGGTGGTCCGAGTTGATCCACTTCGGAGTCCGCTCGGCCAGCCAGAGGAGGGCCTTCTTTTCCGTATGTGACGTGAAGCTTTCCTGCCGGCGCACCGCCCCCGAGGACGCCTGCTTTCCATCTTTCACCACCTTTAGCAGAACGGGATTAACCTGCTCGCAGTAATCGATCAAGTAGCTCGCCACAACAGCCTGCTTTCACGAGCCACTGTCGTGCTCCGGATCGATTGGGACAATGCACGGCGGGTAAAGCGACCAACAAAGATTTCTCAACAAGTAAGCTGATGGAAATAAACGAAATAGAGGTCGAGGTACACAGCCGCACAGCAGGCCGTGTTTAGTTACAGATACCCGTATTCAGAATTAACTCCTCGACATACTCGGTCAATCGGTTAGGACTGGATTTGGATCCCTACTTGCGCCCCACTCGTGAGCAAGGCCTCCACGATATATGCGGTTCAACTTTCCCTTACGATCACATCCCTTTTCATTGCTGTCTAATTTATTCATGGGTCCAACCGATGGACCGACCGTTGGGCATACAGAGTGACACGGACAGCTGCCTGCGAATGATAGTGGTAGGATTGCTCCGAATTGTGGGGACGGCGACTGATTACAAGGAGTGCACCATGCGCTGCAGTTTCTTACTGATTGTATTATCCGCTTCAGCACTATACGCACAAGACGCTCCGCCGGCACTCACGGTATACAACCAGGACTTTGCTGTGGTTCGCGAGCTCATTCCGCTAAATCTGAAGTCTGGTCTGAACTCGGTGCGTTTCGCGGGCGTTACCGCCCGCCTGGAGCCTGAGTCTGTCGCGCTTCGCGACTGCGCAGGAGGGCAAACGCCTCGCATTTTCGAACAGAATTATCATCCGCCAGTGTCTCAACAAGACATGATGACGCGTTACTCGGGTCAGACCATAGAGTTCCTCGTGCGTGACGGCGATCGCCAACAAATCGTTTCTGGCAAAATCATTCGGCCCGGCTCGATCTACAATGTCGCCCTGCAGCGCCGTTACGGAGAGAATTTCTACCCCGGCGGCTACTACAACCCTCAGATGTCTCCTGAGCAGCAGGGACTCGAGCAGCCTTTGGTTGAGGTAAATAGCAAACTCCAATTCGCGCTACCCGGGACTCCGCTATTCCCGGCCACTTCGGATGAGTCGATCTTTCACCCCGAGATCAATTGGGTACTCGACAGTGACCGCTCGGGCGGCACCCGGTGCGAACTCAGCTACGTGACGCGTGGCATGACCTGGGAAGCTGATTACAGTGTTATCGCTCCCGCTGCGTCGCATGGCAATGCGGCTCGCAACACCGGAGGCGAACGCAGCGAATCACTGGACCTGCTCGGTTGGGTGACGCTCGATAACCACAGCGGACGCACGTTCGAGGACGCCCGCGTGAAGCTAATGGCTGGTGATGTTCACAAAATTCAGCCAGGTCAACCGATGACTGGCCCCGTTGCAGGTTTAGGCGGAGGTCTGCTTCGATTGGGGGGAGCGGGTCAGCCAATGGTGACGGAGAAAGCCTTCGACGAGTATCATCTTTACACGCTTGAGCGGCCAACGACGCTTCGCGATAACGAGACAAAGCAGGTCGAATTCCTTCGCCGATCCGGCATACCATCGCATCGCGTGTACGTTTATTCCGGATTCACCTTCCACCCCGATCCCACCATGAATTATCAGCCGGATTACCTTCGTTTTGAGCGCTGGTTTGGCACAACTTCGAACCCGAAAGTCTGGGTCATGCAGGAAATCGAGAATTCAGAGAATAATAAACTCGGGATTCCCTACCGCGCGGTCGCATGCGATTTTATCGGCAAGATGAGTCTGGTCAGTTGGAATTCATTGGCGAAAATACTATTGATCACACACCGCGTGGTGAGACGCTACGCGTGTAGACTGGCAATGCCTTTGACTTGTCCGGTGAGCGTCGGCGCACCAATTTCAAGATTGACAATATGCGCGAAAGCGCCGATGAATCCTTTGAGATTAGGGTGAAAAACCACAAGAAGGAGCCAGTCGAGGTAATCGTTCTTGAGCACCTGTATCGGGGAACCACATGGGAGATCACGTCTGCATCAGCGAAATATAACAAGAAGGACGCGCAGACTATCGAGTTTCCTGTCCAGCTGCCCGCCGACGGCGAACAGACTCTGATCTACGCTGTTCATTACGCTTGGTAAGTGACACAGAACCACGCTAAGCGACTCAACAAGTTAGAATACCGAACTGCTTTCGGAACCAGACGTCCCCTGACATGGGCCAGCGCTTCTGCTATCGTCTCGTTATGCTCCGAAAGCTTGGCTTTTTCGTTCTCCTGATTTGGCTTGCCTCATCTTTCGCACTGGCCAAGGAGAAGTACCAGCACCCTGGCCCAATTCGCCTCGACCACGACGGCGAGAAATGGGCAGAGAAGACGCTGCGCAAAATGTCGCCCGAGGAGAAAGTCGGGCAGTTGTTCATGATCTGGGTGCGCGCCCGCTTTCTGAACCTGGACGGCTCGGATTACGCTCAGCTCCGCGACACCATGCGTCGCGACCACATCGGCTCGCTCGTCATGACGGTCCCGTTGGATGGTCCCTTCCTCATTAAGAGTGAACCCTATGAAGCGGCGATGCTGCTCAACCAGTTGCAGCGCGATTCCAGGCTGCCCTTGCTGATTGCCGCCGATTTCGAGCGTGGCGTCTCCATGCGTCTCTACGGCACAACAGTTTTCCCGCACGCCATGGCGTTTGGCGCCGCCGGCAAGCTGGATTATGCCGCGGCTTTTGGCAGGATCACGGCCGAGGAGGCGCGCGCGATCGGGGTGCACTGGAATTTCTTCCCGGTTGCCGACGTGAATTCGAATCCCGCGAATCCCATCATCAACACGCGGTCCTTTGGCGAAGACCCGCAGCAGGTGGGCGAGATGGTAGCGGCTTACATTCGCGGCGCCCACGCAGCGGGTATGCTGACTACCGCCAAACACTTTCCCGGGCACGGCGATACGGCTACCGACTCGCATCTCGGAGTGGCGCGCGTGAGTGGTGACCTGCCCCGTCTGCAAGCGGTCGAGTTGCCGCCGTTTCGCAAGGCGATTGAGGCTGGAGTGGACTCCGTGATGGTGGCGCACGTTTCCATCCCCGCGCTCGAGGCCGATCCCAACCGGGTAGCCACGGTTTCCCCGGCGGTCGTTACGGATTTGCTGAAGCAGCAGCTAGGGTTCAAGGGACTTGTAGTCACCGATGCTCTGGATATGGGAGCTTTGACCCGCCTGTATGCCAACAACATCGGCCGCGCTGCGGTCGATGCGTTCAAAGCAGGCAATGACATGCTCCTGATCCCGGCTGACCTGCAGGCTTCGTACGACGCCATGCTGCAGGCGGTCAGAAGCGGAGAGATTCCGTCGGATAGGGTCGACGCGTCGGTTCTTAAAGTTCTGAAAGCAAAAGCCTCTTTGGGACTCCAGAGGGCTCGCCTGGTCGATGTTGATGCGGTCGCCAAGTTGGTGGACAAGCCAGCGAACCTGGCGACGGGTCAGCAGGTGGCAGACGATGCCGTCACCCTGGTTCGTGACAACGGCAAGCTCCTGCCGCTGAAACAGCAGGGAACTGTTGCGTCAGGGCTTCCGTATCAGACAATAGAAGAGGTCCACAACCGCCTGGTTGCGGTTATTTTTTCTGACGATATGCGCCTGGAATCCGGACGCGTCTTCGAGCGACAGCTTCGAGCCCGGGTGCCGGACGCGAATATCACTTATGTGGACCCACGCACCGCGGCCGCGACGTCGGATGAGGTTCTGAAGGCCGTGGACCAAGCCCAAGGGGTGATAGCCGCCGTGTACGTCATACCCACCGCCGGCAAGGTGGCACAAGCCGCCAACGGAGCCTTACAGAACTCGGTCGCTATGGCCGATGCGAGCGGCAGTCTGCTGCAAAAAGTTCTAGAGCATGCTGCCGAGAAAACCGCGGTGATTGCGATGGGCAACCCATATCTCGCCTCGGATTTTCCTGCCATCCAGACTTACATCTGCACTTTTTCCAATGCCCCGGTTTCTGAAATAAGCGCGGTGAAGTCTCTGTTCGGAGAGATTCCGCTGCGCGGCCATCTTCCGGTCACGATCCCCAACATCGCCCAGCGCGGCGCCGGAATCGAGCGGCAGCCGCTGACAGCCCGTGGAGGTCCAAATCATGCGCAATCCCAAAGTTCTTTGCAGTAGTTCACTGTTGGCTGCAGCCTGCTTCGGCCTTTTGTTGCTGGCGGGGTGCAGCGTGAATGTGAAGAAAAATGCTGACGAAAGCGACAAGAAGGTCGACATCGAGACCCCCTTCGGCGGCATTCACGTCAGCAAGGAGGCGGATATTAAGGACATCGGCTTGCCGCTGTATCCAGGAGCGCGGCCTGCGAAGAAAGAGTCCGACAAAGAAGAGCAAAGCGCGAACGTGAATATCTCAAGCTCTGTATTCGGCCTGAAAGTTATTGCTCAGCAATTCGAGTCCGATGATTCTCCGGACAAACTCATCGGCTTCTATACCAGTGAGCTGAAGAAATACGGCAAGGTGCTGGACTGCAAGGGCTCATGGCACGCCGGTGGACATGCCTCGGTTCATCACGACAGTTCCGAAAAGGAATCCGATGAGCTGACGTGTGATAACGAGAGCGACGGCAAGACCACCGAATTGAAGGTCGGCATCAAGGAGAATCAGCGCATCGTGGCCATCAAACCCGAAGGCAAAAGGACTAAGTTTGCCCTGGTCCATGTTCAGATTCGCGGTAAGGACAACATGATCTGAGCCAACATGGAACGGCGGGAAGCCCAGTCACTCGCGATCTTCACATTACCTTCTCCGCCTTGCGCATGCCCGAAGCGGTGAGTTAATTTGACTTCCTAGTGGAACATCCCTGCCATCGTTGTGGCGAACCTGTCGAGGATGGTGTCGCCTTCTGCAAGAAGTGCGGTGCGCCGCAGATCCGGGTCCCCGGAGCTGCTTCTGGTGCGGATTCTCTGCCGCAACCGGACTCACGGATCAATGCCGCGCCCAGCTGGTCATCCGAAGCCATTGTTGGCGCCCTTGCTCACCCGGGCAAGATCAACTGGTTTCAGGCGTTTCCCTTGGCGATATTTGCCGGGCTGCTGGAGGCACTCTTCTCTCTCTTCGGCGTAGGCCTGCTGGCTGGCGGCTTTCTCTCTGTGGCTCTTTATCGCCGGCGCAGACCCGGCACCATCACGGCCGGCATGGGAGCACGCCTTGGTCTGGTGACTGGCGGCCTCGGATTTGCCATCTTCTCGATCATCCGGGGCGCGGGAATTCTCATCTTTCATACGGGCGCCCGCTTGCACCAGGAGATGCTTCAGGCCCTCGACCAGGCGGCAGCTCGCAATCCTGACCCTCAGGCCCAGGCCGTGCTGCAATACTTCAAATCGCCCGAAGGATTGACTCTGGTGATCGCCTTGGCCCTGGTAGCGACATTCATCTCTTTCCTTTTGCTGTCCACGCTGGGTGGCGTCCTGGGAGGAGTGACGCTGGGCAAGAAGAGTCGCTGAAGGCATACCCGCCCGGGTCAAAGACTCGGGCCCGCACCGCTACACACCGCCCCTTCCTTCTTGCCAGTCATGGTTGAGCCCGCGTATGATGCAGCGTTCATGGCTTCCAAGTCTAGCGGCCGACAATCCAGCGTACGCGAAAAAGGGCAGTTGATGTCCTCCTCGGAGATTGAGCGCACACTGGTCCGCCTGGCTCATGAAATTATCGAAAAGAACAATGGAATCAGCGACTTAGGATTGGTTGGCGTACGACGCCGCGGGGTGCCGATCGCCCAGCGCCTGGCCAACATTGTTCAGCGCATTGAGAAAGGCCCGGTACCAGTGGGCACTCTGGACATCACCTTGTACCGGGACGATCTTTCCACTCTAGGGCCCAAGCCAGTGGTGCAGAAGACAGAGATGGGGTTCTCGATCGTAGGCAAGAACATCATCCTGGTGGACGATGTTTTGTACACCGGCCGCACCGCTCGTGCCGCCATGGATGCCCTGTTCCAGTATGGACGCCCGCGTCTGGTGCAACTCTGCGTTTTGATTGATCGCGGGCACCGCGAATTACCCATCGAAGCAACTTACATCGGCCGCAAAGTTCAGACCACCAGCAAGGAGATCATTGAGGTCAAACTTCGGGAAGTGGATGATGCAGAGAAAGTCATGCTCATGGAACGCGAGAGCTAAAGCGTGATCGTTGGCTGGCCTGCCGACAACCAACGACCAATGACCAGCGACTAGCAATGACGAAAGCTGCGCGCGGTTCGTTACTGAGTATCGAACATCTCGAAGCGGCTGAAATCCTCGGGCTGCTCAAGTTGGCCCGGCGCATGAATCCCGCCAAACCGCGAGCCTTGCTCAAGGGCAAGCGCGTGGTACTTCTCTTTTACGAACCTTCCACTCGTACCCGCAGCTCCTTTGAAGTTGCCGCAAAATCCATGGGTGCGATGACGGTGTTGATCCAGTCCAGCGGTTCGTCTATCGAAAAAGGCGAGTCATTGCTTGATACGGGTTATACCCTCCGTGCAGTTGGCGCCGATGCGATCGTGCTTCGCCATCCCAATGCCGGCGCACCCCACCTCATGGCCGCCCATATCGATATTCCGGTGATCAACGCTGGCGACGGCATGCACGAGCATCCTTCGCAGGCTCTGCTCGACGCTTACACCATCCTGCGCCATAAGAGGGCCTTCAGAGGCCTGCAGGTGGCGATTGTGGGCGATATCTATCACAGCCGGGTTGCACGGTCTGCCTGTCACCTGCTGAGCAAGTTCGGAGCACGAGTGACGCTATGCGGTCCGCCGGACTTCGTTCCGGAAGTCGCGGCAACCCTGGCTCCCGGTATTCGGCTGACACGCCATCTGGAAGAAGCCGTTCGCGGAACTGATGTAATTATGCTGTTGCGCGTGCAGAAGGAAAGACTGGCTGGCCGCAAGATCAAGCTCGATGACTATATTGGCCGCTATCAAATGACTACCGCACGTCTGAAGCTGGCCAGGCGCGATGCCATCGTTATGCATCCCGGACCAGTCATCCGCGGATTGGAGTTGACGGGCGACGTGGCGGATTGCCCGCAGTCGGTCATCGTTCAGGAAGTCGCGAATGGCGTGCCCGTTCGCATGGCGATTCTGGCAAGGGCAATGGGGAAGGCGAAATAGGCCACGGATTTACAGGGATCGGCACGGATCACCTCATGGCGCAAAACAAAACAGCTTCGCTTCTGATCAAAGGCGGTCGCCTCATGGATCCCGCCTCCAGGATCGATGCGCCCATGGACGTCCTGCTGCGCGATGGCCACGTCGCCGAGATCGCCCCACCCAATAAAACCCGTGGCGGCGCGGACGAAAAATTCGACGCGCGCGGTTTGATCGTTGCTCCGGGCTTCATCGACTTGCATGTGCACCTGCGCGAACCCGGCCAGAGTCACAAAGAGACGATTGCGACGGGCACTGCAGCCGCGGCCGCCGGCGGGTTCACGTCTGTATGCTGCATGCCGAATACCTCTCCCGTGGTTGATTCGCCGGAATGGGTGAACTGGATACGCCAGCCCGAGCGTGGCGCAGTGGTTAATGTTTTCCCCGCAGCCGCTGCCACACACCACAGCAAAGGCGCCGTGCTGACCGACTTCCGGCGCTTGCAGGAGGCAGGCGCAGTAGCCGTCACTGACGATGGCAGGCCCATCCTAGACGAGGCCGTCATGCGCGAGGCCCTGCGCGCGGGCGCTCAACTGAATCTCCCCGTGATCCAGCATGCGGAAGACGCGCGCGTGACCGCTCATTGTTTCATGAACGAAGGCCCTACATCCTTCCGTCTCGGTTTGCGCGGCATGACAGTGGCCGCAGAAGCGGAAGTGGTTGACCGTGATGTGCAATTAGCCCAAATGACGGGCGGGCGCTTGCACATCGCGCACCTCTCGACCGCGGAGGCGTTGAAGCCTGTCCGCCGCGCCAAGCGCGCCAAGGTGCGTGTGACCTGCGAAATCACCCCTCATCATTTCACCCTGATCGACGAAAACGTGGGCGACTACAACACCAATTTCAAGATGAATCCGCCACTGCGGTCTGCTTTCGACCGCGAAGCCATCCTGGTTGCGCTGGCGGACGGCACGGTGGACGCGATTGCTACCGATCATGCCCCGCATGCCCTGCACGAAAAGCAAGTGGAGTTCGAGCGCGCACCGTTCGGGGTTACAGGCCTGGAGACGGCGCTAGGGTTGGCGATCACGCAGCTGCACCGCGGTCACAAGGCGCCATTGGCGCGAATTGTAGAACTCTTCACCGCTGGGCCGGCGAGGGTCCTTGATCTCCGAGGCCGTGGCACGCTGGCGCGCGGCAGTTTTGCTGATGTCACGATTTTCGATCCGAAGAAGCGCTGGACCTTTGATGCCGCGAAGTCACGCTCCAAATCTCGCAACACCCCCTTTGATGGCTTGCCGCTGACCGGGAAAGTGGTGGCGACGATCGTGGCGGGGAAGATTGTTCATCGGGAAAGTTGAAGGAATCTTGAATTTACGAATTGTCAGATTGACGGCAAGTATTAGGTCCCGGATTCCGACAATTCTAAAGTTCGACAATTGGTCAATTTCCCAAAATTCCCATTCTCTTCCCAACTTTTTTCAGCACCTCTAGCGCCTGTTCAAGCTCCCGCCGCGTATGTGTGGCAGTCATGATCGTCCGCACCCGCGCCTTGCCCTCCGGAACCGTCGGGAATGCGATGCCGGTACCGAGCACGCCTTCTTTGAACAGTTCGCGCGAGAATTCCATGGTGAGTTTGCCATCGCCGATGATGATGGGCGTAATCGGTGTTTCGCTGGCCGGTGTGTTCACGCCTCCAATGTTGAAACCCAGGTTGCCCAGCTCCTTCTTGAAGAAGCGGGTGTTCTCCCAAAGCTTGTCAATGCGCTCCGGTTCCTGTTCGAGTACCTCGAATGCCGCAATGCAGGTAGCCGCAACTGACGGTGGATGCGAAGTTGAGAACAGAAACGGACGCGCCCGGTGATAGAGAAAGTCGATCAGGTCACGCGAGCCGCAGACATATCCTCCCAAGGCGCCGATAGCCTTGGAGAGAGTTCCAACTTGGACGTCCACGCGTCCGTGCACCTTGAAGTGATCGATGGTGCCGCGGCCGTTTCGGCCCAGCACTCCAGAGGCGTGGGCATCGTCCACCATCATGATGGCGCCATATTTTTCAGCCAAATCGCACAAGCCGGGCAGCGCCCCTATGTCGCCATCCATGGAAAAGACGCCGTCGCTGATCAGCAACTTTCGCCCGGCCTGATCTTTCACGCTGGCGAGGTGTTCCTCGGCATGAGCCAAATCCTTATGCCGAAAGACAAGAATCTTGGCCCGCGACAGGCGGGCTCCGTCGATGATAGAGGCATGGTTCAATTCGTCCGAGATGATGAAATCTTCTTTGCCGAGGATCGCCGAAACCGTTCCGGCATTGGCGGCAAAGCCTGATTGAAAGACGACGCACGCCTCGACATTCTTGAAGCGTGCAATCTTCTCCTCCAGTTCCATGTGAATCTTCATGGTTCCAGCGATGGTGCGCACCGCGCCCGAACCAACTCCATACTTTCGCGTCGCTTCAAGCGCCGCCTCGCGCAACTTGGGATGCGTGGTCAGGCCGAGGTAATTGTTCGAGGCCAGGTTGATAACTTTCTTGCCATCAAACGTGCACACCGGCGCCTGCTCGTCTTCCAGCACGCGCAAGCGGAAGTGCGTGCCCTTGGCCTTGAGGTCGTTCAGTTGGTCAGTCAGATAGGAAAGAGGATTGGTGCGGGTGGCAGTTGAAGTTGGCATAACAGCGAATAGTTTAGTACTCTCCACAGAAATACGGGAGGCGGCCGCGAATGCCGGGGACACCTCAATCGAGCCGCGGAGCGGCGGAATCTGTTAGCCCACGGCGTAAGCGGTGGGAAGGAGTTCATAAAATGTCCAGGCCCCGGAGGGGCGGCAATAGCTATTGCTCACTTCGCTCCATTCGGATATAGGAGGATCTTGCTTGCTTCGCCGGTGGTCAGCCGCTCCATCCCTTTGCTGAAATCCGTCATCGACATGCGATCGGTGATCACTGGATGCAAATCCAGCTTGCCGCTCTTCAGCAGTGCTGTCATCTGATACCAAGTCTGGTACATGCGGCGGCCATTGATGCCCTGGATCGTGAGGCCCTTGAAAATAATGTCTTCGGAGAAATTCAATGAAACGGGTTTGGAGGTCAGGCCTAGAAGGGAAATTCGTCCGCCGCGTCGCACGATGTCGAACGCTGTTCGAATCGCATTGGGATGGCCGGCCATCTCGAGCACAACATCAACCCCGAGCCCGCCCGTACGCTCCATGACAATCGAACGCGCATCTTCCCTGGACGGATCCAGCACGAAGTCGGCTTTCATTTGCTTCGCGATGCCGCGCCGATGGTCATTGACTTCGATGGCAAATACCTGTGCCGCACCTACCGCCCGCGCCACTGCGATGGCAAACAGACCAATGGGTCCGCAACCTGTGATAGCCACGGTCTTGGCCGCGATCTCGCCGGCCAAAACCGTGTGCACCGCATTTCCCAGGGGGTCCAAGATCGACGCGTATTCTGGTGGTATAGCCGGATCAAGCTTCCAGATATTCGACTCAGGAATGCGCACATACTCGGCAAACGCGCCATCGGCGTCGACTCCGATGATCTTCACGAACTGGCAAATGTGCGCTTCACCGGTGCGGCATTGCAGACACTTGCCGCAGGCCACGTGCATTTCGGCCGAAACGAAGTCGCCCTCCTTGACGCTGGTGACTTCGGCGCCATAAGCGACCACCTCGCCGCAAAACTCGTGTCCCGGAATTAACGGCGGATGAATGCGGCCCTGCGCCCAGGAGTTCCAATTGTAAATGTGCAAGTCGGTGCCGCAGATTGAGGCAACTTTGACTTTCACCAGTACGTCGGTTCGACCAATTTTGGGAAGGGCAACGTCGCGGATTTCAATTCCCGGCTTCGCTTGCGGCTTGACCACCGCCAGCATGGTATCGGGCATGAACGCCACCTTAGGAGTGCGCAACAAAAATCATCAAAACAACTAAGTCTAACACCCATCTCCGAAGCTATGTCCCTCGCGGACTAGAACTAGACGGCCCTTGCTTCCGATCCGCTATAGGCTGGCGGTTGAATTCTTCTGATTTCCCCCGCGGAATGCTGAGCGACTTCCACTCGCTGGAACGTAGGTGCTTGGCGAGAAATACGATTTGTCCTACGTGATAGGCGTAGTGCGCGATCTGCCGATTGATCGCCTGCAAGACCGTGTGTGGCTCGCCCCGGATGGTCACCCTGCGGGTTACATCGTCCGGCTTCAGAGATTCGATGGCGGAGAGAACGCAAGCCCAGCCTTGCTCCCACCAGCGCATGACTTCGGCCCGGGTAGTGTTCGCATTGAGCTCGAACTCCTGGTCGCGGTGCCGGTCCGGCTTCTCGCCGTCCGTAGTCAGGAAATCGGTAAAGCGCGATCGCATGTTTCCGGCAAGATGCTTGATGATAATAGCCACTGAATTCGCCTCGAGATCGAGGGTGACGAAAAGCTCTTCGTCTTTCAATTGTGCGATGGCGCCTTCGCCGAGCCGTTTGTGTCCACGGAACTGGCGGCGAGCTTCTTCGAGATAGTGAGTAGCAAGATCGTTGTTCATAACCTTCCTCTTTGACGTGTGGGGGCGGGTCTCCGACCCGCCCCGACGGGTCAGAGACCCGTCCCCACCCAAGTGCAAGGGGCCTAAGGTCTGCCTTTTCCCCAGCCGCCCGCTCCCGGCGTTTCGATCCGAATCCGCTCTCCCGAACGAAGCCGCACATTAAACTTGCCCGGCAGTTCCTGAGTCGAACCGTTCTGACGCACGATGTGCGCGCGCCCCGGCTTCCCTTCGGCGCCGCCACTCAGGCCGTAAGGTCCGTGCGTGCGCCGATCTGCCAGCAACGTGACTTCCGCGTCCCCAAGCACTTCAATCTCCCGCACGATACCGTCTCCGCCGGGGTATTTTCCGGCTCCGCCACTGCCCGGTCGGAACGAATAACGACGGACTCGCAAGGGATACGCATATTCCAGAGCCTCCGCCGGCGTGTTTAGAGAATTGGTCATATGGGTATGCACGCCCGAAACGCCTGCCTTGGTCGGCCGAGCGCCCATCCCGCCGGCAACCGTTTCATAGTAGGCAAACGGATCGCCGGTACGCGGATCGATCCCACCAATGGTGAGATTGTTCATGGTTCCGGAGGCTGCCGCCGGAATGCGATCAGGAATGGCCTGTGCCAAGGCCCGCAACAGCACGTCGACAATGCGTTGCGAGGTCTCTACATTGCCCCCCGCCACCGCCGCTGGAGGACGCGCATTCACGACGGTCCCAGCCGGAGAGACTACCTGAACAGGACGCATCAGCCCTGCCGTTGCCGGCACATCTTCAGCCAGGAGGCAGCGAAACACATAAAAGCAGGCCGAGTAAGTAATGGCCTCGACGGCATTAATGCTGCCCTCCACCTGAGGGTCAGTACCGGTAAAATCCACAACCGCTAATGGCTGTGTGGGCACGGGCCTCCGACCCGTCCTCCCGGCACTTCCTTCGATAACGACCCTTACCGCGAGTCGTACTGGCCTATCGCTTATTCCATCGCTATCCAGAAAGTCCTCAGCCTGAAATGTACCCTTAGGGATCCGCTGGAGAAATGCCAGCGTCATCTTTTCCGAATAGTCGAGTAAATCCCTAGCGGCGCGCTGCACGCGCTCAATCCCGTACCGCGAACAGATTCCGCGCAGCCGCGTCGCCCCGGTGTGACAGGCGGCAATCTGAGCGCCCAGATCTCCCTCTCGCTCGCCCGGAGTCCGAACATTATGGAGGAGCAGAGCCAGCAGGTCGCGATCGGTTTTACCGGCGCGCACCAGCTTCACCGGAGGAATACGCATTCCTTCCTGATAAATCTCGCGGCATAGCCCCATGGATCCGGGATAGGTTCCGCCAACATCGGCGTGGTGCGCCCGGGATGCCACAAAAAAATCCACTTGCCCGGTGTGGCGCGGCCGCCCTCGCCCGCGTTTTTCTTCAGACACGTAAACCGGCGCAACCAGCGTGATGTCCGGCAGGTGCGTGCCCCCACAGAAGGGGTCGTTCAGCATTGCGACATCGCCCGGCCCGAGTTCCAGCCGATCAATCGCCGCCCGCACCGACATTGACATCGATCCCAAATGCACCGGCATGTGATCACCCATGGCGATCACTTCGCCTGCGCCGTCGAACACCGCGCATGAATAATCGCGTCGCTCCTTGATGTTGGGAGAGAAGGCGGTTCTCCGCAGCGCCGCTCCCATCTCCTCGGCAATGGAGTGATAGAGATTCTTGAAAATTTCCAGTTCGACAGGATCGCTCACGCTGCAAAAAGTTTACGCTCGCAGGCCGAGGAATCGTCACTCGGGCCGGGTGCTTCAGAAAGATATTGACAATTCAGCTAATTGCCCCCAATATCTTGGGGTAGGTATGAAGCTCATGCGTTATATGGGCATAAGCTGAAAACAAGGGACCCGAAAATTAACCCCCTTGCAAGGGACAATTGTTCACGGAGGACACATGCCAAAGAAAAAGGCGAAGAAGAAAAAGAAACACTAACCGCTGGCGAGACGATCTCGCACGGCCCAGTAAGATTTCAGCCTCCTCGGAGAAGCACCTCTGCGGAGGCTTTTCTGTTCAGACCGGGAAATCACAAGGACGAGACCCCGAATTTCTCAGTTGTGCCGGGCCTTCACACCGTGCTATTAACGCCAGAGGCGGTAAGGGGTCCCGCAACCTCTCCGCGGACGAGCCATGACTAGCAAATCTGGAAAGAGGATCAAGAGCAGCGAAATCGTTATCCCCGAAAAGCTCTATTTCCGCATCGGCGAGGTTGCCCGTCTCTGCCAGTTACCGGCGTACGTCCTGCGGTTCTGGGAAACGGAATTTCCCTTGTTGAGACCGACCAAGAGCAACACGGGGCAGCGAATGTATCGGCGGCGGGACGTAGAGAGTGTTTTGAAAATTAAGCAGCTTCTGTATGAAGAGGGCTTCACCATCGCGGGCGCACGCCAGCACCTCCGCTCCGAAACTCAAGGCGAAAAGAAACAGCAAGCCCCGCTTCCCTTTCCCACACACGCCCCGGCGAATCTGGCACGCATCCGCCACGGACTAGAGGAAATCCTCGGCATCCTTTCCAGCCGTCCGGCGAAGGCGTGATTCGTTGGTGTTAGCTGGCGAGCCCATTCCCTCCAATGTAGTAACTTATGGTGTTTGCCGGTATTGAAAGCCGTCGGAGCAGTCGTCCGGGAAATGCTTACATCTGATCGGAATGGAGGCCAGGCCAGAGGAATGTTGTCCAGATCGGCGCTTTTGCTTTTCATGATGCTGGCGGTCGCCGGGTGGCTCAGTTGCGGTGGCCACAGTAGCCATGCCACGCATCCCGCATACGTTACAGTTCCCGCGAGCAATCATCTGGTTGGCTTCAATATTGACAACAAATCTGGCGCCTTGAGCGCCATGTCGCACTCGCCATTTGCCACCGGAAACGCACCGTCATCGGTGACCGTTCACCCCTCCAAGAAATTCGCATACGTCGCGAACGCGGGGGATGCCACCGCGGCTCTGTACACCATAGGAGCTTCCAATGAATTGACCGAGGTGCCGCCGCGGGTCCCAACCGGAGCAAGTCCTATAGCGCTAGCAATCGACCCTGCCGGCGGCTTTTTGTTCGCCGCGAACGCCGGATCGAACAGCGTCTCGGTGTACTCGATTAATAGCGGCAGCGGCGCTCTCAGTGAGATATCGGGCTCGCCATTCCCAACGACTAGCCCGCTCGCTCTTGCTCTTTCCCCTTCGGGGAAATTTCTCTATGTTGCGAACGCGACCTCGGGAATGGTTTCTGCCTACGGCATTCAAAGCACAGGAGCCCTGACGGGAGGTGTCTCGTTTGCCGCCGGCACGAATCCTTCTGCGATTGCCATTGATCCCGGCGGCCACTTCCTGTATGTGACCAACGAGACTTCTTCCAGCTTTGCCGGCTTCAGCATTGATTCGACCTCTGGTGCTTTGACTGTGATGCCGGGTTCACCCTTTGCTGCCGGCACGAATCCTTCTACGGCAGCGTTCGACATTTCCGGCAAATTTCTCTACGTAGCCAACCTGGGCTCGAACAACGTTTCTGGGTTCACCATCGATCGAGGTACCGGCCTGCCCACCCAGATTTCGGGCTCACCATTCGCGGCCGGCACGGCTCCTCTATTTGTGGCGGTGGATCCTTCCGGAACTTTTCTTTTTGTGGGGAATCAGTCTTCGAATAATATTTCTGGATTCACAATCGATTCAAGCACGGGAGCTCTGAAAGCTACTTCGCCGAGTACAGCAGGAACTGGTCCAGCTCCCACTTCGATGTTCATCCCAAAATAAGCTCACGACGCAGCGCTGGTCTCGCGGGGTGGATGAGAACTGGCCGGGTTAAACGAGTCCCCCAGCTTGATGCGGTTGGCCCGCTGAGTTTCCTGGATGAGTTCTTCGACGCTTCGCTTCTGCTTTTCCCCGGACATCACCGATCCCGCCGCCAGGGCAAAACGGAGCGCAGCCTTCTGGTCGTCAAAGTAGAGGATCACTTTCCTAGCGGCCATTTCACTTCTCCCTGGATTCAAAATCGTGGCGCGTGAGCAATCCTTCCAGTTATTGTGGGGTAGCCGCGCCGTGTCGGTAAGTAATCTTCTTGGTACTTCTGGCGGCTGCCCGTGGAAAAACTAATTCCTCGGTATGAGATTCATTGGCGAGACACTTCCATCGTGGTATGAACGGTCCTGCCGTTTTGTTCTTGACGCTGCTAAGGTGCTCGGGGCACACTTCCAGAAAGCTCGCCGGGTACTTAATTTTTGCTTCGGAGTGGTTTATGCAGGCGTTGGGCCTTCCTTTGCTCGTTCAAATCTGCTTAGCCGTGGGAATGGCGGGCCTGTTGTGGCCCGACAAGGTGAAACCGGTATTCGAATTGCTAATGTTTCCCTGGCTCCCAACCTACCGGGCATTGCGTATTCATAGCATCGGTGTCTTAGGGTTATCCTTCCTGCTATTTGTTACCTGGCTGACGCGCCTCCGCTAGAGTTCACGCGCTATAAAACAAGCCAAGCTCTTCTCTCAACTACGATCACAACTTAGGCTCCGTGGACCGATTACTGAAGTCCAGTGTCATGTTTGCCGGTCGAACACGCAGATACGAGACCTCCGGGTGAGCCATTGCGGACGACTTAGCGGTAAGTTACTCAGAGCACGAAGTGCGGCCTGATCGCCGGGCCGGCGGCGTGCCTACTCCTCTCAAAAGGGCGCACACTATGCAGACTCCAAACGCACTCGAAGCACGGCGGCGCAGTTCCAGGGTGCCGGCCAACATCCCCGTCCTCGTTACCAGCCTGGCGCCTGGCGCACGCTTTTCCGAAATCTGCGAAACGCTGGTGGTCAATGCGCATGGCTGCGCCATCCGTTCGCCTATGAAACTGGAAACCGGCGTCCCAGTGCACTTGCACAGCGAGGAAGGTCGCCAGATCAAGGCTCAGGTCGTCTCTTGCCAGCCGATGGGGCCTGACGAGTCCGGTTGGCGACTGGGCGCGCGTTTGGAGCGGCCAGAAAATTTCTGGGGATTGAAGTCCTGCCCGGAGGACTGGGTCCGCGTGCCGGGTGTCCCCGATATGGCTGAATCGAAATCCGGACGGAAACCGGTGGCCGCAAACTCCAAGACGAACGAGGGGCCCAAACAGGTTTCCACCGAGCATTTGAAACTTATCATCGCCGAAATCGTACAGCCCTTACAGGCCGAGATAGCCGAGCTCAAAGCCAAGTTGCCAAAAGGAGAACAGAGGCGCAGCAGTTTCGAAGTGTCCCTGTCGCAGATTCCGCCGGAACTCGAAGAGCAGCTGTGGAAGCGCTTGCGGCAAGACCTGGGAACCCGAGCCCTGGAACAAACCCGGCAACAGTCCGAGCAGGTACTTGGAGCAGCCAAAGCAACCATCGACCAGAAGATCACCGCAGGCCAGGGCGAGTTCCGTCAGTGGGTTGCCAACGAGTTGCAAGGTGTTACCCAACGGGCGCAAGGGCTCTCGGCGGAGATCGCGGATCGCGTGCGGCAGCACATCCGCACGGGCGTAGGCGAGTTTCAGCAGCATACGGCAGAGGCCGGCAAACGTCTCGACCAGCGCAGCGAAGAGCTCCTGCAAGGCCTGCAGCAGCGCTTGAACGAGGAGCACGACGCCCACCGCTGGGAGATGCAGCAGATTCAGGCGGGAGTCGCTGCAGAATCGGCACGGGTTGAAAAGCAAGTCGCTGACCTCAGCGGCCGTATCGCCAAGCTGGACGAGGCCGCACAGCACCTTGAGTCAGGCCTGGACAAGCGCTTGGGCCAGATGGCGAGCGAAATCGTGTCCAATGCGCGCAAGCAACTCGAGAACGCAATCGAGTCAGGCCTCAAGGACATGGAAACCCACAGCGCGAAGGAGCTGGGAAAGCAGCTGGAGGATGCCTGCGCACACCTGAAGGTGATCCAAAAGGGAATCGAAGCATCGGTCTCCGAGTCATTGCAGAGCCAGGTTGCAAAGACCCTGCGCTCCTTCGAGCACAACGTGGAAGACCTGGCGCAAACCTCGGTCGACCAGCTGCGCAGGAAACTGGCGGGCGGCTTCAATTCGCTGGTGAAAATTCTGGGCGAGCACTTCCAGGAGTAAGCCGTCCGTTACTCGACGCGGCTTACGTGTACTGCTCTCGTCATCCTGACGAAGGGCGGCCTGTCCCGCCCCGATGTTGTCATCCTGAGCCCAGCGTCCGCTTGGCGAAGGATCTCGCGCGCCCTGTCGTTGCACAAAGAGCAGAGCTGCACTGCCAGAAACCACCGTCTCTACATGCGCGCCAGCTGTGCCGCGATGATCTGCCAACCCTGCGGCCTTTTCTGACAAACTAGGGTCACCCGAATCGGCTTGGATTGTGGCCCGCTGGCAGTGTGGATGACGCCCATCAGCACGCCGGTGTCACCGAAGACGCGAACATTGGTTTCGCCCGGAGTCGCGCCCGCAAAGCCGCCAGGCCCTGTGCCATCTGGAATGATGTCTTCCTTGCTCAGCACCTCGCCGTTGAAGCTGCTGCCGATGAAGTCATCCGAGATGAGCCGACGTAATGAAGGCGTGTCGCCCTTGGCATCTGCCGCGAGCCAGTCGCGCTCCACCTGCATCACCTGATCTTCAGGCTTGGCGTTCGATCCGGTGGCTGCGCTTGAGAAAGAACTCACGGCCGTGCCGAGACAAATGATCAGAGCAAAATAGATGGTGGATCGCGAGGACGACATGAGTCCCTCCCCAATGATGTCTGCGTTGAATAGACACCGGGCCCGCGCAAATAGTTCCCCTTTATGTACGAGAGCGCCAGTGGCTCTTATCATTCTGAGCGAAACGAGGAGGAATCTGCTTTTCCCAGCGCGATCAGGAACTCGGTAACAAGCCAAGACACACAAGTCATGCGTCTTCGCCACCGGTTCTCTTTGTCATGCGGTCGAGGCGCAATATCACAAAATCTTTGGTCTTGACCGTGGTAATCATGAGATCGGCCACCAGAGCATGTTCCTGTTCTTCGAATGTGAGCGTTGCAGGGACCATGTTCTGGGGTTTGCCAGTTTCAAATGTTTCTGTCACCGCCCTACGGATAGCGCAACCTGAGCAGTGAATAGTCCTGCCACAGCCCTCGGGCAGGCGGGAATTGGCGCACTCAAACACATTCCCCTTCAATTGGTGCAGGATAGCCGTCGGTTCCTTCTTGAGCGCTTTACAAGCAGTGCTATTTACGGCTGCGACGCGGGAGTCTTCATCCAAGACCAGAACGGGAAGGGGAAGACTGTCAATATACTGTTGAAGCGAGACGCCATTTTGGAAGGTGAAGTTATCACGGCACTCTTCGCAGATGCCGTGGCTTACCGGTTCGGGCCTGTTGTGGTCGCCGTCACCACTCGGCGTCGCCGCTGATCCACACCATGCACACACTTTCCTCATGGTCACCGCACCTTATCTTCATTGGGCGAGAGCGTAGACGGCGTCGCTCGTTACACCCCTTTTCGAACAGGAACTGACAATGGCAGGTCAACCAGAGTCAATTGTAATTAGGGACGAATTCAGGGTCTTATAGATGGTTGCCGCGCCGCTGTGACATGCGTCACATGTGAAAGTGAGATAGCAAGGTGCCTGTGCTACCGGCGGTGCTTGTCGGTTCATCCTCAGTTTTCCAAAGGGTTAGCTCACGCGAGTTGTCTAATTTCTTTCAGGACAGCCTTGACCGCAGGGAGGGAAGCGTTAGCTCGCGGATTTGAACCCAGAAACGGGTGCAGCTTTCCCTTCCGGGATTATGATGTCCTTCGTCGCCGCGCGTTCGACGTGCAGGTAAAGGAAAATATTCATGACGCTGAGAAGTAAGTTCGTCGCAACCTCCTTCGCCAGGATCATTCTGGCAACATCTTCCCTTGCTTTCGCCCAGAACAGTACGACACCTGTGAAAACCGGCTACGCCCCCGTAAACGGGCTCAAGCTTTACTACGAAATTCGCGGGACCGGAGAACCTCTGATCCTGCTGCATGGTGGAGTCGTCGGTATCACCATGTTCGGGCCGAACCTGGAGGCCCTCTCCGAGAAACGGAAGGTCATCGCTGTTGAACTGCAGGGTCACGGACACACGGCCGATGTCGACCGGCCGCTGAGTTTCGAGGCAATGGCCGACGACATTGCCGGGTTGATTAAGTATCTCGGGATCGAGAAGGCCGACATTATGGGTTATTCGCTGGGTGGCGGGGTCGCCCTGCAGACTGCCATACGGCATCCCGATTCCGTGCGCAAGCTGGTGGTCGTCTCGGCTCCCTTGAAGCGTGACGGATTCTACCCCGAGGTCCTCGCGGCAATGTCGCAGATGGGTGCTTCTGCTGCCGAGGGGATGAAGCAGTCCCCGCTCTACCAGCTCTATCCAAACGTCAATTGGGCCCGGTTATTCACCAAGCTCGGTGATTTGCTCAGGAAGGATTATGACTGGTCGATGGAGGTTGCCGCCATCAGAGCACCCACGACGATCGTCTTTGCGGATGCCGACGCTGTCCGCACCACGCACATTATTGAGTTCTTCGGCGTGCTCGGCGGCGGCAAGAAGGACGCCGGTTTGGATGGTTCTGCGAGGCCTGCGGCCCAACTCGCCATCCTGCCCGGCCTGGCGCACTACAACATTAGCTCCTCCCCCGCGCTTGCGATGGTCGTAACGCCATTTCTCGATGTGCCCATGCCGGGGCCCAAGTAAAGCAAACAAATGCCCCGTGTCGATTTACCGTTTCCTGGGGAACAGCGCGGCTCGCTGTGGGTCGAGCAACGGTGGACGAAGAGTGTGCTCAGAGCCGTGATCCGTCCAAAAGTGCTGGACAGGCCCGTTTACAAGTCGCTGACTCGGAACTTTCGTGCAGCAGGCGGTCTGATCTGAGATATGGAAAGTGTTGGGTGCTGCCCCAGACCGGGTGCGATAACCTGCATTACAATAAAGTCATGCAAGAGCCGTTCACCCGAGATCGTATTATCGAGGCGCTGAAGGCCATGCCTGCAGACGCCACGGTTGATGACGCGATAGAGAGGCTTGTCTTCTTGGCCAAAATCGAGAGTGGGTTGGCCGAGTTGGACAGGTCCGAGGGTCTTCCCCATGATGAGGCCAGAAGCCGCTTTGGACTCTGATGCAGATTGCATGGTCGCCACAATCGCCGCGCGACCTCCGCGCCATCCGCGACTACATCGCCAAAGATTCTGAGCAGTACGCCGATCTGACGATTGTGCGAATCTTCTCCGCTGTCGAGCGACTTCTCCATTCTCCACAGTCAGGACGTATCGTTCCGGAGAGGGATAATCCTGAAATTCGGGAAATCATAGTTGGACGTTTTCGGGTTGTGTACCGTTTTCGTGGTGAGCAGTTGAAGTGGCAACCGTTTTTCGGGCTTCGAGAGAATTCCCAGAGAAATTCTGATCCGTTTGTGAGGCAGCTTCCGAAGCCTCCGCCGCAGTTCAAAACCGAGATATGGGTATGCTCGTAAGCCCGTGAGCAGCAACAACAAAAAGGATTGGTCGGGACGGGCAGATTTGAACTGCCGACCCCTCGCACCCCAAGCGAGTGCTCTACCAGGCTGAGCCACGTCCCGACGGTAAGAAACCGGACTGGCGTCCGGTGGGGTTGACTTAGAAATTTTACACCAGTGGGTCGGAAAAAACAGACCGGCCACAAACCGATCCTGGCTGCGCTCGCGATGACATGGGTAGACCCATTATCTTGCGCCTGAAGCGCAGGCGAGACGACCGCGTGACAGCCGCCGGGACGGCGGCGCTACGGCTCGCCCAGACAAGACTCAGCATCATCTCCGCTTGGAGCGCCTACGCTTCCTCTCCGACTCTTCTTCCAGCACCGCGAACTGGATCTTTTTCTCCACCGGATCAATCCGATCCACCATCACCCGCACGCGCTGGCCGAGACTGTATGTCTTCCGCGTACGCTGGCCAATGATCTGCTTCGTGTTCTCGTGGTAGACGTAGCGATCATCGGGCAACGTGCTCAGCGGAACCAGCCCTTCCACGAACAGGTCAGTCAATTCCACGAACAAGCCGAACTTGGTCACGCTCACGATCAGGCCCTCGAACTCCTCGCCTACACGGTCCTGCATGAACTTAACTTTTTTCCATTCCATCAGTTCGCGTTCGGCCTCGTCGGCGCGACGCTCGGCCTGGCTGGATTCTTCAGCAATCTCGTGCAATTCCTGCAGCGATGGCGGTCCGCCTAAAGGTTCGACGGCATCGCGATGAGCGCTGTGGTCGCGACGTTTGGACCAGGGCGTCGCGCCGGCCTCTTGCTGCCTGTCCTGCGAGCGTTCGGCACGCAGAGTACTCCGACCGACTGGCACGTTCCCATCGTGTTCCTCGGCCGATTCGCGAAGAACATCCTTTAAGATTCGGTGCACGATCAAGTCGGGATACCGCCGAATGGGCGACGTGAAATGTGTGTAAGTGGGCGCCGCCAGCGCAAAGTGGCCGACGTTCTCCTCCGAATAGCGCGCCTGTTTCAGGGACCGCAGCATCAGGAAGCTTAGAATCCGTTCCTCCGGCTTGCCGGCAATCTTCTGAGTAAGCTTCTGATACATACGTGGCGTGATGTGTACTTCCTTGGGAATTTCGACTTCGCGCGCACGTTTCCCTGTTCCATAGCTGGCGCGCCGGTCGGCCTTGAGTTGCATCCGCTGAATGGGCAGAGCCCCCACACCGAGGGAATACCCGAAAGTCGCAGCGATGGTTTCGAAGTCATACACGCGCTTGGCGTCGGGCTTTTCGTGAATGCGATAAAGCGAGCCGACCCGCTTGTTTTCCAGATACTGGGCCACACTCTCGTTAGCCGACAGCATGAATTCCTCGATGATGCGATGGGCGATGTTCCGCTCCGAGCGCGTGATGCTCTTCATCAGCCCGTGCTCGTCGAATTCAATCACCGGCTCCGGCAGGTCGAAGTCGATGGACCCGCGCCGCTGTCGCTTGCGGTTAAGGATAGTCTCCAATTCGCGCATCAGCTCAAACTGGTCGACCAGGTGCGCATAGCGTTTGCGCGCGCCGAGGTCACCCTCCAGGCAGAGGTTCACATCCGTGTAAGTCATGCGCTCGGCCGAGCGAATGACACCTTCACTGATCTCGTACCCAATAACTTCACCCTGGTGGTCGATTTCCATGACGCACGACATCACCAGCCGATCCAGGTGCGGACGCAGGCTGCAAATGTCGGTTGAGAGTTCCAGGGGCAGCATGGGGACTGCACGATCGGGAAAATACACAGAAGTGCCGCGCAGGCGCGCTTCCTGGTCGAGCCCAGTATCACGGGTCACATAATGCGCCACGTCGGCAATATATACCTGCAGCTCGTAGTTGCCATTGTCCAGGTGCCGCACCAGTACCGCATCGTCGAAGTCGCGTGCTGTCTCGCCATCAATCGTTACGATCGGCAAGTGGCGGTAGTCACGCCGCGTGGGCAGTTCGCGGGGAGAGACAGCCGCCTCAATGGCTTCTGCCTCTTCCAGAACCTCGGGCGGAAAACGGTGGGGGATGTGGAATTTCCGGATCATGATCTCCACGTCGATGCCGAAGTCGCCTTCATATCCCAAAATCTCGACTACGCGGCCACGCGGATTCTGAGTACTAGTCGGCCAATCGGTGATCTCCACATCCACGACCACGTTTTCCAGATCGTCCCATTCCGTCCGCGGCGCGGCTTCATCCCCGAGCACGCGATGCAGGCTTCGCTTGCCTTTCTTGCTCCCTTTTTTGTCGGTGCTCTCGACGGTGAGTTTCTCGGGAAATTCCATTCCCGGTGGAATGACCACATCCTGCGTGATCTTCTCGTCGATGGGCCGCACGTAGTTGTAGCGGTTCCCGTAGTGAAAAGTACCCACCACGGTGTTGTGCACCCGGCCCACCACCCGAACGATACGGCCTTCGGCGCGGCCGTCAGGGCGTATCGGACCAAGCTCCACCAGTACCCGATCTCCATGCATGGCCGAGCCGATGGCAGGCGGCGGGATAAAAACGTCCCCGCTAAGCCGTGCCTTCAGCTTTTCGTCGAGCGAGCTTGTCTCGGGAATGACGAAGCCATAGCCGTCGCGGTGCATGGTTAGTCGGCCCACGGCCATGTTCTTGCCGACCTTGGCCTGAGGCATGGCGTAGCGGTCTGAGTCGACTTGGATCAACTCGCCCTTCTTCACCATGCCGCGCAACCGTTCGCACAATTCGCGGCGGTCTTCGCCATGTAGGCCAAACTCGCGCACGAGTTGCTTGAAACCTGCCGCGTGCTTGGGCTGGCGCTCAATTTTGCGGAGAATCGTGGAATCGGAGACTTTCAAGACCTACCTTGCTGCAGACGATCCGGGAAGATAGCGGTCTTTCACAATTTGCATGTGATGCAGTTCGTGACCGGCAATGATGTAGGCCGCGGCGCGAACTGTTATTTCGTTGTTATTGGCTACTCCGCGGCGGTTCCAGGCAGCGGCATCCAGGTTGCGAAAGAGCGTCAGAGTGGCGGCGCGAACAGTCTCGTATTCGTCCAGCAGGTCTGACATGGCGCGATTCTCGAAATTCCCGCTACGCACGTAGTCGTCCTGCTCGAAGCCCTCCATGGGAATCTGGTCCGCACGCGCAATGCGGAGAGCGCGATAAGCAAAGATCCGCTCGCTGTCGATCAGATGTCCAAAAACCTGCTTGATGGTCCATTTATCTGGCGCATAGCGGCTGTTCGCCTGCTGTTGGCTAAGCGACGAAAGCAGCGCTTTGGTAGCGCGCGCCTGTTCGCGCAGGGCGGCCAGAATGTCGTCGTTCTTGACTAGCGAGATGTAGCGGCCGTAATAGGGTGCGTACTCGGAAGTCTGTGGCGGGGCGATTGCCAGCGTTGCTGTTCTCATGACTACACTCCTTTCCCATTTCGAGCACAACGTACAAAGGACATACCTAGCCGGATTGCGCGGGAATTATTACACCAATCACGCATTCTAATGCCTGGTTACTTTAGTTTGTCAGTTATGGGGAAAAACCAAGCGTAGCAATGATTTCCACAACCTTCCCAACGAGAGTACGGGGTAAAATGCATGTTGGTCACGGAAGTGCGGTCTCATATCGCACCCCCACTACAAGGAAAGGATTTATTCGAATCATGTGGAAGCCCACGAATCAACCTACATCTCCGGCGCGGCCGGGCACTCCGGAAGCTGAGCGTCCCACCCCGTCTATTTCGACGCCCCCAACCATCAGCGAAGCTCCGGCAGCCCCGCGTCCCGTATCCACAACCACCACCGCCGATCAGGCGACCATCGGTAAGTCGCTGGTGATCAAGGGCGAGGTAACTGGCTCGGAGTCGCTCTACATAGATGGCCGGGTGGAAGGTTCGATCAATCTTGCGGGCAACCGCGTGACTGTCGGCCGAAACGGCGTAGTCGCCGCCAACATCACTGCTCGCGAAGTGGTGGTGCTGGGCAAGGTGCGCGGCAACCTGACCGCCAGCGACCGGGTAGACATCCGCAGCGACGGTTCCCTGACCGGCGACGTGGTGGCAGCTCGCATCTCCATCGAAGATGGAGCATTTTTCAAAGGCGGTATCGACATCCGCAAGGCTGGACAGAAGGCCAACGGCGAAGAAATGAAGGCGACTTCGTCGACGACCAGCGAGAACGCCGCCGCCGCGCGCGCATAGATTTCGTAACGAGTCACTGTGTGGAGGCGGGTCTTCGACCCGCCTGCCCGGGTCAAAGACCCACACACCCTGCTTAGGGTTCAATCCCCGCGCTGAGCTCTTCGGCCTGCCGCTCGGCTACCCGGGGATAGGCGGTTTTTTTTCGGCGCCGCAGATCGCGCGGCAAATCAGAACGCAAGAGCCAGAGGCCCGCTGCCACTGCTGCCGCCCATGTCAATGTGAGGAGAGCAAGCGCCAGCACGTCCGACATGCGGCGGCCATTTATGGGCACAATGCGCGAAACGCGATAACTCAAATATCCTGCCGCCACAGCGGTCAACGCCGCCTTGCCTAATTCTCCCCAGCGCATTTCACTAATCGGAACCAATTTTCGCCGGTGCAGCAGGATCGCCAAACCCAACGTGTTGGCGACTATGCCCACGTCCGAAGCGATAGCCAGTCCCACCACCGACAATCCGTGGAACAGTGCCGAGTACACCGGCAAAGAAGCTAGGGTAATGAGGGTGGCAGCGATCATGGGCGTCAGCGTGTCTCCGGCTGCGTAGAAGGCCCGCGAGTACAAAGCCTGCGCCGCCCAGAAGGCCAAAGAAAGGGAGAACCAGAAAAAATAGAGAGCTGTAGATTGTGAATCGAGGAAACTGAATCGGCCACGACGGTACACCAGATCAATAACGGGCAACGCTCCCGCCATCATCAGCCCTGCCACCAGGAACGAAAGGGCCGAGATGCGGTACACCGAAGCACTCACGGTCGCGGAGAACTCCTTGGTCCGCTTTTCCCCAAACAGCCGAGCAAAGAACGGCAGCGAAGCCTGACCGGTCGCTTGTCCCAGCACGGCAATCGGAACAGCGAACAGTCTCTTGGCGTAGTTCAGGCGGGCGATATCCCCCACGCCACTCGACGCGAAGTAACGCAGAATCCAGTCGTCGGCCGTGACTAGTGAAACGCCCAGCATCAATGGAACTGACAGCCGCACCCACTCGCGGAAGGCCGAATTATTCACGTCAAATGACAGTCGATACCCGGTGCCTATCCGCGCCGCGCCAATTGCATTTACCAGGAAGGGTCCAATGATGCTTCCCGCCAGCGCCCCGTATGCCAGGGAAACAATCCCGAATTGTCGCCCCAGTACCACCCCCCCCAGGATGATGAAAACGTTGTAAATCAGCGGCCCGAAGGCGGGAAAGAGAAACAGTCGGTGCGACAGCAGGACGGCGGACACCACGCCGCCGACGTAAAAGAAAATTTGCGCCGGCAGCAGAATGCGCGTCAGGAACACGCAGAGCCGGAGTTGCTCCGCGTTGAAGCCGTGGAACATCCAGCTTTCAATGGGCGCGGTGAAAATCTCGGCCAGGCCCACCCCGATCAGCAAAACCGTTGTCATCACGGTAATGATGATCGAGAACGTCTTCTGCGCTTCTTGCTCGCGCTTCTGCGCCAGGAAGCGGGTATAAATCGAGACGAAGGTGATGGAAGCAGTGCCGCCCGCCACGATGTAGTTCAGCCAGTCCGGCAGAGTGAACGCCGCAACATAGGCATCCGTGTGAGCTCCCGCTCCGAATGCATACGCGATATAGGCTTCGCGCACGTACCCAATAATGCGCGAGAGCATCACCGCCGACATGAGGAGTACCGTGGCGGAAAATTCGCTATGCTGGTGCGACGGTCGGAAAAGCCGGAGAGCGCGAGTCAGGGCACTGCCCGCGGGCGTTGGTTTTTGGGATTCTGCGGTCAATCAGCCGATTCTACACGGTCGCGGTTAGTTCGGTTGTGCACGGGGAACAAAATCGCAAGGCTTGGCCACTGCGCGCAAGATTCTTCGCCAGGCTTGCGCCTGGCTCGGAATCACGACATCAACGTTGTAGTCGCGAGCGGGGCTAGTCCGCGGCAGGATGGGTGTCCGTGCCTTTCTCTTTGTAAACCACTCCGCCCTTCATCACGAAGCTGACATGTTCGAGCGCGCGAACATCTGCGAGCGGGTCGGCATCCACGGCAATGATGTCTGCAAATTTCCCGGGCGAGATCGTGCCCACATCGTTGGCGCGTCCAATCAGGTCGGCGGCGCTGGAAGTTGCCGCGCGAATGGCCTGCGCCGTCGTCATGCCGTACTTCACCATGAAGTAGAACTGCCGGGCATTGTCGCCGTGGGGATACACGCCGGCATCGGTTCCGAAGGCCATTTTTGCTCCTGCCTTGACGGCCTTAGCAAAATTTTCGCGCTGCAGACGCCCCACCATTTTTTCTTTTTCAAGGTTCTCTGCCGGCAGGCCGACCTTGGTGGCTTCGTTGACCAGGTACTCGTCATTGTAGATGTCCATATCGAGATAGGTCCCACGCTCCTTCGCCAGCCGAATGCCTTCATCATCAATCAAACTCGCGTGTTCGATGGAGTCGATACCTGCAAGAATCGCGTTCTTGATTCCTTGCGCGCCATGAGCATGCGCCGCGATCTTCCGCCCCGCCATGTGGGCTTCCTCAGCCGCCGCCTTTAATTCTTCCAATGTGTACTGTGGAGCGCCCGGACTGTCGCCCTTGGAAAGCACGCCGCCGGTGGCCAGGATCTTGATGACGTCCACTCCATATTTCACCTGTGCGCGTACTACATGACGGACTTGGTCAACGCCATCGGCAATGCGGTAATCGCGCTCCTCGGGAAACATCGTGACCCGCGTCTGAGGCGAATAATTGTTCAAATCGCCATGGCCCCCGGTGATGGAGATTGCCGGCCCGCTGGCCACAATCCGCGGACCAATCGTGAAGCCATCGTTGATGGAGTTGCGAAGATCGACGGCGAGAAATGCAGGCGAACCCACATCGCGCACGGTGGTGAAGCCCGCTTCCAGAGTCCTGCGAGCATTGCCGACCGCAAAGAAGGCATGCGTAAAAGGAGTGTCTTTGAAGCGATAAATCTCGTTGTAGCGATCCGCGCGCGACGCCAAATGCGTATGGCAGTCAATCAGGCCCGGCAGCACGGTGGAATGGGACAGATCAATGACGCGAGCCCCGGCGGGAATCTTCATCTCGGCCGCGGGAGCGACCGACTTGATCCGTTCCCTCTCCACCTCAATCACCATCGTCTCGCGTACATTGTCGCCGTTTGCATCGAATAGACGCCCCGCCAGGATGTACGTGACTTGGGGAGCAGAATTGACGGCAGTGCTCTTTGCCGGCTGCTGGGCAAAACAACTCGTGACCAAAACGGCTAGAGGGATCGCGGCGAGACGGTTCATCGAACAGGGCTCCTAGAGGAAATCGGATTAGCAGTTTCCTCGGCAGCTTGTCCTGTTGTCAACCTGTGATTTGTTGGGAAGACTAGCCACGGACGCGCACGGACCATCCCGGATTGCCTCGGCTGAAAGAACCGGGATTCCTCGCGGGCTCAAGCCCGCTCGGAATGACAAGGGTTGAGGAGGGCATCCTTCACTCGCGCGACAGCGGCCGCCTGGATCGCGGGATCATCTCCGAATCCTGCCAGCCACACCACTTCCGGTTCGCGCCGAAACCACGTCATCTGGCGCTTGGCGTAATTCCTGTGTGCCTGCTGCGCCTCTGAAATCGCTCGTCCACGGTCAATTTGTCTGTGTACCAACTGAACCGCCTGCCTGTAGCCCAGAGAAGACAAGGCGCGCGCCGCTTCGCCATATTTCTCAAGCAGCCCGGCCGTCTCCTCCACCAGTCCCGACTCGAACATCCTTCTCGCCCGTTCATTGATCTGTTGATAGACTGCGTCCCGTTCCGGGTTCAATCCCAGGCGGAGGATGTGGAATCCCTGCAGTGGCTCGCGTCCACGTTTCCACATTTCTGTCATCTTTTGACGCGAGGCCAGGCACACTTCGATGGCGCGAATGAGCTTGGGCGTGTCGTTGGCATGGATTTGCTTTGCGGCAGCGGGATCCAATCGTCCCAGAAGCTGATGTAAGTATCCCGGACCCTTTTGTCCGGCACGTTCCCTAAGCCGCTGGCGCAATTCCTCCGACCGTTGCGGACCCGGAAAAAGTCCTTCGAGCAGCGCCCGCAAGTACAATCCCGCCCCGCCCACAACAATCGGCAAGCGACCGCGACCTCTGATCTCCTGTAATACCTGCCGCCCCAGCCGCGCGTATTCGCCCGCAGTTACGTACCCAGTGGGAGCAACAAAATCGAGCAGATGGTGAGGTGCCTGTGCTCGCTCCCCCGGTGAAGGCTTAGCCGTACCGATTTCGAATTCCCGGTACATGGCTACAGAATCGCAATTGACGATTTCCCCGTCAAAACGCTCAGCCAGAACCAAAGAAAGCGCGGTCTTGCCGCTTCCGGTTGGGCCGAGCACGACCACCAGCAACGGCACGGGCACAGTCAGCGTGCGCTCCAGGCGACGGTGGACCAGTAGCGGACTAAAATGAGGATGAGAATGAGGACGGCAATGATGAGCAGCCCAGTTGTCTCCAGGGAATAGATCGGAGGCTTGGAGGCATGCTTCGCCGGTTTGGGTGCCACCGCCACGCCTGTATTGTAGCGCTACCTTTATTCTTCGCAGCGGCGATTCAGCCTGATCCGATGCCGCGATGCTAAACTACGGCTCTCGGCGGTTTATGTCCACGCCCACACCTATTGCGGGCCGGCGCATTGTCCGTTTTGGCGTGTTCGAGGCGGACCTCCAGGCCGGAGAACTCCGCAAAAGCGGCATCCGCATTCGGCTCCAGGAGCAGCCTTTCCAGGTGCTTGCTTTGCTGCTCGAACATCCCGGCGACGTGGTTACCCGCGAGAACCTGCGCGAAAAGCTCTGGCCCGCTGACACGTTTGTTGACTTCGATCACAGCCTCAACACGGCCATCAACAAGATCCGCGAAGCCCTGGGGGACTCTGCCGGAAATCCGCGCTTCGTGGAGACGCTTGCTCGGCGCGGCTATCGCTTTATCGCGCCAGTTCAGGCCGACCACAAGCCCGCCTCGGCGCTGGGCTCCCCATCCCCTGACAACTCTCGAATCCCCAGGCCCGCGCTCCATCCGGAATTAGAAGTTCCCATCCCTCATCGCGCGTTGACCCGCAGCCTGTTTGGCTTGATCCAGCTGATGTACCTGATCTTCTATGTAGTAGCTTTAAGTCGCCTGCACGGGGTCGACCGGATTGCCGATTCTTTCCTGGCGGGGTGGCGATCGGTTGTGGCGATCGTTTTGGTTCTGATCACTGCCGCGGCCGGTATACCGCTTCGCTGCTATCTCATCTCAGCGGTGGCCTTCGACCATCGGCGCCTGGGTGAGAAGTTTCAGCGGCTGTTTCTCCTGGTCCTGGTCCTGGACCTGCTCTGGGCCCTGGCTCCCTTTCTGCTAATTGAAATCATCGGGTTGGGAGGGGCATTTGCCGTGACCGCAGCTCTGCTGTATGTCCCGTTCTCCGAGCGCACTTTAATCCGGCTAGCCTATCCGGACTCTGCCACGACCCGTTCAGCTTAGCAATTCCAAGAGAAGGAGGAACCAGGCCAACCGATTCTGCGTAACAACGTCTGAATACCGGGGCGAGGGTGTGTCGGCCCAGTGCTGGGCAAGCATTCGTGAGTTCAGCTAAGCTACTGCGTTTCGCTCTTATCCTGTTCTTGATTCGAAAGGACTACTCATGCGTCGTACAAAGGGCCTCTGCTCGTTAGTGGCTTTGGTTGTTTTGTTCTCCAGTTCGTTTGCCCAAAACGCTGCGACTCCTACCCAGCGCCAGCCCGTGCTGGATGTGTCTTCCATGGACAAGAGCGTTGATCCGTGCGAGGACTTCTACACCTACGCGTGCGGAAACTGGATGAAGAAGAATCCCATCCCGGCCGATCAATCTAACTGGAGCGCTTATTCCAAGCTCCAGGACGAGACCCTGCTCCAGTTGCGTGGGCTGCTGGAGAGTGTTTCAGTACAGGACCCGAAGCGCACTTCGGTCCAGCAGAAGATCGGCGATTACTACGCCAGTTGCATGGACGAAAAGGCGGTCGAAACCGCTGGTGTCACGCCCCTCAGGCCGGTGCTGCAGGAGATAGAAACCCTGCATTCCAAAGACGAACTGCCGGATCTCGCCTCGCGCATGGCCGCGGAAGGAGTGCTGTTTGAATTCGGTTCGCAACAGGACTTCCGGGATGCCAACCAGGTGATCGCCGGACTCGACCAGGGCGGACTCGGCCTGCCCGACCGAGATTACTACCTGAAAGAGGACGCAAAATCTCAGGACCTACGCAAGGCCTACATCGCGCACGTGCAGAAGATGTTTGAGTTGCTGGGCGACAAGCCGCAAGCCGCCAGTCAGGAAGCGCAAACCGTTATGCGCATTGAGACCGCCCTGGCCAAAGGCTCGCTCACGCGCGTCGAGCGTCGCGAGCCCAAGAACCTTGACCACAAGATGACCAGCCAGCAGTTGGCCGCGCTCAGCCCGTCCTTCCGCTGGAATCAATATTTCGCCAAGGTGGGGCTCGGTCCGGTGCAGTCGCTCAACGTCGCCACACCTGAGTTCTTCAAGATCATGGAGGCCGAAGTCAAAAGCGAAGATCTGGCCAACTGGAAAACCTATCTCCGCTGGCACCTGGTTCACGCCAACGCGCCGTACCTTTCCTCTCCTTTCGTAAATGCAAACTTCGATTTCTACTCAAAAACCTTGCGCGGGGTTGAGCAAATCCAGCCGCGCTGGAAGCGCTGTGTGAATTACGTGGACAACGACCTAGGCGAGGCCCTTGGGCAGGCCTACGTAGAAAAGTATTTCAGCCCGGAAGCCAAGCAGTCCGCGCTCAAGATGGTTCGGGAAATCGAAGGCGCCATGGAGCAGGATATGAAGTCGCTGTCGTGGATGAGTGATGCGACCAGACAGCGTGCCCTCGAGAAACTGCACACCATGGTTAACAAGATTGCCTATCCCGACAAGTGGCGCGACTACAGTAAGCTTGAGATCATAGGTGGCGATGAGGCGGGCAATGTTGTCCGCGCCCGCAATTTCGAATTCCAGCGCGACCTGCACAAAATCGGCAAGCCCGTGGATCGGGGGGAGTGGGGCATGACTCCCCCTACGGTGAACGCCTACTACGACCCCCAGAAGAACGACATCAATTTCCCTGCCGGCGTGCTTCAGCCGCCGCTGTTTGATGCCAACTCGGATGCCGCACCGAATTACGGCAACACCGGTGGGACAATCGGCCACGAACTAACGCACGGTTTCGACGACGAAGGCCGCCAGTTCGACGCGCAAGGCAATCTGCGCGACTGGTGGACACCGGAGGACGAGAAGGCTTTCTTGCAGCGCACCGGCTGTATTTCCGACCAGTACGCCCAGTACACGATCGTGGACGACATCAAGATCAATAGCAAGCTAACTCTGGGAGAGGATGTCGCTGACCTTGGTGGATTGATCCTCGCCTACGTAGCCTGGAAAACCGATACGCAGGGCCAGAACCTGCAACCAGTCGACGACTTCACGCCCGAGCAGCGCTTCTTCATTGGCTATGGGCAGAGCTGGTGCACCAATGAGCGCGATGAAACCAAGCGTCTGCGCGCCACAGTCGATCCCCACTCGCCGGAGAAGTACCGCGCCAACGGAGTTGTTTCCAATATGCCCGAATTCCAGCAGGCGTTTCACTGCAAGCCGGGGTCAGCCATGGTGCGTCAGAACGCCTGCCGGGTGTGGTGAGAAGAGCTACTGCAGTTCGTTCTTGCTGGGGTTGTAGTAGAAATAAAAGCGCAGTGCCAGATACTGTCCGCCATACTGCGGTGGGAGTGGCGGGAATGGATTGCAGTTCGTAATTCCACCCCAGGCGGCGCGGTCCAGCGAGATGTCACCTGAACTCGATATCCTTTGTAGTCCCTGAATGCTGCCGTCTTTGAGGATGGCAAATTCAATCGCGACTTTGCCCTTCTTCATGATCGGCGGACGCGCTGCTTCCGGGATCAGGTTGTACCAGCTCTCGCGGACATCATGTAGAACGCGCGACAGGTAGGGACCGAAGTCAACTCCCATCGTGTCGCTGAGCACATCCATCTCGCCCAAAGCCTGGGTAGGCTGTCGGCCTTGTCCCAGACCGTAGTCTCCCTCCGATCCGCCATAGCCGCTGCGATTAGCGAGTGAGGCGCGCGCTGCTTGCTCGACTGCGGACCCTGCTGACAACGCTTTCCCGAAGAGATTGGGCGGAGCCTGCAGGGCGGCCGTCTCCTTGTCGTTGGCAGGCGGGGTGGGTGGTCGCGAGGGCTGACCTTGGGCCTGCTGCTGTTGCGCTTGTTGCTGCTGCGGCGAAGGTTTTTGGGCTGTGGCCGGCTCGGGCTTCAACGTGGGAGGTGACGGGGCTCCCGGCAACCCAGGACGTGAGCTATCCAGGATCTTTCGCAGTTCCTCCGGGTCCAGGTGGGGCTTCTTCGATGTGGCAATGCGGTCTTTGTCGGAGATGATGTTGGTGTTTGGCCGCTTGGTTATCTTTTGCGTGTCGCTCGGCATCTCCAGGTAAGTTAGCTCCTTGTTGCGGAGGCGGTTGTTGGGCGACACCATCAACACTCCCCGGCGGAACATCCAGCGCTCGAAGCGCGGCGAGTTGATGACCAACACCACCATGATCAAGTGAACCACTACTGAAATCCAAAATGCCTCCCGCATGCGGGAGCGCGAGAGGTCGTCCTGCAGCTGAATCAGTAAGGTAGGAGAAGCGTGCAGGTCCCGATAGGCGGATTCCCAGCGCTCGCCATCGTAGAGGTCACTCTCCGGCACACGCAGCGGCGGCGCAGGCTGCCGCTTATCCGGATCCCTGAGCGGTATTTGGATGATGGGCATCGACAGCTAATTACACATAAGCAGCACGATGGCTGCCAAACCCTAGGGGGAACGTCGGCGCTGCGGCTGACTTCCTCTTATTGTCGCATTGTTTGCCTAATCTGCGAAGCCACATAGGTGGCCAACCCTTCAGTTGTAGCAGCATTTCAAGGTTGGAGATTGTAAGTTTTTGTAAAGAATGAAGTTGTCTGCTGTTGGCCGACCTCATCGGGGAATCGCGAGCTTGTCCAGGTTCACCTTTTTGCCGTGCTCCCGGATGGCGGCAAGGACATCGAGAGCGACGCCTAGGGCGCGCCGGCCCTCGCCAAGGGGCGCTTCCGGTTCCGAGCGCGTTCGGACCGCACTCAGAAATGACCGCAATTCGGCCTGTAAGGGTTCCTCGGAGGTGACGGGCGGCTTGGTCACTGAGATCTGCGGGTTAGCCGAAGGTACCCCATCCTGCCCCACAGAAAAAACCAGCACGTCTTGGCGGCTGTAATCAATCGAAATGTACTGCCCGGGTTGAAAGAAGCGCAGCTTGCGAACCCGCTCAGTCGAAACTCGGCTGGCTGTAAAGTTGGCTACACACCCCGAGTCGAATTCCATCCGGACATTGGCGATATCCACCTTACCGGAAAGAATGGGCAAACCGACCGCCCGAATCTCTTTGACCGGAGAATTGACAAAGGAGAGCACGATGTCCAGATCATGGATCATCAGATCGAGCACCACGTCAATATCGAGGGACCGTGGGGTAAACACGCTGAGGCGGTGTACCTCAAAGAACATCGGCTGAGTAATGAGGGGTGCAGTCGCCCGCACAGCAGGATTAAAGCGCTCCAGATGCCCTACCTGAGCAATGCGCCCGTGGCTGTTGGCGACTCGAACGAGTTCGTCGGCTTCCGCCAGAGAGGGTGCCAGCGGCTTCTCGATGAGCACGTCGATACCCGCTTCCATTAGCTTGCGGGCGACACTCAGGTGCGCCACCGTAGGCACTGCCACCGACGCCGCTTGGATTTCATTTCGCGTGGCAATCAATTGCTCAACCGAGCCCAAGGAACGTGTTCCGTATTCCTTGGCAACAGCGTCAGCACGGCTGGTGTCAGTGTCCACGATCGCAGCCAGACGCCCCGGTTCGCCTTGCCGCTCGAGTTGCTGGTAAACACGGACGTGATTACGTCCGAATGCGCCTACGCCAATGACGGCGACGTTGATACGGTGGTCAGAGTTCAGGGTTCAGATGCCAGTTGGCTGGTTGCCGTGTGTGAGCCTGATTGTCGCATGTTTCGACTCGTCTTTGGTCGGATCGTCAACGAATACCGGGAAACTCGATATCGAGCCGTTGATAAGCTTCGGCTAGCGTTCGCACGACGTCAAGCTTTGGGCGAGTTGCCGCCGTCAGAGCCTTGTACTTCTGCGCTAGCCGGAATGCGCGCTCCGCAGGAGCGACGATGATGTGCCGCGTCTGCGCATTGAAAACACTATTGTTGACGGCTAGCCTCCCGAGTGTGGCTAGCTTCCCGAGTGTGGCTTGAGAGACCAGGGCTCTCGTGACGGAAGTAAAGTCTACAATTTCGTCGAAGTTGGGATCGAAATCAGGATCAGCCTGGATCTCTTGTCCGTGTCGAAGAATCTCATCGCTGCTGACGTCGCCGTAAAAGGTGGACACAACGATGCGGCGGCGCCGATCAATTTTCAGGACAACTGACATCCGAAGTGGTGCGCTGCCTTCCTGGCTAACTTGCTGGACATCTTCGCATAATGTTCAACAATCCGGTAGTGTTGTGTCCATAAAATGTTTGTAAAATTTTTGTTATCTGATTTTGCGGCTTGCGTACCAAGATGAACATATGTGTGAGCAGAGGGAACTGTTCCCACGCCCCTGTGGAAGAGCGCTCTTCAGGGCCACGTCCTCAGACGATAAGCTGGAAAGGAGTCGCTCTCGCGAATCCTCCGGTTCCGCTCGAGATAAGAAGGGGAGAGACTGCGCCAACGCCGGGCTGAAGCCCGGCTCTTCCACGCCCGGG
>DATEPX010000247.1:0-4830 GCA_035272945.1 Terriglobales bacterium
TGCGCGCTAACTCTCGCAACGTGCGGAGTCCATTTTCTCCGTGATAGACCGGTCGCAGCATGCCGGTGCGCAACAACTCGGCCAGCTTCCGTGCATCCACCTTGTCGCTCTTGCTGCCCTCCTTTAATAAGGCATTTAATAAGGCATTGCGCCGCGGATTACAGACCAACACTTGCTCCACCTGCGGCTGCAGCGATCGTACAACCAAGATGCCCAGGTTCCCTCTTCCCAGGTCACATGCAGCTCGCCCCGTAGGCCGTGGATAAACTGCAGAATGCTGTTGGCTTTGGTTTCGACGATAGACTCCATCACCAGCTTTCCACTGCCATTCAGGACGGCGATCACAATCGCTTCCTTGTGCACGTCCATGCCGATATACTTGATGTCGCGACTCATTGCAGTTGCCTCCTTGGGGGAAAGATCATTCGCCTCAAACGGAATCTTTCCCTCAAGGTAAAATGCCATTGTCCAGCTGCTTTGCCTACACCCTCCTACACTTCTTTGCCACCCCCACAACCTCTGCAGTTACTCTCTAGCCGCCGTAGCGGAGCGAAGCCCTGCACAGCGCAGCGGAGCGGAGGCGGCGCCACGACCTCCTAAGTGGGGCGCTCTTTCATAATGCATTGTTGAAGGAGGGTTTGGAAGCCGAGCATCTTCGAGCGCGTATTTTGAAACCCTGACTTTAGTCGACAAGCGTGTCCGCCGAGATGGAATTGGCAGCATAAGCTTCGGCGGTGCTGTAACGGGGGAGTGGCGGTGGGGCAAAGGCAATCCGCCTCGATCTCCCACGTTCGACGACGTGGACAACGTTGACTCCGTTTATCAGGCCGCGGTCCGACTCCACGATCGGGCACGCAAGTCGGCAACTGGAACACCGTTCCGATCACTGACATGACGCCGCCTTTACTAATTCTTCTCCACCGTTGAGAATAGTCATTCGCCGGCATCGAGGGGTTCGACTCAGGAACAATTCCGCGTCATTGCGAATTTCAGGAACAGGAGCATTCATGGCAGCTACTGGAGAACTCATCCGCCTTATCAATTACGTGGACGACATTGTTACCACCCTGCGGCGCATTAGCGCTTCCATCCCCTTTATGGAGGCGGAGGAGCGAAAGCGCGTGATCGAACATTTGCGCGTCGCTCGCAACAGCCTGGACGGAGTACTGGCGCACCTGGAAAAGGGAGGGCAGCCGTAGTGGGGCAGGTCAACACTATCGCCGTCATCGGTGCCGGCATCATGGGCCGAGGCATTGCGCATGTCGCCGCGTTGGGCGGATATCGCACCATCCTGGAAGATCTGCTGCCCAACGCGTTGCGCAAAGCCGAAGACGAAATTCGCGTCAACCTCGACAAAGCAGTTGAGCTGGGGAAAATTTCCGCGGGCGCTGCGGAATCTGCCCGAGGTCGCCTGGAATACGCTGGCAGCGTCGAAGAAGCAGCGCGCGAAGCCGATCTGGTGATCGAGGCCGTCCCTGAAGAAATGGAATCAAAGATCGAGATCTTCACCTTGCTGGACAAGATCTGCCGCCCCGGCACCATTCTGGCGTCGAATACGTCGTCACTGAGTATCACGGAAATTGCCAGCGTCACTTATCGAGCGACGAAAATTTTGGGGATGCACTTTTTCAATCCTGTACACAAGATGAAACTGCTGGAAATCGTGCGCGCCCTTGAAACCGACGACGAGACACTCGCCACTGCCGTCGAGGTGGGCAAACGCATGGGCAAAGATGTTGTAGTCATCAAGGAGTCGCCCGGATTCATCACCAGCCGCATTAATGCCATGATCGGCAATGAGGCCTTTTGCATGCTGCAGGAAGGCATTGCGTCCGCGGAAGATATCGATAAAGCCTTAAAGCTTGGCTTGAACCATCCCATGGGGCCGTTCGAAATGGTCGATCTGGTCGGCCTGGACACGCGGCTGCACATCCTCGAATATCTGCACAAAACTTTGGGAGAGAAATATCGGCCTGCGCCACTACTTGTGCAGTACGTCAAAGCCGGCCGCTTAGGGCGCAAGTCAGGACGCGGCGTGTATGAATATCCGGAACC
Source organism: Terriglobales bacterium (assembly GCA_035272945.1). GTDB lineage: Bacteria > Acidobacteriota > Terriglobia > Terriglobales > Acidobacteriaceae > Gp1-AA122. The sequence goes on from DATEPX010000247.1 coordinate 2,056, forward strand.
GAAGAACGTGCGGGCCGCAGTCGTCCATCCCCGAGGCGCGTCGGGCCAGCCGTGAAGTACGAGAACCGGTGAACCATTTCAAGGACCGATTTCCTCGTAAAAAATCTCCAGAAGGGTGGTGCAGATAGAGTGCATGCGACCAGCTCTCGTCTGACTAACCTATTTTGCCAGACATTCCACCGGACAGGATGTAGTTCTGGGCAAATCACCTCGTGATGTTATTCAGAACGCGCTGTTGTTTCGCGATGGCAATCGTGGTCTTTGCTAATTTTCGAATCCACGAGCGTCTGATTGTCGCGGGCAATGCTGCGGAAACCGCTCGGAATATCGTGGCGCACGAACGCCTATTTCGTATCGGTATCGCCTGCGGTCTGATTTACTGCACCGGCCTTGTAATACTACTCACGGCGCTTTACGTGATCCTCAAGCCAGTCAATCGGGGCCTTGCCTCGCTGGCGGCATTCTGGAGGCTGGTATATGCCCTGATGTGGGTTCTTATGACGCTCAATCTTTTTGAGGCTCGGCGGCTATTGAGCGGCGCTGATTACTTGCGAGTATTTGAAGCAGACCGATTGCAGACCTTGGCGAGGCTATACCTCGGCGCGTGTTTCGATCAGTATTATGTTGGCTTGCTGTTTTACGCATTGGCATCCACAGTTTGCAGCTACTTGTGGTTTAAGTCGAACTATCTCCCTAGCAGGCTGCGGAAAAAGGGATGTCGCGACATAGATTCTGTTCAGGCTCCGCGATTTTATGACTTGGGGAAGGACTTCGGGTGCCTCGCTGGCGGCTCGCAGATCGTTTTTCGAGCCGTTGGATACACTGCGACCTCGGCTTACGTCGCTTGAATCGCTAGATTCCGCATGCGGACCAGATTATAGGCTGCTGCCGCGAAGGTGAAGACCCATCCCACCTTGAAGATTCCGCGATGCCGAACCTTTCGCAACAGCGCGATCGTTTTCAGCCATCCGAAGCACTCTTCAATGCGCTTCCTCTTCCTCTGACTGATGGCATATCCCGCGTGCTGTGTCGTGCGAGCATCAATCGCGCTCCCACCAGGCCGTTCCAGGTTCTGGGCCACATGCGGCGTGACCTTTAGGTTTCGGCACTCGGCCACAAAGTCCGCCGTGTCGTATGCCTTGTCGCCTCCCACAGTGACCTGTTTCGTACCCGTAATCTGCTCCAGCATTACCAGCGCAGCATCGCGCTCCGCCGTTCCGTTGGCCTCGAACACTTCTGTGTTTACGATCAGACCGTGGCGGTTCTCCACCAGCAGATTCCCGTTGTAACTCAGCTTGGCTTCTTTGCCCTTGCCTTTGCGCGCCATCTTCGCATCCGGGTCCGTCTTCGATGCATGCGTCTGGTTCGACCGCTTCTCCCCGTGGAAGTCCACCGTCGCATTGCCAGGGTCGTCCGGCGGAACGGCGTTCTTCGCATCCTTGCGCTGATAACTCTTCACACTCGCCCACGCTTCCAACAGCGTTCCATCCACGGTGAAGTGCTCGTCCGAGAGCAGACTCCGCTCGCGTGCCTGCTGGAGCACAGCTTGGAAGAAGGCTTCGGCAATGTCTCCATCGAGCAGGCGCTCGCGGTTCTTGGTGAACACGGTCACGTCCCAGACGGAGTCATCCATGTTCAAGCCCACGAACCAGCGGAACAGCAGATTGTAGTCGAGCTGTTCCATCAACAGCCGCTCGCTGCGCACCGAGTACAGCGCTTGCAGCAGGAGCGCCCGCAACAACTTCTCCGGCGCAATCGAGGGGCGTCCAGTTTTGGCGTACAGCTTGTTGAACCTGGGCTGCAGTCCCCTTAATGCCTCATCGGTCATGGCACGCAGCGAACGCAGTGGGTGGTCTTGCGGAACTCGCTGCTCGGGGCTGATATAGCTGAACACGTCCAACTGTTGCTCATCTTTTCCACGCATACCTTACTTCTTATCAGCTTGTGTTGTGGAAACAAGAGAGTTTTCTGGTACTGGACAGTTGCCTAGTCTTGCCCGATGATTTCTGCAGGAACGAATCTGGGGTTGAAGCAGAACTGACTGGCGCGGAAGCGGTGAGGCAGTGGTTTGGAAGCTGGCCCAACTTCCACGATGCAGAGGTCATCAGCCTGTCCTTGGCTCGCAAAGGCCAATCTGTTCTTCCTGTCTACCCGTACTATCCGCACAAACCGGCCATGGTAGATTTCATTTTTGAGAACGTGACGGACATTGAGTTGCAGGACTTCAGTGGTCAAAACGTCATCATGTATTTGGGAATCGAAACAGCTACCGACCAGAATGGCGACAAGGTGTACCGATTAGTTCTCGGCCCGTGTTACGGACTGGCCGGGAGAATCGATGCAAAGTCACTTCGGGTTGAGCTATCGCCCGGCAAGAGTCCGGATGGCGTCAGCCAATGGTGAGACCGTGCCTATCCGCCGAGTTTTTCCGCAGCCTGCTAGGTCCTTACTCTGATAAATCTTTAACGCTTCTTCAAACGTTTTAGGACGGTAGGGTAATCCCCGAGCCAAATCAGATTGCTTTCGATGACTGCTTCGTCCAGAAGTTCCGCGCCGGTCGGGTAGATGACTGCTTCTTTGCCATTGAAAACGATCTGAATCGGGACGTTGGGACTTATATCCAGAACCCTGTTTAAGCGGTCGCAACACTTTTCCAAATCTTTGGCATGTCCCGGTAGGGACAGCGTCCACAACAGAAATTGAATTGCCTCAACGACCTGATAAACCGTGGTGGCCTTGCTCAGAAGTTGTGCTAGAGCCGAGGTTCCGTAGGTA